>JBBSFG010000145.1:0-8993 GCA_038238965.1 Candidatus Acidiferrales bacterium | reverse complement strand
TGCCGCGGGTCCAGGATGAAAATTCGTAGATGTTGATATAGAACCAGTTGGGCAGCAGCATCAGCTCGGGCGGTATGGCGGGAACGAGCTCCCAGCCTACGGCGCCGACGAGGGCGAGATAAAATCGCGTGTAAGAGTTTGCTAATTCCAGGCCGCCGAGGCGGTGAACCGCGGCGCGGGCGCGCGCCATTTGCGGCGAGTCGACGGAGTCTCCGGCAAGTTTCAGCGCGAAATAGGCTTTGCTGGTGGCGTTCAGCTCGGACGGGCCGCCAGGATAAATGCTCCAGCCACCGTCGGGGAGCTGCCTGAGGCGTACATAGTTGGCGAGCTTGGCGATCCTTTCTGGATCGGCCTTGCCGAGGACGAAGAGGTAATAGATGTAGTCCGATTCAAGTGTGGTGTCCGCTTCCAGTTCGCCAACCCAGTACCCTTCCTGGGTTTGGAGGGACAATAGATGATTCGCGCCGCGCTCGATGGAGCTTTCGAGGCGCTCGGCCCAGCCCTGTTCACGCCAGTGTAACGGCGCTGGGGCTACAGCCGTTCCGTCACTCATCCGCACTGATGACGCCATTCGTCCCCTTCCCGGCAAATCACCGGCATAGCGGCATGACCACGCTGTAAGGTCCCTGTTAGCGGAACTTTGCAGCTGCCCGGCACATACCTGCACCCTGGAATCTGACTGTTACCTAAGCCTAAATCCTAAGGTGAAACCAGTACTACTAAATTATCGCCGGATTTACCCCTTATGGTCAACGGGATTGTCTCCGATAGGAGACAGGTTGGTGCTGGGGGTTAGATCGAGACGTCAGCCGGGGCTTCCAAGGCTCGCCTTACTAGGACCTGCAACGGGACGGGGAGGGGTTCGCCTTCGAGTTGGCGAACGGAGGGGACGGCGCGGAGAAGCTGGGGCGGAAGCTTCATCCATGGCTGGTCGATGGTCGCAGATTGGCCGGCGGGGCCGCGGAAGACCAGGGCATCGGCGCGGTCAAGGACGATGCGGGCGGAGTCTTTGAAATCGTCGCGGCGCGAATCGAGGACGGCAAAGTACAGGCTGGGGTGGACAAACTGCAGGAGCGAATTGCTCTCGACGATCAGAGTCTGAGGGTCAGCGTCTCTATCGCGCGCGGAGGTAGCTTCGCTGAGAGCTCGGCGCAAGAGCGGGAGGCCTTCGGCTAAAAAGCCTTGCTTGGTACGGAGCCAAAAGGAGCGCTTCGCGCCAGCGGCCAAGAATCGCGAGCTGTCCGTACCGGTTTGCGCGTCCTGCTCCCAACTGATGGCGTAGCCGTGCTCGTCGGGCGCGCAATCGCAATGCTCGCCATTTTGCGCGCAGACGCCGTGACCATATTGCGTGATTTTGCCGGCAATCCAGTTGGCTTCTGGAAAGGCGTTGATGATGTCGCAGACCAGTTGCGTTTTGCCGATGGAGCGGGTGTGACCGCCGACCACGATAACGCGCCAAGTGCGCTTGCTTTGAGCCGCGGTGCTTTCCACAATTGCCACCTTTTGATTTTAAACTGAGTATGCGGAAAATACTGTTCCCGAATTATTTTCCTACATTGGCTTCCAGTTTTTTGATGCGCGCCGCCAGTTCCGGCAGGCGCGATTGCCACGCGAACTGTTCCTTGAATTTTTTGAGCGAGCGCGCGGGCGTGCCCCAAACGGTTTCACCGCTGTGAACGGTTTTTTCGCCCAGGACTCCCGATTGGCCGCCGATGACCGCGCCGTCTTCGAGTTCGCAGCGTTCGCCGAAGCCGGCCTGTCCGCCGACGATCACGTTTTTGCCAAAGGTGCAGGAACCGGATAGGCCGGCTTGCGCGGCAATTACAGAGTGCTCGCCGATCTGGCAGTTGTGGCCGATGTGTACGAGATTGTCGAGTTTCACTCCCGAAGCTATGCGCGTGTCGGCCAGCGAACCGCGATCGATGGTAGCGTTGGCCCCGACTTCCACGTCGTCGCCAAGTTCCACAATGCCGGCCTGCGGAAATTTCCAGTAGCGGCCCTCGCCGAAAGCGTATCCGAATCCGTCGGCGCCAAGAACCGCCCCGGAGTGAATCTCCACGCGGTCGCCCATGCGCACGCCGTTATACAAAGTGACACGCGGGTGGATGCGGCAATTTTTGCCGACCCAGCAACCCGCGCCGATGACCGCGTGCGGGCCGATCTGCGTGCCTTCGCCGATGTGGGCATCTTCGCCAATCACCGCGTAGGGACCGATGCCGACATTCGTTGCGATTTGCGCGAGCGGAGCGATGATGGCCGTGGGATGGATTCCGGCAGCAATGGGCGCCTGGCCGACGAGCAACGCGGCGGCTTTGGCGAAAGCCAACTTGGGTGCGGCGCTGCGAAGCACGGTTTTCCCCGGCAACTCCACGCCAGGCGGAGCGATCACACACACCGCTGCCGAAGCTGCGGCGCGCGTGGCAAACTTCTGCGACTCCACGTAGATCAAATCGCGGGCGCCAGCGCGCTCGGGCGATGCGACGGACTGTAATTCGAAGCCGCCGTCGCCTTCTATCGTGGCGCTCAGCGCTGCCGCCAATTCGTTTACTGTTTTTCTCATCGCTGCCCTCGCGGATACTATTCGATTTGCCGCTCGCTTTATTGCACCGATTGAAACGTGTACAGCGGCGGTTCGCCTGCCGGTCTGGTGTGCCAGCGAGCGTGAATCCACACCCACTGATCTGGATACTTGCGGATGATGTCCTCGATAACTTTGGCAAATTTCCGGGTGTTCTCAAGAACATCGCGTTCCATGTCGCCGGTGCGCGTCAATTCAACCGGGGGTTCGAACCGCAAACGGTATTTCTTGATTTGCTGGTCCCACACGGCATAGCCGGGAACGACGGCGGCTCCGGTGTGCAGCGCGACGCGGGCGATGCCAGTAGTCGCACACGCGAGGGTTCCAAAGAAATCGACGAAGGCGCCTTCCTGTGCCTGGGTATTTTGATCGGCGAGGATGCCGACGGTGCCGGCGTCTTTCAAAACCTTAAGCATGGCGCGGGCTGATTCATTTTTGAAAATCGGACGGTTGCCGCTGAGCGAGCGGTAGCGATTGACGAGCGCGTCCAAACGGGGATTGTCGAGCGGCCTGGCCATGTAGTGTAAAGGATAGCCGTACAGCGCGTGGGCAAAGGAAGAAAGCTCCCACGCGCCGATGTGTCCGGTGAGATAGAGGACGCCTTTCCCCTGTTGATAGCCGCGCAGAAAATTTTCATGGCCGTCGAGGATGACGAGGTCTTCTATATTTCGCTTTGAATATTTTGGCAGGCGCGCGAATTCGGCGGCCATCCAGCCGAGATTGCGAACCATCGTGCGTGTTACTTGTGAGCGGTGTTGCGCGCTCCAATCCGGAAAAGCCAGGCGGAGATTGAAGTCGGCGATTCTTCGCAGCTTGGGAGACAATAAATACAAGACGTGCGCGCCGGCGGCGGCGAGAGAGCGCGCGATTGCACGCGGCAAAACCTCCAGCGTCTTGAGCAATGCACGCACGGAGGCGCATTCGAACCATTCCTTCATCGATCTTTAGCTACCATCGGGGTCTGCCATCCAGAGATGCGGCCTCGACAGTATGCCTTTCCGTGACGCCACAATGCCACGCGCATTGCGCGCAATGTTAGACTCTGGTCGCTGAAGTTCAGCTGCGAATGACCGACACGCCTACATCCTCAGCCAAAACGCCGCCCGGAATTTCGTTGCGAAACGTGAGTTGGGCAGTTCTCATTTTTGTCACGCTGTACGTTTGTTACTTCAGCCATCTAGGCGCACTGGGACTAGTGGGCCCGGACGAGCCGCGCTATGCGTGGATCGCGCGGGACATGGCGGAATCGGGCGATTGGGTGACGCCCAGGCTATATGGGAAGCCGTGGTTTGAGAAGCCGGTCCTTTATTACTGGGGCGCGGCGCTGAGCTTCAAATTATTTGGTGTCAGTGAAGTGACGGCGCGGCTGCCAAGCGCGCTGGCTGCTCTGCTCGCCACGCTGGCGCTGGCGTGGCTGGCGCTGCGCATGGAGGGCTGGGAAACGGCTCGCTGGCTGCTCGTGTTATTGCCCTCAAGCGTCGGGATGATCGGATTCTCGCACGCCGCGGCGCCGGACATGGCCTTCGCGGCTGCGCTGACCGTGGCGATGGTATGCGCGGCGGCAGCGCTCGGCATGGTGAACACGCAAATTCCCCGCTACCTCAGCTTGCTGCTTTTTGGATTTTTTCTGGGCGCTGCGGTGCTGGCAAAGGGCCCGGCGGCGGTGATTCTTGCGGGCGGAGCGATGTTATTGTGGACGGCGTTCACGAAACGCTGGCGCGATTCATTGATTCTGTTTCATCCCATGGCCGTTGGCGCATTTCTAGTGACTGCGCTCCCCTGGTACATACTGTGCGCGCAGCGCAATCCCGGCTTCCTGCGCGTTTTTATCATCGAGCACAATTTCAACCGCTTTCTGACGCCGGAATTCCGGCACATCCAACCATTCTGGTATTACCTTCCCATTACCATCGTGGCGCTCTTACCCTGGGCGATGTGGTTAGAGTGGTTTTGCTTTCGCAAGGCGCGCGCGGCGCGGCCACAACCGGAACAATCACAAACCCTGTACATGGCCGCGTGGGGATTGTTTCCGGTACTGTTTTTCTCTCTGTCGAAATCGAAGCTGCCGGGCTACATACTTCCCGTGGTGCCGCCACTGCTGTTTTTGATTGCGTCGGCCGCCGCACGAACGCAGAAATCCCGACATGCTTTTCCGCGCTACGCGGCCGGCTCGGCGGGCATTCTCTATCTGATCGCCGCCGGCTGGGCCCTCTTTTCCAAAGCGAAAATAAACGGGTCCCTGGTGGCTATTTTCGTGGTTATTGCCATAGTTGGCGGGTTATCGGTTATTTGCCTGGCGGCGGTTTGCAAGACACCCACGGCATTAATAGGCGCAGTGCTGACAATGCTGCTGCTTCTGACGCTCGGGTATGTGGGCGCCGGCAAGCTGGACGCGGGGATTTCGGCGCGCGTTTGCGCGGCGCAAATCAGGGCACCGGATATTGCGCGCGCGTATTCGTTCAAGCTTCAGCGCGGCTGGGGATACCAGCTGGATTTCTATCTGCATCGTGAAATCACGGAGTGGAGCGCTGGAGTTCCCGGTGAGGCCCTGGTGATAACCACGGAAAAAGGTCTGGGTGAGCTGAAAAATAGCGCCGAAATTATCGCGGTGATTTCAGAGCTGTCTGCCCATGCGGAGATCGTAAAGGTGCGGCCGCTAGCGCGAGACTTTGCCGGTGGCGGGAAGCCGCAATAGGAAAAACGAGACCACGCGAGTTTCATAGGCGCGCTTGTCTTCGTCATTCAAGGCTACGAAGTTGCCGCGGCCGATGATGGCCTGTTCGCGGGGCTCGGGGGCTTTCAAGAACATGTCGCGAGTGATGCGCGCCAGCTCGGGATCGTCGGAAGCCTGGATAAAAAGGATGGGAACGTTGTGCAAATCGCTCAGGCGCGACGAGACAGCTGGCTGATTGCGAAACGGCAAATTCAGCAATTCAAAGCTGATTTCCGCGGACCGCACCATCAGCGGAAATCCCGCGAGGCCGGTACGCTCCACGCCGATCTTGACCATTTGTTCAGGCTTGTCGTAGACGGAGTCCAGCGCCAGAGCGCGGATGCGCGAGTCTCTTTCCGCTTCACGAAGGGCGGCGTAGGCGCCCAGGTTGTAACCCCACACGCCGAAGCTGTGGGGATCGACATCGTTGCGTGCCGCGAGCGCATCAATGGCCGCGCCCAGTTCGTCGGCTTCGCGAAAGCCGAAGGTGGTCATGCCGGGATTTCCGCCGTGCGCGGCGAAATCAAAAAGAAAAACGTTGTACTGGTGATCCTGCAGCGCGGAAACCAGAGTCAACAGCTCGCCCCGGCTGGAACTGTATCCGTGACAAAGGATAATCGTGGGCGCGCCGCGCAATCCCGGGAAAAACCAGCCCTCGCGCGCGCCGATGCCCGGCACGGTAAACGCCACGGTTTCCGGGCGACCCGGAAAACTCTGCAAATTGATTTCCGAGCTGGTGCGCTGCGGTTTGACAATGCGGTACACCAGAAAACCGGCCACCCCGGCGGTAGCCAGAACGGCAAAAAAAACCAACGCCAAAATAGCCGTCAGAATTTTTGTATACCACCGCGTCGGATAGCGTAGTTCAGAGAGGATCGACATGCGTGGTCTGCGCAACGTGGGCGAAAAAGCGCGCCGTTTTTCTATCCCTCACAGTACAAACCGGGTACAACGGGCTGCAAATTCCGATAATTCGCATGCTAGCACACCTTTTCCGCGCCTATGGCGGTAGCGGAGAAGCTGTGTCGCACTTATATCGCGGACTGCGGCGCGGCGAGGTCCCGTTTTCGCGCTATCAGGCGAATCGGCTATCATAGGACAGCATGCGGCAGGGGCCGCATCGCCTTCCTACCAGCCCATGAACATTGTCGATTTGCGACAGACCACGGTCCGCCAACTTGAGCCACTTCTGGAAGAGGAATCCCGGCATTGGCGCAAGGAGCTGCACTGGGATTATCGCGGCGCGCTGGAACTGATCAAGCGTTTTCTGGAGGCGCGCGCGCTTTCCGGCAGCGTGGCGTTTGAAAACGGAAACGCGGCGGGCTATTCGTTTTTCGTGATGGAAGAACAGAAAGGGCTGATCGGCGGTCTATATGTTTCGGCGCAGTTCCCGCAGGCCACGATCGCCCAACGTCTGTTGGAAGAAACGCTTTTTGCCATGCGCGCCATGCCGCAACTGGAGCGCATTGAAGCGCAGCTGATGCCCTTCAGCGGACCGATCGACGCTCCCCTGCGAGAACAGGGTTTTCATCTGTTTACGCGGCAATTCATGCTGCTGGACCTGCAGAAAGCGCCGAAGACAAATTCCCATTCCACCGGCAACTTGCGTGTGGACCGCTGGAATGACCGCTACTTCGAGCCGTGCGCAAAATTAATTTACCTGTCGTACGCCGATCACGTGGATGGAGAAATCAACGACCAATATCGCAGTGTCTCCGGAGCGCTGCGGTTCTTGAAAAATATTATTTTGCTGCCGGGATGCGGGCAATTCATTCCGGCCGCGTCGTTTGTGTTGCGCCAACCTGGTAGTGACGAACTGGTGGCGGCGGTACTCACCAGCGAGGTATCGCCGGGAGTCGGCCATACCACGCAGATCTGCGTGGCACCGGGCTTTCAGGGGCACGGACTGGGGCGCATGCTGATGAACAAATCGGAAGAAGCGCTGCGCGGATTGAAGTTTAAAGAGTTGACTCTAACAGTCACGTCGGAAAACCGCACGGCGGTGCAGCTATACGACCGGCTGGGATTTCACACCATCAAGTCGTTCACCGCGGGAGTTTGGCCGAGGTAGAGCACCGGAGCTCCAGTAAAATTCCGAAATTATTTGCGGGCGGCGGCGAACTCGTCGCCGGGCTGCCATTGAATCAGCGTAGGCTGCGATGCGGCTTGCATGCCCAGGTCGAAGCCGAACTGGGCGACTTTGGCGAGGCCGGTGAAGTCCATTTCGGGGCGGTATTCATCGCTGGGCTGATGATAGTGATGCTCGACGTAGTCTTTCGCCTGGGCGCGACCCCAGGCTTCGTCGTGGCCCTTAAATTTCAGGCCTTCGCTGATGGAAAACGACGGGATGCCCACGCGCGCGAGGCTGAAATGATCGGAGCGGTAATAGTGCCCGGCTTCCGGTTGGGCGTCTGGGCGGATCGCCAATCCAAATTTCTGAGCGGTCGTTTGCACTTGAGGATAAAAGGTGGTGCGCTCGGCGCCGGTGATCTCTATTTCCTCGGGATCGCCGATGGGGGCGACCGCGTCGTAATTCAAATCGAGCGTGACGTTTGCCGCGGGCAGCGACAAATGCTTGCCTAGATATTCCGAGCCCAGCAAGCCCTGTTCTTCGGCGGTAACTGCGGCGAATAAAATAGAGCGCGGCGGAGCGGACGGCAGTTGCGACCACACGCGCGCCAGTTCCAGCAAAATTCCGCAGCCGGTGGCATTGTCCACCGCGCCGTTGTAGATATTGTCGCCTTTTTGCGTGGTGTCGATTCCCAGGTGATCGTAATGCGCGGTGTACATCACCATCTCGTCGCGGCGTTTGGCGTTGGCGCCCGCTGCAGAGCCCGGAAGCATGGCCAGAACATTCCTGGAGTCGAAGGACCGTACAGCGCTGGCGATGTGAGCCTTCAAACGCACGGGCAGCTCCGCCGGCTTGAAATCGCGAGACTGCGCCTGCTGGAACATCTGGTCCACATCCATGTGCGCCATGGCGGCCAGTTTTTTGGCGGCATCGAGGTGAATCCATGAAGCGGCTTGCAACCTCGGCGTGCCGTCGAGCTTCAGGTAAGACTTTTCCTTGCCGCTGGAATTCCTGACCACTTCCCAGCCGTAACTAGCCAGGTCTTTGCGGTGAATGATCAGCGTGGCGACCGCGCCGCGGCGAGCAGTTTCTTCGAACTTGTAAACCCATCTGCCGTAGTAGGTGAGCGCGCGCCCGGTAAAAAATTTGGGATCGTCGGAGGTTGGCTCATTCACAAACAGGAGGGCAACTTTGCCCTTAAGGTCCACTCCTTTGTAGTCGTCCCATTTATATTCGGGTGCGGTAATGCCGTAGCCGACGAACACGATGGGCGCGTCGATATCGGCTACCTCCGTTTGCGTTTCGTTGTGGGTGACAAAATCGTCCAGATTTTTCAGCGGCAACGGGTCGCCGGTGGCGGGCGCCAGCGCGAAGGTGGTTTCCGGCAGCGTGGTGATGGCGACCATGGGCACTTCCTGGAAGTAGGTGCCGTGGTCGCCGGCGGGCTTCAATCCGTCGATGGCAAATTGCGTGGCGATGTATTCCGCGGCGAGATCGCTGCCGCGCTGCGCCATTCCCCGCCCTTCCAGCAAATCGCTGGAGAGAAATTTGACGTGGGCGCGAATTTTCTGCGCGTCGATCAGGGATTTTTCCGGCGGGCGCGTTTGCGCGGCGAGATAAACGCCGCTGAC
>JBBSFG010000144.1:0-9023 GCA_038238965.1 Candidatus Acidiferrales bacterium | reverse complement strand
TGTTGGATGGGGTATGGATCGGGGCGATCTCCATGGGCATATCTCTGGCGGCGACTATCCTGCCGGCGCGGGCCGCCGCAAAGCTTCTGCCGGTGGACATTCTTCGCTATGAGTGAGAGGTGTGGCGGCCACGTTTTGGCGCACCATTTGCTCCTAACAGAAGTACAGAGGCAGGTGGGCAAGCCCGGGGAAGCAACCCTCAAACCCGGGAGCAGGGAAGCCCTCTTCAAGTGATTGACTGTAAAAGAGTTAGTCAAGGACCAAAATGGTACCTAATCGGCCTGTTTTTCGCGGGCGAGGCAGGGGCAAAAAGGGGAATGCTTTTATCCCCCTCGTTGGCTAAAGATGGCAGTTTTGAAGCTCACAGCGGGCTCGGCTCCGCATCTAAACTGTTATAGAGGAATTTTCGAGCCAGAGGATTTGTTGAGACGCGGATGATGACACAAGGACAGACTGGGAAACCTGGAGGCGCCGGATCGGAGCACATGAGGTTTGCGCCCGGTCAAATTGTGCTCGAAGGCCGCAATCTGAAGAAAAATTATGGTTCCGGCGTGAAAACTTTGGCGGTGCTGGTGGACGCCAGTATCACTTTGCAGCACGGAGAGATGACCGCGATTGTGGCCCCCTCCGGCGCGGGCAAAAGCACTCTGCTGCATTTGCTGGCCGCGCTAGACATGCCGACAAGCGGTACAGTATACTTCGCGTCGAAAGCCATTGAATCGAATCAAGACGCGCTGGTTGCAGAATTTCGCAATCGCGCCGTGGGATTTTTGTGGCAACGTCACCAGTTGCTGCTCGATTTTACGGCTGAGGAAAACGTAGCCATGCCGCTGTTGTTGCGCGGCGAAAATTTCGCTTCTGCGCTGGGGATGGCGCGGAAGTGGCTTGCGGAGGTTGGCCTGGAAAATCGGGCCGGCAGCCGCGCAGGGGAACTCTCCGGCGGGGAACAGCAACGCGTGTCGATTGCCCGGGCGCTTGTCACTGGGCCGGCTGTGTTGCTGGCAGATGAACCGACGGGGAATCTAGACGAGCAGAATGCTTGGGCTGTGTTCGAGTTGCTGGTACGGCTGCACCGCACGTTGGGATTGACGTCGCTGATCGCGACGCACAACCTGAAGCTCGCCGCGCGTTGCGATCGGATCCTCACACTGGAGCATGGCGTTCTTACTACTCGCAAGGCTTCGGCCGATGCGGGTGAGACCCCCGGGGGAGAAGCGAGCTAACGTGTTCGAACGTTATACAGAAAAAGCGCGTCGCGTAATTTTCTTTGCCAGATATGAGGCCAGCCAGTATGGCAGTCCTTACATCGAGACCGAGCATTTGCTGCTCGGGCTGATGAGAGAGGACAAGGCGCTGGCTAATCGATTTTTGCGGCAGCAAGGCTCCATCGAATCGATCCGCAAAGAGATTGAAGCGCGCATCACCATTCGCGAGCGTATCTCCACGTCCGTGGAGGTGCCGCTGAGCGCGGAATGCAAACGCATCCTGAATATGGCCGGTGAAGAGGCGGAGCGGTTGGGCGTGAAGCACGTCGGCACCGAGCATCTGCTGCTGGGAATTCTGCGCGAAGAAAAATGCTTTGGCGCGGAAATTCTGATGGAACGCGGGCTGCGTCTTTCGACGCTGCGCGAAGAGTTGGCGCGCACGTCTGGAGAGAAGACCACCACGGCGCGTCCGAAAGAAACTTCGCTGCTGGCGGAATTCAGCCGCGATCTGACGCAGGCGGCTTCCGAAGGCTCACTGGATCCACTGGTGGGTCGCGACGGCGAAGTGGAGCGCGTCATCCAGATTTTGTGCCGCCGCACGAAGAACAACCCCGTTCTGATCGGCGAGCCCGGCGTGGGTAAGACCGCTATTGTTGAAGGGCTGGCTCAGCGCATTTCCGATGGCGACGTGCCGCCTTTTCTGGCGGACAAGCGGATTCTTTCCCTCGATCTGTCTTTAATTGTCGCGGGCACGAAATATCGCGGACAGTTTGAGGAGCGCCTCAAGACCATCATGAAGGAATTGATGGAGAGCCAGAACTCCATCGTGTTCATCGATGAATTGCATACCCTGGTTGGCGCCGGGTCGGCGGAAGGTTCGCTGGACGCCGCCAACATTCTGAAACCGGCGCTTTCGCGCGGCGAGATTCAATGTATCGGCGCTACCACCCCCGGCGAATATCGCAAGTCCGTCGAAAAAGACCGCTCGCTGGAGCGCCGTTTCCAATCCGTGAAAGTTCCCGCGCCCAACGAAGAAGAAGCGGTGCAGGTGATCAGCGGCGTGCGGGAACGCTACGAGAAATTTCACGCCGTAAGCTATACCGACGAGGCGCTGCGCTATTCCGTATATCTTTCGAACCGTTACATTCCCGACCGTTTCCTGCCGGACAAGGCCATCGACCTGATCGACGAAGCGGGCGCGCGCGTCAAGCTGCGCCAGGCCAGCGTTCCCGAAGAAGTCGGCGAGGTGCAGAAGCGCGTCAAGTTCATCACCCACCGGATGGAAACGGCCATCGCCAATCATGAATTCGAAAAAGCGCGTTTTTATTCCGAAGAAGAGCGCAAAGAAAAAGAAAACCTGCGCGGGCTTCGCGAGCGCTACAAGCTGGACGACGCATCCACGGGCATCGTCACCCGCGAGGATATAGAGGAAGTGGTGTCGCGCTGGACAGGCATCGGCGTCACCTCCATTAAAGAAGACGAGCAGCAGAAACTCCTGCGCATCGAGCCCGAACTGCACAAGCGGGTCATCAGCCAGGACAAAGCCATCACCGCTCTGGCTCGCGCCATTCGCCGAAGCCGGGCCGGTTTGAAATCGCCGCTGCGTCCGGTCGGCTGCTTCTTCTTCCTGGGGCCCACGGGCGTCGGGAAAACGGAAGTCGCGCGCCGGCTAGCCGAGTTTCTGTTCGGCTCCGAAAAATCGCTGGTGCGCTTCGACATGTCGGAATTTATGGAGAAGCACTCCGTTTCGAAACTGATCGGCGCGCCTCCAGGCTATGTGGGCTACGAAGAAGGCGGGCAGTTGACCGAGCGGGTTCGCCGCACACCGTATTCGGTGATCCTGCTGGATGAAATTGAAAAGGCCCACCCGGACGTCTTCAATATATTGTTGCAGGTGTTTGAAGACGGGCAGCTTACGGATGGTCTCGGAAACACCGTTGATTTCCGGAATACCATCATCATCATGACTTCCAATCTTGGCGCGCGGCATCTGCAAAAGCGCACCTCCATGGGTTTCCAATCGGGAACCGATGAAGCCGGGCTCAAGTCCATGGAAGAGCTGGTGATGAACGAGGTGAAGCGCGCTTTCAATCCGGAGTTTCTGAACCGTCTGGACGAAGTGATTATTTTCAATCCTCTTGGTGACGACGATTTGCTTCGCATTATCGACTTGCTGGTAGGGCAGTTGAATGACACGCTGATTCACCGGCAGGTACAGATCGTGGTTTCACCGGAAGCACGGCAGTGGATACTCGAGAAAACGTGTGCGGACCGCAATTACGGGGCGCGGCCGCTGCGGCGGGCTTTACAGAAGTACGTGGAAGATCCGCTTTCCGAGGCCTTGATCCAGGGTGGAATACAGAGGCCAGCGACGCTGCAAATCTACGTCGCGGGCGAAGCTCTGGCGTTCCGGCCAGTGGGTGAGGCAACCCCTGTAGTTCACTAACGAATCTGACACCAAACGCGTCGTCGCAAGGCGGTTGACCGACTGGGCGGCCGCAGAGCGCCCGGCGCAATAGCCGGCCCGCACCGGGTCTGGCAGGAGATGAACATCTTGGGTTCGGGGGCGCGGCCTTGATCGCTTTCATGGCCGCTCAAAGAAAAGTCTGTTTTCCTAACGGGGTTTTGCCGGGCCGGGTTCACGCGATTGCGATACTGATATTTTTCTTCGCCATCGCTTCACCCGCTGCTACGCGAAACAATGCCGTTGCAGACGCGTCCCCTCACGCCCCTCTCTCCCCAAGCGCCGATCCCGCGCAGGAAGCGCCGCAATCTTCTCCGCCAGCAGGTCAAACTCAGGCCACCGCTCCGTCGCAGGCGGTCATCGAGCGCATCGAATTTCTCGGCAATCGCAGAATTCGCAGCGACACCTTACGAGCCCGCGTCTTCAGCCGTGAAGGCGACCGCTACAACGAGGATACGTTGCGGCGAGATTTTCAGGCTTTGTGGAATACCCAGTTTTTTGAAGACGTTAAGTTGCGCGTGGAAGATTCGCCCGATAAACCGAATTCAAAGGTAGTCATCTTTGATGTGAAAGAGCGCCCGGTGATCCGGCGCATTCGTTACGACGGCATTCATTCCGTTTCAGAGTCGGACATTCTGGATCGTTTCAAGGAACGCAAGGTTGGCCTGACGGTGGAAAGCCAGTTTGACCCCACGCGCATCAAGAAAGCGGAAGTGGTGTTGCGCGAATTGCTGGGCGAGCACGGCCGCCAATTCGCAAAGGTCACACCGGAGTACGAAAAAATTGCGTCGAGCAATGCGGTCATCCTGGTCTTCAAAATCGAGGAAGGCCCCAAAGTTAAGGTCGGCCAAATCAAGTTCACCGGCAATCACGCTTTCAGCGACCGCAAGTTGATTCGCGCCATGCGCCACGACCGGCCTTACGCGATCCCGCTGTACCTCACGGAAATCGCGGTGCTCTCCAAGACCTATGACCGCGACAAGTTAAACGAAGATTTGGAAGTCGGCGTCCGCGGACTTTACCAGGACAACGGCTACTTCAAGGTACTGGTCAAGGACCCCATCCTGGAAAATATCGATACGCCGGCGTATCGCCTGGGCGTTCCGTTGCCCTTCACCGCGCACGGGCAGGGCAAAGCCGTGAACATCACCATCCCCATCGAAGAAGGCGACCAATACCGGATGGGATCGTTGAAAATAGTCAGCGCCGACCCCGACAAAGCCCTGTCGCTGAAGGTCGATGCTCTCAAATCGATTTTCCCATTGAAGGAAGGCGATCTTTTCGCCACTGGTAAAGTTCGCAAGGCCCTGGAGAGTTACAAAAACGCCTACGGCGAATACGGCTTCATCGATTTCACCGCCGAGCCGGAAACCAATCTCGACGACGATAAGAAAATCATCAATTTGACGATGAAGTTCAACGAAGAGAAGCAATATTACGTGCGGCGCATCGACTTCAGCGGCAATACCACGACGCGCGACAAAGTGATCCGCCGGCAGTTACTGATCGACGAAGGCCAACTGTTCAACAAGCGCGCCTGGGAATTGAGCATCCTGCGCCTGAATCAGCTCGATTATTTCGACAAGATCGAAGCGGATAAGGCCGCAGAGTTAAAGCGCAATACCAAGGAAGGTACCGTCGACATCAACCTTAAGCTGAAAGAAAAGGGCAAACAGTCCATCGGCTTGCAGGGCGGCGTGAGCGGGTTGTCGGGCAGTTTCATTGGGCTCACCTACCAGACCAACAATTTTCTGGGTCTGGGCGAAACGCTAACGTTCTCCGCGCAGTTCGGCAACCTGCAGCGCAGCTTCCAATTTGGGTTTACCGAGCCTTACCTGTTTGACCGGCCCATCCAGTCCGGGTTCACTATTTTTTCCAGCCGGTACAAGTTCGACCAGGCCCAGCAGCAAGCCCTTTTGACCGGACAGGCGGTGAGCATCAATCCGCAGTTTATTCAAAACTATAACCAGGACAGCACGGGTTTCACGGTCTTCGCCAGTTATCCGCTGAAGAAGCGGCCGTTCACCCGCGTGCAGGCGTCCTACGGCCTGACCCGTACCAACATCACCGCGTTTAACCAGGCTTCCACGCTGTTGTTTGAGCAGCTTCAATTCCGCAGTGTTGCCGGGCCCAGCGCGCTCAATGGCATCATTTCCAGCAGCATCACGCCCAGCATTTCCTACAACACCATTAATAATCCGCAAAATCCCACGGGAGGGAAAAAATATTTCTACTCCCTGTCGTTTGCCGGCGGCCCGCTGGGTGGCAACGTCAACAGCATCAGCAATATTTTTGATTACACATTGTTCCACCCCATAAACAAGAAGCGGAACGTCCTCGGTGTTCACGTTACTGCGGCGTACATCACCGGGTATGGCGGCAGAGAAGTTCCCCCGTTCAGCCGTTTCTATATGGGTGGGGAAAACGACATTCGCGGCTTTGACATCCGCTCTATTTCGCCGGTAACGTTCATTCCCACGGCCACGGCACAACAGTTTATCTACACTGACCCCACGTCGTTAAACAGCAACGGCACTCCCATTCAACGGGCGCTGAGCGTGCCTGTGCTCGGTTATACGATCACGTTTCCGGGCGGCGACATGCAATCCTGGGGAAATTTCGAATATCGCATACCCATCGCCGGACCTGTCACCGCGGGAATTTTTATGGACGTCGGCACTGTGGGCATCGTTCGCCAGGATGCCCTGAAGCTGGATCCCACGGGATTTCAGAACCTGTTGAATCAGTTTCCGGATGCACCATCCCAGGTCGGTTTACAGCGGCAACTTTCCATCGCCTCGGGAACGAATTTCCGTGTACGGGCCTCCACTGGCGCCGAGTTAGTGGTACAGCTGCCTATCATCCAGGCGCCATTTCGTATCTACTACGCGTTCAATATCAACAGGCTGCATACGCAGATTTCCGCGCCCCCCGATTTCATCGAGCAAAGCGAAATTGATTTGATCAAGAACAATCCGTTGCTGCAGGATTTCTATCGATTTCAATTCGCTCCGACGCTGAATCGTTTCATCGATAATCCGGGGCGGCTGAATTATTTCGAGCCTTTACGCACATTCCGGTTTACGGTTAGCCGGACGTTTTGAGGCGGGGTGCCGGGGGATTTGCAGGTATGTACGCGCAGAAGGTTTTGCGCCGCTGACTTAGGCCTAGCGGAAAAAAACGCCTGAGCTTTTGGGGGAGACAGTGGGAATCAAGAAAGCGAAAATGAGCAGAGTTCTCTTATGGGCTGCGGCCCTTGCATCCATCACGATTGCCGGATGCGGAGGCGGAAGCAAGGGAAACGTGGTGGTGGTTTCGGTTGCGCCGCAAGGCGGCACGCTGGTAGTGAACCAGTCCGTGACGTTGACGGCGATCGTCACCGGAGCAACCGACGTATCGGTGATCTGGTCGTGCACGTTCACCACGACCACGACGCCAACGGGCACAACGACGCCGGTGACCTCTGCGGCGGCTCCCTGCACTGCGGCGCAAGGCGTTCTGTCGAATCAACTGGACACTACGGTTACATTTACCGCGCCCGCAACCGTTCCTAACCCACCGCCGACCATAAGCGTGACAGCTACTTCGAACGCGGACAAAAAGAAAACTGGGTCCAGCATCATCTCACTGGATTCCGGAATCCGCGCTACGGTAAATCCTCCCACGGCCACCGTGGCCACCGGCGCGAATTTCCAATTTACCGCTACGCTCACCACCGATCAGACGCCCAATGACGTTACGTGGTTGCTGGTGCAAGCCACCACGACTAATCCCATCGCGCCCACGGCCACAAGTTGCTCTCCAGGATGCGGCTCCATCGACGCCAACGGCTTGTATACCGCGCCGGCAACGGTGCCGACCCCGCCGACGGTGACGGTGGTGGCCACCTCCAAGCTGGATACCACGCGATTCGCGACCGGCACGGTGACGGTAGTGCAGGCGGGGCCCATCGGTTTCTCGAATGTTGCTCCTCCCATAGCGCCGCAGGGCGCTTTACTGCAGGACATTTTCCTTAACGCCACAAATTTGACTTCCAGCGGCGTGGGCGTAACGGTGGGGCCGTATACGATTGCACCGTCACAGGTAAAAGTTATTTTTTCTCCCAGTAATTCCGCTTCGTCCATCGGCGCGCGTGTGCGGCTAAACGCGGACCAACTGGCAGTGGCGGGCACTTTTCAAGTGGATATTTCCAGCACGAATCCGGCGAGCCCGGTGACCAAGGTGGCGGGCGGAAATTTCAACGTCACGGTGGTGCCTGAAAAGCCGGCGGTGGTAGCATCCAATCCGGACAGCCTGCCGGAAGACTCACAAGTGCTTCCCGGTGGGCCTTCGATGACCATTGATGGTGGATTTTATGGACCGCCGGACGCCTTGGTGGTTTCGGCGCACTTGAACGGCGGCACATTGCCGATCGTGACGGATCCGAACAGTTCCAACGTTTCGACTCCGCGCCGACTAAACGTGACGCTTCCAAATCTGAACGGATTATCGGGACTGTATCCGGTCAGCGTTACGAATACCAATGCCAACCCGTCGACGTCGTACACCAACCTGGCGATCGTTCCAGACTATGCCAACACGAACAAACCGGATGCCACGCCCGCGTTGATACCTTTGCCAGCCGGCGCCGCTCCCAGCGCCATCGCGTTGGACAGCGTGCTTGGAGTTGCAGTTGTAGCCGAAACCGGTACCAGTGCGATCCAATTCGTTGATCTCCATACCGGCACGCCGGTGCTGCTTGGTTCCTCGATTCCTACCGGCAGCATTCCCTTGTCGACGCCTCCCGGCAGCGTGCCGACCGGCGTAGCGATAGACGAGTCGTTGCACATCGCCGCAGTGGTGAACTACGCCGATCGCAGCTTGTGGATTTTTCAGATCCCTGTTCCGCCGGCGGCTCCGTCGACAACTCCAATCGGCAAGATCGACCTGAGTACATTGATTCCGGCGAGCGCGCCCGCTACTCCTCCTACGGCCGCTCCACTGCCTTATGCGGTCGGCATTGATTCACTTACGCATCGCGGGTTGGTTGCCTTTGCTTCCACCAACGTGGGGTTCATCATTAATCTGGACCCGACGCAGCCCGCATCAATTTGCCTGCCGGGTCAGCCGCCCGCGGCCGCCCCGACCTACTGTCCGGTTGCTTCGGTGACGCTAAATACTGGCTCGAATCCCCAGATCGCTCTCGAACCTCGTGTCGATCTGGCCTACGTGACGCCGGGCGGTGCGGGAAATCTCTCCGTGGTTGATTTGCAACACGTTGCTGCGCAAGCGCGCGTACCCATCGCTACGGCGACGCGTACTTCCAATGTCGTTACCGTCACGACCTCGACTGCCCACACCCTGAATCCCGGCCA
>JBBSFG010000143.1:0-9050 GCA_038238965.1 Candidatus Acidiferrales bacterium | reverse complement strand
ATTCAACAATTGGTTGCCTACATCCGGACACTAGCCAAGAAGTAAGACACGGAATAAAGTGTAGCCGCGCCACGCCCGTGGATCACCGACGGCGTATATCGGCGTGATGGGGGAGTGCAATGTGTGCTCGCGCGGATAGTCCAGAAAATTTGGCGGACGACAATTTGACGGATGAACCGCGAACGGGCAAGCGGTCGTTTCTTGGCGCTTTGCTGGGGATCGGCTTTGGCTTGGTGGGCGCGCTGCTGGCGATCCCCGTCGTAAGGTTCTCGCTTTTTCCATTACTTCGCCGGACCACCGAGTTGAAACCATCGCCGGTGGGCGCCGCCAGCGAGTTTTCAGCGGCGACTGAGCCGGTATTGCGCACCATCCAGATCGAACAGGTGGACGGCTGGCGCAAAACAATTTCGGAAAAAGCCGTTTACGTAACGAAAGACGCGCAGGGCAAACTGCAGGTGCTCACCTCAGTATGCCCGCACCTGGGCTGCACAGTGCCTTGGAATAAGGAGAAACATCAGTTTATATGTCCGTGTCATGGGGCCACGTTCACGTCCGATGGGACACGAGTGAGCGGACCATCACAACGTGGCATGGATACGCTCACTTCCTCAGAGGAAGGCGGTCAACTGATGGTGCAATTTCAATATTTCCGGCAGCTCGTACCCGACAAAGAAGTCATCGGCTGAGAAAGATTTCTCGACGAATGCATACCATAAATAAAAATCCGAGTGAGGATTCGCCGCCGTCTCGAGGAATTATTGGCTGGGTGAACCAACGCACGGGCCTCGATAGCTTGCTCAAGACGGCGTTGTACGAGCCAATCCCTGGTGGGGCGCGATTCGCGTACGTTTTTGGGTCCGGGCTGCTGTTTATTTTTATTTCGCAGGTGATCACCGGTATTTTTTTGGCGCTGTACTACGTGCCGTCGGCGGACCACGCACATACCACCGTCGCTTACATCACGAAAGTGGTTACGGCCGGCTCGTTTCTGCGCAGCTTACACGCCTACGGGGCCAGCGCGATGGTCGTGGTACTGCTGCTGCATCTATCGCAAACGTACCTTTATGGTGCGTACAAAGGGCGGCGCGAATTACTGTGGGTTTCCGGGTGCGCGCTTTTTGCGCTGGTGCTGGGCATGGCATTTACGGGTTATTTGCTGCCATGGGATCAGCGAGCGTATTTTGCCACCGCGGTAGGCTCCAACGCGGTTAGCGAAGTTCCATTTGTCGGAGAAGGCTTGAAGCGCCTGATGCGCGGCGGTACGGAAATGGGCACGCTGACGATCTCTCGATTTTTCGTCGCCCACGTGTTTTTGATTCCCGCCGCTATTTTCGCGCTGGTGGCCTCGCACATATTTGTCTTCCGCAAAGCGGGCGCCGCCGGACCGGTTGATGAGGATCCATACCATCCGCGACAAAAGCCAGAGCTGTTTTATCCGCGTCAGGTGTTGATGGATCTTTCGCTTACGGCCCTGTTGATTATCGGTTTAGGAGCGTTGTGCTTTTTTGTCCCGATGCAGCTGGGGCCGGCGGCCAACCCTGCCGACGCGCAATATGTTCCACGGCCGGAGTGGTACTACCTGCCGATTTTTCAGTGGCTGAAGTACTGGCATGGTGCCGCGTCGGTAGTCGGAATACTCGTAATTCCTTCGGTTCTGGTGTTGGCGATTATCGCACTGCCGTTTCTGGATCGCAGCGTCGAGCGCCGCCCATGGAAGCGGCCGGTGGCAATGGCGGCCTATATCTTCGTATTCACTGTGTTGATTGGGCTGGGGCTGCGCAGCGAATATCTGGACAAGCACGATCCTGGTGTTGCCCAGCAATTGGCCAAGCAAAAAACCGAAGAAGAAGACTACATGCGCAAGCCATTTGAACCGGAGCTTTCTTCCGCTTCCCTGGCCGCGGCGAACGTAGCCTTGGCGGACCCTTTGGCTGCCAAGGGCAAAACAATTTTCGAGGCGCAATCGTGTAATGCGTGCCATGGCGACGGCGGAGCGGGTACAGCAGCGGCGCCCGCGTTGATAGGAATTTCGGCAAAATTATCGCCGGTGCAAATGGAAGAACTCTTCAAGCATCCCACCGCGAAGATGAAGGCCGGCGGGATGCCCCCTATAGAGTTGCCAGCGGAAGATCTGAAAGCGTTGATCGCTTACGTGGAGAGTCTTCGGTGAACCTAGTCTGCCTGGAGTGCCACGCCTTCACCGTGGATGCCGGGAACCAGCTGTGAACGACGAGAGAGATTTTCTCTCCCTCCAGGGTCGCCGGCCATTATCAACTTGAGCCGCCTTGGAATGGCATACTTCACAAATTTGGCCTGCTATTTCCGGCGGCCTAGCCACAGGATGGCATCCTCGAACAATGCGTTTTGCTGATCGCTGGTGAAGATTTTGTCGCCGTGACCCATATTCATATAAATCATTCGATAGACCGTATTCGTCCACACGACGGGCACATCGCCGGCGGTAATGGTGTCTTTCCATCCTAGCGGATAGTTTTTCGCATCCAGCGAGAGCAGCACTCTTACCTGCTTGTTCAGACGGGGACTGGGTTTCCAGACGTACCACTCATTTGCCGGAGAAACGAAGATGGCGGGCAATCGATGTGTCACCGGGTGAGCCCGATCGTCGACAACGAGTGTCGCGGGAAGCGCCGGCCAGTTATTTCCGTAGAAAACGGCGCCGCCGAGAAAATCAACAAACCACGGCCACTGCGTACTCTCGTCGTTATAGCCGGACACGTGGAAACCAAGCCATGCGCCGCCGCCGTTCATGTAACCCTCGAAGGCCGCGCGTTGCTCCGCAGTGTGCGCAAAGTCGTTCAGCCACAAGATTACTTGAAACTTTTTCAGGTTTTCGGCGTTCAAATCTTCCCAACGCGTCGTCGACTGAAACTCAAAATTGTTTTTTCTGGCGAGATCTTCGAAGAAGGAGATCGCCTGCCTGGCAAAATCGATATGATCGGGCTCGCCTCTGTCGGTATAAAACGCCAGTACCTGGAAGGAAGCCTGCCGTTGCGGAGCCGCCGGCCGCGCGGAAAAAGCGATTGATTCGGATAAGAGCGCCATGGCCACGTAAAGCCAGAGTGCCCCCACAAATCTCGATGGCATCGCGATCATCCCCTTTTCCGGATTGTCTCTGAGACAGCCCGGTTGTTTACAACAAAATAGATGGGCATAGCAGATTTCCGTTCAAAGAGGGTCTCCTTACATCTTTCCCGCCAACTCTTTCGCGATACCATAACCGCGTGCCTTCACGGACCGCAACCGCCCTTATTGTATTCCTGCTCAATTGCGGCGCCGTCACATCGGCCCGGCCACAGGCGGCAACACCTTCCACCGTGCTACTGAATAGCACTCGGGCTGTCGTCCTGAATTCGCAAACAGGAAAGGCCTACGCCGTGGATACAAAGCGCGGCGCGATTTCAGTCTTCGATCCGCAAAAGAACTTCATTTCGAGCGTAGGTGTAGGCCCGGCACCGGTGGCCATCGCTGTAAATGAAACCACCAATCGGATCTACGTGGCCAACAACGGTGGGGGCTCCGTCACCGTGATCGATGGCCAGGGCAACACGGTGCTAGCCACTGTAAACGTGGGTCCGCTGCCCTATGTACTGGCGGTCAATCCCGCCATCAACAAGATTTACGTGTCTAACACGTTCAGTGACGTCATAACCATAATTGATGGAGTCACCAATTCCATCAGTACGGTGAAAGCGGGATCGGCGGACGCTATCGCCGTCGATGTTGCTCGTGAGCGGATATACATTGCGGGCTACGAAGACTCGAAGCTGCTCGTGCTGGACGGCAGTGCCGCCGTTGCAGGCAAAGTGTCTGCCGGCGTGCACGCGTGGGGTTTGGCGCTGGACGAGGCGGCCGGCACGCTGTACGTCTCCCGCTCCGGCAACGCGGAACTGGCGATGGTGGATGAAAATTCCGGCGCCGTCACCAACCTGCCGACGGGTGCAATTCCCTGCGCCGTGGCCGTAAATCCCGCGACGCATATCGCGTACGTAGCAAATTACGGTGATGACACCGTAACCGTGATCGATGGCCGCAGGCGCTCGGTGATCGCCATCGTAAAGGTTGCACAGCGTCCTCAGGCAATTGTGGTGGATCCCAACAGAAACCGCATCTACGTTGCCGACACGGGCGGCGCCAGCATCACGGTAATCGATGGCGCGCGGAATCGCGTCCTGAAAACTCTGCGGTGTCCGAAAAATCCCTATGCTCTCGCGCTTGATTCCAATAGCGACCGGCTCTTTGTAGCAACGCTCGACTCACCGCTTATGGTTTTCGGATTATCGCCGGCGCATTAGGATCGTCAGAACTCTTACCTCGCCACATCGCATCGCCGTTTCGTGCAAAATGCTCTTCATGGAACCCGCCGGTTCAGTACCGTTGCTTACACTTTAGCGATAACGTAACATCCCGCTAATGGCCGACTCATCCTGCGACAGCCGAGGCGTTCTGCAACACAATGCCGCGGACCGTCGCGTTCACCAGCGCACTGAGATCACGCCGCGCCTCTACGTCATCCTGCATGGCTCCAATACGGACGGCGTCCTCTACGACGTAAGCGAAGGCGGCGCCGCCCTGGAGATCGTCGGACCAACTCCGGAAGGCGAATCATTGCTTGTCGAGTTTGAAATGCCTGAAACCGGGCAGCGCTTTGAGGCTCCGGCCTGTATTTCCTGGCGGGACGAATCGCGAAAAAAGATCGGCATCCACTTTCTGGACTTGCCGGAGGTATCGCGCACCCGCATGCGCGATTGGCTGAAGACCAAATCGACTCCCGTTGAGCCCGGGCAATCGGCCATCGTGCAGGACGCGGACCGCGAAGCCGCGGCCGTGGCGCTGTCGCGCGTCGATGCGAGTGAGCCGCCGAGCGAACCAATAGTTTCACCTGGCACGCCGCAGGCCGAAGTGGCGATAGAAGAGCGGATCGCAAGCGAATCGCAGCCGGTGGCAGTCGATGAACAGCCAGGCGCACCGGCGAACGGCCGGCTGGTGCAAAGTTTGCTCGATTCGTTCAACAAGCCCCGGAAAAACCCCACAGCGATCATCCCGGATTTACCGGCGCAAATCTGGTTTTCGGGCTGGCACATTCGCGGATCGATTCTGGCAGTAATCGCAATTTTCGCGGCCGTGCTTCTTGCACTCGGAGTGGCGGCCCGCCGCTCCCCGGACCGCAAAGCGAAACCGTTTAGCGTTTCCAAGACGGGTCGGCTTCCCATTGAGGAGGCCAGCGCCGGCCAGGGCGATGAAAGTGGAAGCCGTCCCGATAACACCGTGAGTGGCGGCGATAATGGTGGCGGCGATAATAGCAGCGGCGGATCCGGTTTGAACATCCAGGAAGGTTCTCGGCTGCCGGCTCCCGCATTGTTGTCTTCGCTCGACGCTTCGCTTCCCAAAAGCAATCGCCCGCCGTGCGTAAACCTCCGGTTTCCCGATGCTGAGATCCGCATTTTTCTGTGGACGGAAAAAGGCACACCGGAGGTCATCGCCGCCGCCTACGCGAGATACTTGAGAGCCATCTCCGATCTGCGCGTCGTGGATAAGGCGCCGTATGATCTGGTGTTGTACATCAACGGCGCAAGTGTCCGTGCCCAGGGCCCGGATGCCGGATTTATGTGGAGCTCCCGCATATTCCGCCCGTGGTATTGCGGCCAATCCTTGGGCCTTTTGGAGCAACCGCAGGTAAACGAGAGTTTGCACTACGTCCAGAACCCGAATCTCAATCTGCACATCCAGAGCGAAGTCGCTTTCCTGATTCTTCACGCCCTCGAAGGCATCCGCAGGGAGCAAACCAGATAGCGCTTCATGCGAAGACGCGCATGATGCGTATTGTCCGCGATGCCGGCTCGGGCACATTGGGCTCCGTGACCCTGCCCGTCAGCAAAGTTCTATAACCTAGAAGTGGGACACCAACTTTACCTCCATCTTGCTCGCACTTCGGATTCACCTGTCCTCCGCGACGTTCTCTTCTTCTTCGCCCCGCAGTCGCCTAGTAGCGTCCAAACCGCCAGCACCCTACAGCGACCCAAAAACTGTTCCTTCGGGCCGCTACGAGCCCGCAACTTCTCCCGAGCCCCAGGGTTTGACGAATCAACCCCGGGAAGTCGTACAAAATCAAGAGATAGCCAAAAAAGGGAGAATGTCATGAATCATCGAACGAAGTGGAGCATTGTTCCGGCAGCGATGCTGATGGCTGCAACGGTCTCGTTTGGTCAGGATACGTCGAGCACTTCCACGGATGCCGCGAAAAAATCCGAAGTCGCGCAACGCAAGGAAAATCAGCAGGACCGCATCGCCCAAGGCGTGAAGAGCGGCCAGTTGACTCCCGGTGAAACCGCCAACCTGGAAACCAAGGAAGCAGCGATCAACGGCGAGACCCGAGCAGATCGCGCCGCTAACGGTGGAAAATTGACCCCCGCGGAAAAAGCCAAGGTCAATCGCCAGCAGGACCACCTTTCCAACCAGATTTATAACGATAAGCACAACACCAGCACTGCGCCAGGCGGCAGCAAGAGTGAAGTGGGCCAGCGCCAGGAAAATCAGCAGGACCGCATCGCGCAAGGCGTGAAGAGCGGCCAGTTGACTGCCGGCGAAACCGCCAAACTGGAAAACCAGGAACGCGGAATCAACCAGCAGGTACGCGCCGACCGCGCTGCAAACGGCGGCAAGTTGACGGCCGGCGAGAAAAAACAAATCAACCACGAACAGAATCGCGAATCCAAGAACATTTACCGCAAGAAGCACAACGCACGAACGCAAGGCGGCGTCAGGCGCTAATTCATACGCAATACCATCGGTAAAGACAAAAGGCACTCCCTCACCGGAGTGCCTTTTGTTCACCTGTAGAGCTTTCAGCTCAATAGTTTTTCAATGGTTTTTCGGCAAGCCATTAGGCAGAACAAATCTCTCGATTAGTGGCCCCGCACCCGGTGAGGATGTAATCCGCGGTCTTAAGTTCTAATCCCGCTGGTCAAGACTTGTTTCGCGCGTCGCTCTGGCGAGATCCTGCACTGCCTACCAACTCGTGTTCGAGCCCATCCACGGATTCGTTTTCGGCGCGGGATTCGGCAAGCTCCGCCTCTCGTTCGTCAGGCGGGCGATTTTGCCTGTCGGCACGACGCTCTTGCGGTTGCGGCGAGCCTTTCCAGTGAAGTGCTACTTCAAATGTTCGGATGAACTTGTCCTTGAATCTCATAGGCCCCCTACGTGGCCGAGCGGAATGCATGAATGTCGTTCCAGGGTCTATCCAATCGGAGGGGGGAGACATCAGAATAGGCCTTTTCATCTTCGGGGCGCGGCCAAAGCAGCGGCCACTTTCCTTCATTATAGTATTATAGTATCTACGTATGTAAAAAGTTACTGGCAAGGCGTATGGGTAACCGGCGTCGCCTCCATATACCAACCCCGCCAGGGCGCATTTCTCTCGCAAAACACATATAATTTATTGGCATCCCGCTCTAAGGTTCGGGAACCGTCCGCAACGACATCGCACGCTTCAGGAGGCCCACGCAACATGCCGATCGCGTCCGTTAATCCCGCAACCGGGGAGGTGCTCAAAACATTCGAGCCGCTGACCGCTGCGCAAATCGAGGCAAAATTGAGCCTCGCCGCCAAAACGTTCGAGACATTTCGAAAAACTACCTTCGCCGATCGCGCTCGTATGATGAATAAGGCCGCCGACATTCTTGAAACTGAAAAAGAATCGCTCGGCAAGCTGATGACTCTGGAAATGGGCAAAACCCTGCGCTCCGCGGTTGACGAAGCGGTGAAGTGCGCCTGGGGCTGCCGTTATTACGCGGAAAATGCCGAGCGTTTTCTTGCCGACGAAGTGGTCGAAACCACCGCCAGCCGCAGCTATATCCATTACCAGCCTCTCGGCCCGATTCTGGTTGTCATGCCCTGGAATTACCCGTTCTGGCAGGTTTTTCGTTTTATCGCCCCCGGCTTGATGGCCGGTAACGTCGGCGTGCTCAAACACGCCTCGAACGTGCCGCAATGCGCCCTGAAAATCGAAGAGATCGTGCGCCGCGCCGGTTTCCCCGAGGGCGCATTTCAAACTTTGCTGATCGGCGTGAAAGAAGTGGACGGCATTTTGAACGACTCGCGCATTCAGGCCGCCACGCTGACCGGTAGCGAACAAGCCGGCGTGGAAGTTGGAGTTTCGGCCGCCAAGCGCATTAAAAAAGTGGTGCTCGAACTGGGCGGCAGCGACCCATTCATCGTCATGCCCAGCGCCGACCTCGACGAAGCAATAACCACCGCGGTGAAATCGCGGGTGGGAAATAACGGGCAGTCTTGCATCGCCGCGAAACGTTTCATCGTCGCGGACGAAATTGCCGATAAGTTCGAACGCGCATTTGTCGGCAAGATGGAAGCCCTGAAATTGGGCGATCCGCTGGACGACAAAACCGACGTCGGCCCGCTGGCTACCGCCGCGGCGGTTCAGTCGTTGCAGGCCGACGTGCAAAAGTCCATCGAAGCAGGCGCGCGGCTTCTGACCGGCGGTAAGCCGAACGCGGGCCCGGGCAATTTCTATCCGCCCACCGTGCTTACCGATGTCCCCAGGAATTCGCCGGCCGGATGCGAAGAACTTTTTGGCCCGGTGGCCTCATTATTCCGGGTGAAAAACGCGGAAGAAGCCGTCCGCGTCGCTAACGATCACCGCTACGGCCTGGGAGCCAGCGCGTGGACCAACGACGGCCGCGAACGCGACCTGTTCATCAATGAACTAGAAGCCGGAATGGTTTTTATCAACCAGATGGTCGCTTCCGACCCCCGCGTTCCGTTCGGCGGAGTGAAGCGCTCCGGTCACGGCCGGGAGTTAAGCGTCGCCGGCATACGCGAATTCACGAACATCAAAACGGTGTGGATCCGCTAAACCGGAAATTTCCCTCGTCCTATGCTGCCTTTTTTGGTTTGATTGATTCTTCGCTCTGTCTTCCAATAATCTGGCGGATGAAATCCGTTTCGGTCTTCCGGTAAGGTTCTCCGTCGGTGCGAAAAATCTCGTGAAACCATATCGCGGGTTCCCGGTCGGT
>JBBSFG010000142.1:0-9112 GCA_038238965.1 Candidatus Acidiferrales bacterium | reverse complement strand
TCGCTGGCGTGACAGCCGGCGGAGCCGCAGGTTTCGGGAGCGACACGCAAATCGCCGGGATTTACAAATTTTATGTACTCGTAGGATTCCGCGAGCCACTGCGTATAGGCGCGCTCGGGAAGCGCAGAGCGATTTCTGAATGCTGAATTTTTAGGCTGCACGTGAGCTTTTTGTTTGGTGGCGATGTATTCGGGAGAAGTCGTCGCGGCTCCCGGAGAGATGCTTGCGTTGGAGTCGCCGCCGTGGCAGTCGGTGCAGGCGAGATGCACGGTTTTGGTGGGATGCATGGTGGGCTCATCGGTGGCGGTGTGGCAGGAGATGCAGCCGGCGGATTTGCGTTGGACTTCTTCCTGGGATTGGCCGCGCAGTTCTGGCGACGGCGTTGATAAAGTGGCGGGCGAATCCTGAGAAGCAGCAGCGGCGGTACGGGAGTGGACGGCGGCCCACATCAGGAGCGCGGCCGAAAATAAGGCTGCGAATGAGAAAAGGTTTGCGCGACCCTGCTGGGAGATGAGGCGCGCCAGAGGGCGGGAGAATTCGCGAGCGCCGGACGTGAAAAGCTTTCTCAAAATGTAAATTTCACCGCACCGAATAAAGAGAACAATGTTCTGCCGGTGTAAATGTCTTTAAAGCCCTGGCCGGGCTGCAACGCGGATGCGCCACCGGTAAGAATAATATTTTCAGACAGCGGCGGGCGGTATTCGACGCCGAGACCGAGGTCTGTGCCGATAGTGTGGCGGATGGGCGATTGGAAGAGGACGGCTTCGAGGGGTTCGGTGCGTTCAAAGCGCAGGAAATTCAGATTGGCAAAGCCTTTCAACTTGGGAGTGATGTCGAAGTCGGCTCCCGCGTTAGCGAGAAAAATTCCGGGATTCACGAAATTGGACTGGCCCTCTTCTTTGTTGGAACGCATCGCGGGAATGAGGCTGCCGGGAGAGGTGAGCAGAACGCCGGATCCGGTGAGACGAATGGCTTCGCGATTCCAGAAGCTGAACATGCCGCCGGCAAAATTGGGCAGCTCGACGATGGAGTCGAAGCCGCGGGCGCGGCCGTCGCGAGGATTGGCGTCGCCGGAAGTGTAGAAGGTCGAGAGGCGGTAACGAATCCAATCGCGGTCGTAAGAGACCTCGACTGCGGCCATCTGGGCGTTGACAGTGACGGGGCGCCCCGCGAGAGGATTGAAAGTGTCTTCGCCGAAGGCTTGATAGAACGCGTGCGTCAAGTTCACGCGGCCGATGTGGCCGCTGCCGAGCCAGCCAAAATATCCGACGCGAATGCCGTGAAGGATGGGTCCGACGCCCTGATTGATGACCTGGCCGATGGGGGAGGGCCGGACCAGGAAACCGTTGTCGTCGTAATGGAGGGTGGGATCGTCCTTGTTGAAGGCGCCAATGAATTCGGCAGTGTAGCCGGGAAAGAAGAAGTCCTGCAAATAAATATTACCGAGGATGACCTGCTGGTGGCGGCGGTCGAAAGTGGTGTTGAGGCCGCTGTTGGTATCTTTTTCGAGGAAATTGAAATAGGCGGCGTTGTATTCGATGCGGTCGCTGCGAAGGTTGCCGAAGATGCGGACGGCGGGCTGTTCATCGACGAAGAGAAAGCCGCGGAAGTCGGCGTTGAACTGCTGGATGCCGGCGCGAACGGAAATGAAATCATAGTTGGGGCTGAGGTCGGCGAGTTTTACTTCCACGAAAGCTTCCTGCAGGCCGACGTGGGTGTCGAAGCGATTGGTGCCGTGGCGAACGTCGGGGCTGACGATACCGCGTTCGCGGACGTCGAGGTCGTTGAGACTGATTTCCGGCGTGATTCGAACACGCCAAGCAACGGGTCTGAACGAAGCGTCGCCATGAAAGAGGTCGAAGGCGAAGCGGAAAGTTTGATCGAAGAAGGCTTGTTCCCCCTGGCCGAAAAATCCGCTGCTGCCGGGACGTTCGGCGCTGACGTTGCTGGGCGACGGGACGCGGCGGCCGTCGAAGAAGGATTCGGCGGAGGCGGTGATGTTCAGAAATGTTTGCTGGCCGAGCAGTGCGGGCCAGATGGGTTCATCAGCTTTGAAGCGATTGCGATTGAAGGGATCAAACCAGCGGGAGCGCGTGTAGATGTATTCGCCTTTTTGCGGATAACGGCGATAGTCGGGTTGGGAGAGAGCCCAGCGATTGGGGACGGAGTTGTAGACATCGGCAACGGGCGGAAGATAGTCGGGGGCCAGCTCCTGAATATAAGCGGGATCGGAGTCGAGGCGATGGCGAAACTGGCGGTAGCTTCCGAGTGTCGCGACTTCAGTTGCCGGAGGCGGAGGTCCTAATTCGGGCAAGCGTGGGAGACGAGAACGGGCTTCTGGCGTGGAACTGGAGGCGAGTGAGATTTCGAGGGTGACGACTTCATTCGGTTGAATGGCGAGATCGGCGAGATTGAAGTTGGAATAGCCGGCGGCTTCGACGGTGAGCTCGTAATGGGCGGGAGGTAAAGGGAAAATGCGGAAGAGGCCCTCGCCGTTGGCGGACGCGCGGAAAAGTTGGCCAGTAGAGAGATTGCGAAGAGTAAGCTGTGCGCCTGGGACCGGCGTGACAGCGCTGGCGGAAGTGGTGGAGCGGATCACACCGTCAAGCGCGGAGGTGTTGAGTGCCTGCTGGCGGGGAATGCGGATCGCGGGAGCGGGCTCGCGCGATTGTTTTATTTGAGATTGATCGTCAGGCTGCGGAATTTGCGGCGTCGGAATGGATGACGCGGGCGCCGCATACGCGGCCGCCCAGACCAGCGGCGCGGACAAAAAAAGGCTGGAGGGTGCGTAAATTACGCAGGCAATGAGGATTAAGGCGGGTCGAGTCCGCCGCGGTGAGGGGGACATCGGGCTTTTGTCCTGCACAGAGTAAGCCAAGGACACGGGAACGGCATCTAGATAACAATAAGGACGAGCCAGGGGCAATAGATTTTCGGACGCTATGGAGACAGTCAATAACGCGGCAGTGGGGGTGAACCCTGCGCTGAGACACGGCCTTGGCAGGGGCGGTCATCAATTGGCGGCATGGCTGCGGCGACGGCATTCCACGACGCGGAAAAAATGCGATATTTGAGTACTCCCGCCATGGCAGAGCACAAATTAAGAAAACCGGTGGACGCGCGCCGCGCACATAACAAGCGGCGGAAGACGCTTGCGGTGGGAATTGTTGTGGCTGCCGGGCTGGCGGGCTTGATTGCGTTTTTGCTAGCTGGTTGCGGCGGCGGCAGCTCGAGCGTAACGCCGCCTCCGATAGTGACACCTGCGGCAGCAACACTGACGACGAGTGAGGTGGACAGCATTGTGCGCGCGGCGGCTGGAGCGACTTCACCGACCACGGCGGTGATTGCGGTGGTGGACCGGGCAGGAAATGTGCTGGCGCTGTATCGCAAACCGAATGCTCCCCCGACGGTCACGGGAAATTTCAGCCAGCAGGTAAGCAGCAACGATGTAGCGGTCGGACTGGCGCGTACGGGGGCTTTTTTCAGTAACAACCACGCGCCGTTGACGAGCCGGACGGTGCGATTTATCAGCGGGGTGCATTTTCCTCCCGGAGTTTCGGATACGCAGAATGCCGATTTGTACGGGATCGAAAACACGAATCGCGGATGCCCGTTGTCGACAGAGGTAGAGATGCGCGGAATTCATCCGTCGATTGCGGTTATGGGTGGAGGGCCGGGCGCGGGAATCATTACCGGAAAAGTGGATGTGCTGGACAGCGATGCGAACGCGGTGAATCCCGGCGGCGTACCGATTTACAGGGATGGAGTGCTGGTGGGCGGCATCGGCGTAACCGGAGTGGCGGGTGATGTGGCGGAGTTTACCGCTTTCACGGGGGCGATGGCCAAGCAAGACGGGTCGATGAATAATTTTTCGCCGCTGCCATCGAATCCGCTGCCCGCGCCCGGGGAAGTATTCCTGGGCGGGGTGGCACTGCCGGCGATTAACCAGACGACGCGGCCGGCGTCGGTCGGTCCGGGAGTCTTTGCTGGGAGTTATATGGTGAGCCCGAGCGCGGGACAGGCTGCGCCAGAGGGCGACCTGGTGGGGCCGCATCCGAGCGTGAATCCGGATCCGGCCAGCGGAGGATTGAGCCAGACGGAGGCGGCGCAAATCCTGGACGCGGCGCAAGCCACGGCGAACACGACGCGCGCTTCGATCCGGCTGCCGCTGGGTTCGCGAGCGAAGATGGTTATTGCGATATCCGATCTGGACGGCAATATCATCGCGCTGCGGCGAATGGAGGACGCCACGGTTTTTAGCATCGACGTGGCGGCCACCAAAGCGCGCAACATGGCGTACTTCAACAGCAATCAACGCAGCGATGCGGATTTGAACCAAGTGCCGAGTGGCACGGCGGTGACCAACAGAACGATCAGTTTCGGCGCGCAGCCGTTTTATCCGCCGGGGATCGACAATTCGAATGCGGGGCCGTTCTTTCCACTGTTTATGAACGATATGGTTCATCCGTGTTCGCAAGGTTTGGGGAGCGGATTGTCGAGCGGAAATAATAGCGGGATCGTATTTTTTCCGGGCAGCACCGGGTTGTACCGCAACGGAGTTTTGGTGGCAGGACTGGGCGTCAGCGGTGATGGTGTCGATCAGGACGATTACGTGACGTCGGGCGGAGCGGCGGGATTTCAGGCGCCGACGAGTATGCGTGCCGATCAGATTTTCGTTCGCGGAGTGCGGTTGCCGTATTTCAAGTTTCCTCGAAATCCCACTCAATAAGATGCGCTAGGGACGGGCGCCGTTGGAGGGGTCGGCGGACGTGGAGGTGTCGACGTCGAGTTCCCACGCGGCGGAACTGTCAGCAGGGCTGTAGCAATTGCCATTCGGGTGGTAGCCAGGCGGGCAATGGACGGCGAATTGTTTGCGCCGCGGGGATTGCGCAAATTGCCAGGCTTGCGCGTAGGAGACGCCGCTGGCGGTTGGCGACGGAGCTTTTTCGGGGAACGCGCAGCCGGGAGACGGGGGACACGCGTCGTTGTAAACGAAGAAGGCGAAATTGCGATTGCCTGCGTTGGCGCGAATGTCGTCGGCGGTGAGGATGGTGACGCCTCCGGGCTCCTTGGCGGGCAGGCCGGAGCAATAGACGCCGGCGCGATAACCGCTGCGTGCCAGATCATCGAACCAGGTGCGCAGGTAGGCATGATAGGCAGAGGAGAGGCGGCCGCCTTCTTCTATATCCAGAAAAACGATGGTGCCGGCGGGGAAACTTTCTTTCTTTGCGGCGGCGATCGTGGAGCTGGCGTCGAATTGTGCTTTAGCCGACGCGTCTGATTCATTTTTAAATTCGTTGCCGTCGCGTCCGTTGTACAAAACCAGAAAACCGAATCCCGCGCTACGCACAAAATCGCGATGGGCGAGCCAGGTGTTGTTCTTCTCTCCCGGCGGCGGGCTGAGCCAGTATCCGGTAAACGCGAAGTTTTTTCGCAGCGTCTGGAACGCGGCGTCACCAGGGTAAACATCGCGATCGAATCCGAGATAGGCAGTGCGCGGAGACAAGGCGAGCTGCGGGGGCTGGGAACGCGCAAAGAAAGCCAGGGGGATCGCCGTGGCGGCGAGCAGCACAGAGGAAGTGACAAAGGAGAGTTTCACGTGGGCATCCCGCGACAGGATGCCAGAATGAGTTGGACGGCGCTAGCCTTCGCGAAGCTTGTGGCCGGCGAGGTTGCCGAGGCCGTCGTAGGCGGCGTATTTGTAGGTTTCGCTGAGAGTTGGATAGTTGTAAACCTGCTCGATGAATTCGTCGATGGTCAAATTATTGTCGAGCGCCATCATGCCGATGTGAATCAGTTCGGTGGCGTTTTCGCCGATGATGGCGACGCCCAGAAGTTTTTTGTCCGCGCGCGCGAAGATGAGTTTCAACATGCCGGTGGTGTCGCCGGCGATGTGGCCCCGGGCGTTATTCGCGTAGTGGGCGCACCCAACTTCGTAGTCGATTTTCTTTTCCTTGCAGGACGCTTCGGTTTCTCCGGCGGCGGAAATTTCCGGGATGGTATAGATGCCCATAGGAAGGAGAGAGGCGACGCGTTGTTTGTATTTGAGGCCGAAGGCGTGGCAGACGGCGACGCGGCCCTGCTCCATGGAGGTGGAGGCGAGAGCGGGGAAGCCGATAACATCGCCTGCGGCGTAAATGTTGTCGACGTTAGTGCGGTAATGCTCGTCGACGGGAATGTAGCCGCGATCATTTAGACTCAGTCCGGCATTCTGCAATTCCAGGCCGTCGACGGCGGCGCGGCGGCCAGCGGCGAAGAGGGCGGCTTCGGTTTCAAGGACGCGGCCGCTTTTCATAGTCAGACGCGCGCCGGACGCGGAGTTTTCCACTTTTATGGGGCGTTCATTGAACCAGAACTGCATGCCCAGGGCCGCGAGCCGTTCGCGCAGGCGCTCGGAAATTTCAGCGTCGAGAAAGGGAAGGAGGGTGTCGCGGCCGTCGACCAGCGTGACGGAAACACCGAGAGCCATAAAGATAGAAGCGTATTCGCAGCCAATGACGCCACCACCGATGACCGCAAGACTTTTGGGGATGCGCTCCATCTGCAGGAAAGTGTCGGAGTCGAAGGTGTGAATGTCGTCGAAGGCGATTTCGGGCGGGCGGTGGGGTTTGGAGCCAGAGGCGATAAGGACGATGTCGCCGCGAAGGCGGTGATCGCCGTCGCCGCCGGAAATGTTTATCGTGTGTGGGTTTTCGAAGGCCGCCTGGCCGTGGAAAAAGGCAATCTGGTGGAGCGCGAGATTTTTGAGGATGCGCTTGCGTTCCATTTCGACCACTTCGCGCTCGTGGTGCATGAAGTCGCTTACGGTGAGATTGTCTTTCAAGGAGTAGTCGATGCCGTAGAGGCCGCGCTGCTTGAGGCCGGAGAAATAGAGAGCGGATTCGCGCAGAGTTTTGCTGGGGACGGTGCCGGTGTTGATGCAACTGCCGCCGGTGTGTTCGGCGCGCTCGATTACGGCGACGCGCCTGCCGAAGTAGGCAGCCTGGGCGCCTGCTTTTTCTCCCGCCGGGCCGCAGCCGATTACCAGTAGATCAAACTCCTCGTCGGACGCCACAGAAACCCTCCCGCGTTATTTCCGGATGACCGGAGACAAGAATGTTCGTTGAGAATCTTACGGCAGGAAAGGCGCGAAGCCGGAAAGATTCTTGCAGGGCTGTGCCGAATCCTGCTCAGGAGATTGCTGTGAAGACCTGCGAGGCGCTCGTTGTAGGGGACGTGCTATTCTCTGGATGCCGCGTCGCCGGTGCGGCTGTGGCGAAATTGGCATACGCGGTGGGCTTAAAATCCACTGGGGTTTTCCCCGTTGTCGGTTCGAGTCCGACCAGCCGCACCATTTTTCCGCGTGGTCAAACCCGTAACAGGTGGAAGCAAGCCAAGCGCATCCCATGCTTGCCTGCCTGCCGCGGGCAGGCAAAAGGCGCAAGGGTAGGCCACCTCAACTCCTCTAGAAATCCTGAGCAAGCCAGTTGCGAACAGATTTGACGGCGACCGTGCCGTATTTGGCGATTGTATTTAGGTCACGCCGAGTGCGGGCGCCGGCCCCAAAAGTGTGCGCGGACGGTAGGCTGGAAGAAGCATACCGCCATGGACAAAAAACCCAGCGAACGGCGCAGTCACCCTCGCGTTTATGCGCCGAAGGGCATGTTCGTAGCCTGGCGCGCCGGCAGCGAGCAGGGCGTGTCGCGGATGGGCACGATGGCTATGGGCGGGCTGTTTCTGCACACTCCCGAGCCTCCCAAAGCGGGCTCCACGCTGGAATTGCTTTTTGATATCGCGACAGGCGCGGAAGTGCGCGCGCGAGCGGTAGTGCGCAATTCGCGGCCAGGCAAGGGCATGGGAGTGAAGTTTGTGCACATGCGGTCGGAAGACCGGTCGCGGTTGAACCAATTTCTGAAAGCGCAAATGGAGGCGGGTAATATTCAGCCAGAGTCGCCGGACGGGGCCGCCAACGGTGCCGGCGCGGAAAAAAAACAGCCGAGTTCGACGGCTGCCGCTCCGGGACCCACCGGGAGCGGGATTTCGGCGGAACAGCGCGCGGCGATTGCCGCTGACCGAGCACAGAACGCGGCCGCGGCGGAAGCAACAGCCGGACCGGCGCCCGAAACGCCTTCAGAGCCGCTGGCCGGGTCATCAGCGGGAACATCCGTTGGGGAATCCGTAGCGCAGCCTAGTGCAGGGCGATCAGAAGCCGAGCAAGCAGCAAGGCCAGCAGCCAAACCGTCAGCAAGATACACCGATTCCGCAACCGAAGTGGATCTCCAGCAATATCTGGCGCTTTTGGAAAAAAGCAACTACTACCAGCTGCTGGGAGTTGGCATTGATTCCAGCAAAAGCGAAATCAGGGACGCGTTTTACATTCTGGCGCGGAAATTTCATCCCGACCGCCACATGGACAAAGGCGAGTGGGCCGCACCACTGCAGCAGTTAATGGGCGCAATCACGGAAGCGTATACCGTATTGAACGACGAGAAAAAGCGCGGAAACTACGACCGGAAGCAGACGCTGTCTCGGAGCCGCACCGAGACGGAGGAGTCGCTTGACGAGTGCGCGAAGCTGGCTGCGAATTGCCATCGCGACGACAATTTTGAGGGGGCGATATTCTGGTTGCGAAAGTGCGTCAACCTGGCACCGGAGCTGGCGAAATATCATGCGTCACTGGCGGCCAGCCTAGCGATGCAGGCGCATCACCAGCGCGAAGCGGTACAGCATTTCGAGAAAGCCATCGAGCTGGATCCCTGGAATGCCGGTCCGTATGTGAAATTTGCCGAACTACACGAGGCCATGCAACTGCCGTGGCGCGCGGAGCCGTTGTATTACAAGGTGCTGGAGATCGATCCCGAGAATTTCCTGGCGAAACAAGGGCTGGCGAGAATCAGGCTGGCGGAGAAAAAGGCAAAAGTGTCGAAGCCGTCGAAGGTGTCGAAGATGGCCGGAATCTTCAGTAAGAAATAGTTTCTCTTGCCTGCGGGGAAAAAATCAGACGTTCTCGCACCAGTCCGTAACAGCGCATAGGCAAATTCCCCCGTCAATGGACCGCATCCGAAGATTGAATCAGAACTGCCTTTCTAAATTTGGCGGGCGTGTAGATAATTGCTGTTCACCTGTTTTCAAC
>JBBSFG010000141.1:0-9159 GCA_038238965.1 Candidatus Acidiferrales bacterium | reverse complement strand
CTTTATGGACGAGCAATACCAACAAGACGGACAAAATTCTGGCGAACAGTTCGGCACAGGTTCCGCCAGCAGCACCGCCGCGGGCACCGCTGCAAGACTAAAGGAACAGATTTCGGACAAAGCTGCCGATGTACGCGATCGCGTTACCGATTTCGGTCGCCGGACGGCCGACAAAATTGATGCTTCCCGCGAGCCTGCGGCAGCCAAGCTGGACAGGACGGCTTCCGCCCTGCACAGCAAGTCGGACCAAGTAGCCAGCGCGGCGCACTCAACGGCGGATCAAGTAGCCAGCGCGGCGCACTCGACGGCCGACAAAATCCAGGCCACCGCGAATTATGTTCGCGATCATGACTTCAAACAAATGGGCGAAGACGTTCAGGAAATCGTGAAGCGCTATCCAGTGCAATCGCTGGCCGCTGCTGCGGTTCTGGGATTCGTGCTGGCCCGCGTGATGCGCAGCAGCGATTAACTCGCTGTCGTAAGGAGCCAACATGACAGGGCAAAGCGGAAGAAGTGTGCCTGAAGTACTTCAGGACATCGTAGGTAACATTCAGGAAATCATCCGGTCTGAGTTCAGCCTGGCGAAAGTTGAAATTAAACAGGAGGCTGCGCAGGCCAAACGTCCGTTGATTATGTGGTTTGTGGGAGGAATTCTGGGCCTATACGGGCTGGGATTCCTGCTGGTTACCGCCATCATGGCCATGGCTGTAGTGATGCCGATTTGGCTCGCGGCACTAATAGTGGGGGCTGTCCTGACGGTGGTATCCATCGCCCTGCTAAGCGCCGCAAGCAAGAAACTCAAGCTAGTGCACACGGTCCCCGAACGAACGATGGAAAGCATGAAGGAGAACGTCCAATGGGCGAAAGAACAGATCAAATAGAACAGCACATCAAGCGCCAGCGCAATGAGCTGGAAGATAACTTCAGCGAACTGGAACGTAAGGTCAGGGATGCGTTCGACTGGCGTACGCAGTTTCACGAGCGTCCAGGCACGATGCTGGGGGTGGCGCTCGTCGCCGGCGCCATAGTCGGAGCTATTTTACCCAGCGGATCGATCAAGAGCTCACGGGTCAAATCTCGCCTCCGGTCGTCTTCGGAACGGCCCGATTCTTATGCTAACGATGAGTTGGACCAGACGGCCGCATCGCCGTCGTCGGCCTGGAATGCCTATACGAAGTCGCCTCGGAAAGAGAATAACGCGACTTCTGAAGTTTGGGAAAACTTGAAGATCGCTGCGATAGGAATGGCCACAGCGCGCATAAGCGACACGATCGAGGGACTGGCGCCGGGATTCTCCGAGCACTACAAGAAAGCTGCGAGTGACAATAAAACGCGGAGCGGACGGGCAGCATGGCCCTATAGTGTTCCCGCGCCCTCGGCTTCACCGTCGAAAACGGAAGGCCAGCAAAAACCCAACGGCGGCACGGACTACAGCTCGCACTCTTAGGAATCTCGGGTTAAGACAACACGACCACGGAATCACACAAACCGTCGCCAAAACACACAACCGCCATCCCGAAATTCAAAACCACCATCAGAAATCACAACAAAACCGTCATCCCGCGCGTAGCGGAGCGACTTGCTTTTGAGCGGCCTGTCAACAATTAGTCGTTTCAAGCGACAGTGAATCGGAATGGCCAATACTACAAAATGCGCGAATCCCTACAACGTTTACCGGATGGTCCCCGAGACGTGATGCTCGTACTGTGCCTATCGATCTCCAGGCGCCTCGATGGGCCTCCAGGAACGACAACTTACGGAGACAGGAGCTAAACTTGCTTTGGACAATAGCGGTGGTATTGGTGATTCTGTGGCTGCTTGGTCTCGTGACCTCGTACACGCTGGGCGGATTCATTCACATCCTGCTGGTGATCGCGATTGTTGTAATACTTATTCAGGTGATACAAGGCCGTAAGGTCATTTAGGCCTGGTGGAGTTCTGACTGCAGGGCCCGCGCCGCTTAAACACCAGCCCGGGCCTTACATTCATTTGCGGCGTCACATGCCTGCCAACATCTGAGCCGTCCTTGTTTGTTGCCATTGTCATTTCGTTTAAAACTGAGGCCGACGCGATCTTGTTAGGGGAGCGAATATGACTGATGACAGCAAGTCTCCGGAGAAGGACGAAGGACTATTAACCAGCGTGGCCGAGACAATCGGATCCGCTTTAGGCAGCTTGGCCGCCCGAGCGAATGCCGCCCAAAAATCCATTGGGAAATCTACGGCTGCGGCTGTCCGCAAAGTCACTCCTGCGAAATCCAAATCCTCTCGCAGGAAACCCAGAAAACTGCGTTCCAGCGCAAAGAAACGCAAACCGGCTGGCAAATCCGCGGCAAAATCGCGGAAACGTGTTAGCCCTACGAAACGAAAGATGCGTCGCGCCAGATAACAGGTTGCCTCAACTTTCCTTCCTGCGAGGCTACTCGTATCTGAGGGCAATCACCGGGCTGACGCGGGTGGCGCGCCGCGCCGGGATCCAGCAGGCAAAAACTCCAATAACCAACAGAAGCACCGGCACCAGCACCAACGTAACGGGATCGTGCGGTGACACACCCCAAAGCTGGCTGCTGATCAAGCGCGTCAGCACCAAGCTGGCGATCAAGCCGATGGCAATGCCGAGACCAACGAGCCGTAAACCGGTCCGGACGACGAGTCTCTGTACATCGCCCGCGTCGGCGCCGAGCGCCATGCGTATCCCTATCTCGTGCGTGCGTCTCGCCGTCGTGTAGGCAATGACGCTGTATACCCCGATGGAAACGAGAATTATGCCGACAACGGCGAATACGCTGATCAGCAGTAGGCCGAATCGCGGTTGCGCATAGGAAAATGAATTGATGAAGCTATCGAGCGTGCCGGTTAGCGTCAGCGCCACGCTGCGATCCGTGCCCCAGATCTCCCGGCGCACAGTGTTCATCATCAGCAGCGGATCGCCGGCGGTGCGCACCAGCACACCCCGGGCCGCGGAGCCCGTCATGGTATAAGGCACCCACGTTTCAGGTGTGACGGGGTCCTGCAGCCCCTGATTTTTCACGTCCGCCACGATTCCAATGACTTCGAACCACGCGTCCGGCAGGGCGTCGGGAAACTTTTCAAGTTGCAGGATATGGATGCGTTTTCCGATGGGATCCTCATCGCCAAAATACTTGCGCTGGAAGGTCTGATTGATTACCGCGACCTTGCGGGCTTCATTTACCTCCGTCTGTGTAAAGCTGCGCCCGCGAAGGAACTGGATGCGCAGCACCGGAAAATACTGTTCGCTGCAGAGCTGCATGGCGGAAGACCAGGTTTCGGTATGCGTTTTGCCCGGAATCTCAATATCGCTTGGTATTCCCCCGTATGGGGGCAGTGTGCTGGTTTCCGTAGCGGACACCACGCCCGGCAGCGAATTGAGGCGCAGCAGCAGGGGTCGGAAAAAACCGGCCACCTGCGCGGCGGTTTTGTAGCGGTCTTGCGGCAGGGGCAAGCGAGCCACCAGAATGTGATCGGGGCGTAATCCAAGTTTTACTTCGTGAAGCGCCGCAAAACTGCGCATCAAGAGTCCTGCGCCGACCAGAAGGGTTAATGATAGCGCCACTTCGAAGACGATGACGGCGTTGCGCAGCTTGGCGTGGCTGGAGCCGCCGGTCGAGCCGCGATTGCTATCGCGCAGCGAATCGTTGAGATTTCGGCGCGAAGCCTGGAGAGCAGGCACCAGGCCAAAAATCAGCGCGGTGAGAACCGCTACCGCAAGAGTGAAGAGCAAGACAGGTCCATTTATGCGAATCACACTCTCTGCGGGGATGATGTCCTGGGGAATGATGGCGATCAGGCCTTTCAGCCCGGCCCAAGCGAGCAGCGTTCCCAAGATGGCTCCCCCGAGGGCCAGCATCATGCTCTCCACGAGAAGCTGTTGAAGAAGGCGCCAGCGGCCAGCCCCCAAAGCGGCGCGTACGGCGAATTCTTTTTCACGCGTGGTGGCGCGCGCCAGCAACAGATTGGCAACGTTCCCGCAACCGATCAGCAGCAGCAGCGCAACCGCCGCCAGGACGATGAAGAGCGTGGTGCGAAATTGGCCCACCACCAGATCGGCCAGCGATTCGATCCTTACAGAAAAATGTTTTGGATACTCCGTGGGATGGGCGGAGGCTTGTTGGTTCGCAAGAACGGTGAAATCGGAGGCGGCTTGTTCCTTGCTGACGCCGGGCTTCAGCCGACCTAACATGAACCAGAACTGAGGGAAGCCATTTGCATTTATCTCGGCGCGCACCGGCGTCTGGGGAATCCACATGTCCGCACCACCCCACCCGAAGCGCGGCGGCATGATTCCCACCAGCGTCCTGGAAACCCCGTTGAGCGTAAACGATTTGTTCAATATGGAAGGGTCGGCGCTAAAGCGGCTGACCCATGTTTTATAGCGCAGGACGAAGGTGGGAGGCGCGCCGGGTTCGTAATCCGCCGGTTGAGCCGCTCGGCCCAACAGGGGAGCGACGTCCAGAAATTCAAAGGTGTTTGGCGTAATGAGGCAGCCCTGAAAGCGTTCCGTGCCTTCACCGGAACTGTACAGCACATCCTGTTGGCTATTGGCGATGACGCTTTCGAAGGAGTGGTTCTGTGCGGAATAGTCCAGGAATTCAGCGCCGGAGTAGGAGGCGCGGCCGCCGGGGTTAGCTTCGCTCGTGTCGTGGATCTGCACGGACATCAATCGTTGCGCGTCCCGATAGGGAAACGGCTCGAGCAGGACATTGTCGATCACGCTGAAAATGGCCGTGGAAGCGCCTACACCGAGCGCCAAGGTGATAATCGCCATGGCGGCGAATGAACGGCTCTTCCACAACGATCGAGCGCCAAAGCGCACATCTGAACGGAGAGACTCCAGCATAGAAACCTCGTGGTGGTGTGGACATAAGTCAGCTACAAACGATGAGACGTACGCCGGTGAAGATAGTTGGCTGAGATGCGGTAAGTCTCTTAGGAAGAGACGAGAACAGGTGGGGTAATGTTCCGTTCCCTGGTTCAAATCACACTTACGGAAGACTTAACGCGCGGCAGTGGTGAGGCGGCGCGTTACGTAATCGTCCAAGGAGGCTTCGAACAGTTCCTTGAGGCGCTGCGTGACCGGGCCCGGCGAATTAGCGATCTGATGGCCGGCGACTTCGCTGACGCCGATGACGTTGCGATTTGTCGAAGAGATCAAGATTTCTTCGGCGGAATACAGGTCTTCGGGACGCAAGGTTTGTTGCGTAATGGAAAGGCCCGTTTCTGGAGCGATCTCCATCAAAATGCCGCGCGTCACACCTTCCAGGCATCCGGCACTCAGGGGCGGTGTGAGAATCTTGCCGTTTTTCACGATGTAAATATTGGCGGAGGTGCATTCCGAGACTTCACCGCGTTCATTGAGCATCACGACTTCGTCAAAGCCTTCCCGGGCCGCTTCGGCGACTGACCAGACATTATTCAACCAAGAGGTGGTCTTCACCCCTGACAGCGCGTTGGCGGCGTGGCGTCCGTGAGGGCGAAGCGCAAGCCGCGCCGTGGGCGCATATTCGGGAAGCGGCGCGGTGCAAATGAGCAGGTCTACGGGAGGACGCGTTTCGTCGCTTTGCCAGAACCCCACACTGTTGTAGACCAGATAAATCCGCGCGCACCCTTCGGTAATCTTATTGGCGCGAATTACTTCGTGGAGGTGCATGCGCACCTTGGCGGCCGCGCTGGTCATGGGCATGCGAATAATGGCCGCGTGTTTTTCCAGGCGCCGCCAGTGGCGCTCGTAGGCAAATGCTTCGCCGCGTGCGATGCGCACGGTGGTAAAAATGCCCCACCCGCAGATCAGTCCGGCCTGGCCCAGAGAAAGAGGAGCCTTTTCGACGGGCAGCAAGTTTTCATTGTGGAAGATGTATTGATGGATCAATCGAGGCCTCGTGACGGAAGGCGCGTTTTCATTGTAACTGAAAAAATGGCGCTATGGCCCGAGCTAACGCCGCTAACGGCCAGGATGGCTTGGGAGTTTGTGCCCCAAAATTCGGTGTAAGGCTCGAGGATTCCTTATCGCTCGGTGTCGCAGGTCGATGGCAGGTTCAGAGTCTGTCCGGCATAGATGCGGTTCGCATCGCGGATGGTGCGATTGGCTTTTGCGATGCAGCCCCAGAATCCACCCGAGCCCAGTTGGAGCTTGGCAATCTTCCACAGGCTGTCGCCCTTGCGCACGGTGATGGTGGAATCCGACGGTGCGGACGGGGCTTCAGGAGTAACGAGGCCGTTCCCACCGATATTGATCGATGATCCCGGAACGATGTGACGGGGATCAGTCAGGCCGGGGTTCACGGCCAACAACTCGCGCCAGCGGTTACCGTCACCCAGATTGACCTGGGCCAGCCTCCACAGAGAATCGCCGCGTTTCACGATGATGCTGTGTGCCACGGTAGGATTCGGGAGCACGGGAGCCACAGGTTGGCGGAGTTCCATCGGCTGCACTGTGAGCGGGCGGGAGGCCATAAACTCACGCATAGGTTTGCCCGGCACGACGGGCGCAACCCCAGGAGCTACGGCCAACTTGGCCGCCGCCGGCTGCACCGCTTTCGGCTGGATCGCGGCAGTGGGTTGCACCGCTGGTGGCTGAGGCCCTACGAATCCAGTCTTCGGGAAAGCAATGACGATGCCTTTGAATTCGGGAGCCGCTGGCGTCTTCGTGGACTTCGGCTGTACAAGGCTCGGTTTCGGCGCGACAAACTCTCGCGCCACCACCTCAGGCTTCGGGGAAGCCACCGCAGTGGTCGCGGGCAGATGAAACTCCACCGTTTGACCCTCCAGGCTCAATTCCTTCATGGCCCGGTACATGCGAGCAACGTCTCCCAGCGGCAGGTCGCCAAGCGCCTGCGCATCCGCATCCGCCGGAGGCGTCGCGGCCCCAGGTGCGGGCGTCTCGCGTTTCTTGGCATCCAGCAGTTCACGGTCTTCGCGAGTCAGGATTCGCGCCCGCTTCAAATCCTCTTCCGTATATACGTGCTTCTTCTTGGCCTGCTTATCTTTACGCGCTTGTTCCTGCCGCGCGGCTTCAGCCACGTCCTGAGCCCAGACGGGCGCGCTGGCAGAAAAGGCGCAAGCGGCGAACAAGATGGCGCCGGCGTGCAGCCTTTGCCGGGACTTGTCCCAGGCTAAAGTGGCATTCCACTGCGCTGATTTCCGGCTATTTTTGGAGCTTTTCACGGCACACCTACCCAAGAACTGCGTATCCTGACATTTTAACGAACCCCCGAGAGTGTGAAAAAATCGATTCGCATTCGTGCCTTGAGTGATAACGGAACTTTCGACACCAGAATCAGCGGCCCGCACCGGCAGCGCGCGAGGCAGCACGCGACTGGTTAGGCGTTTTTGCCGATACCGCAGGCTGCACTGCGGGCCAACTTGACGTAACATGTGTCCGCCCACGAGCGTTCCAGCGAGGCTTTGAAATGAACGACGAATCACGAATGGATCCCGAGCGTTCGCCTTCCGCTCATCCCGAGACTGACGGGCGCGATGAGTCTGGCGCTGCGTCGCCAAAAGTTCCCGCGCGCAGAAAGTTCATCCGGACGAGCCTGATGGCCGGAGCTTCCGTCGCGGTACTTTCGCCGCGGTCTGCCTCTGGGGCACCGGGGGGCAATTCACAAAGCAATCCTGCCGCTCGCGCCGCGAGGAGTCTCAGCGGATCGTTCGAACTTGATGAAATGACTGTCGCCGAGTTGCAGGCGGGCATGGAGTCCGGGCGGTTTACCGCGCATTCCATCACCGACAAATATCTGGCGCGCATAGATGCCATCGACAAGCACGGTCCCGCCATCAACAGCGTCATCGAAGTGAATCCCGATGCCATTTCTATTGCCAAGGCGCTGGACAAAGAACGCAAACAGAGACACGTGCGCGGCCCGCTCCACGGCATTCCGGTGCTCATCAAGGACAACATCGATACCGCCGACCGCATGATGACCACTGCGGGTTCGCTGGCATTGGTAGGCTCCAGGCCGCCGAAAGATTCGATGGTGGCGCAGAAGTTGCGCGAAGCCGGCGCCGTGATCCTGGGCAAGACGAATCTGAGCGAGTGGGCCAACATCCGTTCGAATCAATCCTCCAGCGGGTGGAGCGGGCGCGGCGGGCAAACGAAAAATCCCTACGTGCTGGATCGTAACCCGTGCGGCTCCAGCTCTGGCTCGGGTGCGGGCGTTTCGGCAAATTTGTGCGCCATCGCTATCGGCACCGAGACCGACGGCTCGATTGTGTGTCCCGCGTCGGCCAATGGCGTCGTGGGCCTAAAGCCGACGGTTGGACTGGTCAGCAGAAGTGGAATCATTCCTATTTCGCACAGTCAGGACACCGCGGGCCCGCTTTGCAGGACCGTTCGCGACGCGGCAATTTTGCTCGGCGCGTTGACGGGCGTCGATGAGGAAGACAAGGCCACCTCCGAAAGCCGCGGCAAGTCTTACGCCGATTACACGCAATTTCTGGTTGCCGACGGTTTGCGGGGTGCGCGCATCGGCGTGGTCCGCGGAACGTTTGGATTTAATTCCGCCGTCGATGCCGTCATGGCCACTGCCATGGAAGTATTAAGGGCGCAGGGTGCGGTGATGGTGGACCCGGCGGAAATTGAAACGCGCGGCAAGTTCGACGATTCCGAATCCACTGTGTTCATGTATGAATTGAAAGCCGATTTGAACGCCTACCTGGCCCGTTTGGGGCCGAGGGCGCCGGTTCATTCGCTGCAGGAAGTGATCGAATTCAACGAAAAACATCGCGAGCAGGAGATGCCTTACTTCGGGCAGGAGCTGTTCCTGAAATCGCAGTTGAAGGGTCCTCTGACTAGCCAGGAATATCTGGATGCGCTCAAGAAAAATCATCAGCTTTCGCGCGTGGAAGGCATTGACGCGACCATGGATAAGCACAAACTCGACGCCTTGATCGGTCCCACCGGCGGGCCGGCCTGGCTTACCGATCTGGTTGCCGGCGATCACTTTAGCGGAGGAAGTTCCACGCCAGCGGCGGTGGCCGGCTATCCCAATATTAATGTTCTCGCTGGATATGTGTTCGGCTTGCCTGTGGGCATCTCATTTTTCGGACGCGCGTGGAGCGAGCCGGTGCTGATTCGCCTTGCGTATGCCTACGAACAAGCCAGCAAGATAAGAAAGCCGCCGCAGTTTATTCCCACGCTCGG
>JBBSFG010000140.1:0-9195 GCA_038238965.1 Candidatus Acidiferrales bacterium | reverse complement strand
TCAGGTGAACGTGGAGGAAGGGCGGCATCTGTGGGCCATGGTGTATCTGCTGCATCGCTATTTCGGGCGCGACGGGCGCGAAGAGGCGGAAGCGTTGCTGGAGCGGCGCTCCGGCGATGTGGACAATCCGCGCATACTCGGAGCGTTCAACGAGCCGACTCCCGACTGGCTGGCGTTTTACATGTTCACTTTTTTTACCGATCGCGACGGCAAGTTCCAGTTGAGCGCGCTGGCGGAGTCGGGATTCGATCCATTAGCGCGGACCTGCCGGTTCATGCTGACGGAAGAAGCCCATCACATGTTTGTGGGCGAGACGGGCGTGAGCCGCATTCTGCAGCGCACCTGCGAAGTGATGCGCGAACACAAAGTCGAGAGTCCAGCCGATGTGCGCGCGCTGGGCGTCATCGATCTGGAGACCATGCAGAGGTATTTGAATTTCCACTACAGTGTGACGATCGATTTGTTCGGGTCGGATGCGTCGTCGAATGCGGCGACGTATTACACCACCGGGCTGAAGGGGCGCTACGACGAGACCAAGATCGCGGATGACCACGTGCTGGCCGACGAGGTGTACCCGGTTTTCGAGGTGGTGGGTAGCAAGATCGTGGAGAGAAAAGTTCCGGCGCTGACGGCTTTGAATGAACGGTTGCGCGACGATTACATCCACGAAATTCAGGCGGGCGTGGACCGCTGGAATCGCGTGATTGAAAATGCGGGGATACCGTTCCGCTTGCGGCTGCCGCACAAAGGATTTCACCGCGCGATTGGAAATTTCGCGGGCCACTTTATCAGCCCTGAGGGGGAAGTGCTGACCAAGGAGGCGTGGCAGAACCACGAGCGCGATTGGCTGCCCGCTCCCGAGGATCACGCGTTTGTGCAATCGTTGATGATCGGGCGGGTGGTGGAGCCGGGGAAATTTGCGAACTGGATTGCGCCGCCGATACGCGGGATTAACGGGCAGCCTTTGAATTTTGAGTATGTGAGATTTAATTAGTACGTCGAAGCGAGCACAGAACTCCGAAACCGTGCCATTGATTGAGACTTAGGCACAATACGCACGTGAACCCTGTGGGTCTCCGATTCGTCCGGCCACGAAACTATTCGGCGTCTTCTTCGGGTGTGGTTGTGGGTGCGGCGGGATGCTCGGCCAGGATTTTCTCCCAATTGATGACGGCGTTCCAGACCAGGCGCTGGTCGCCGCGGTTCATATCGCGGTGAAAAGGATTGAAGTTGAAGGCGACGACGTGGCCCTTGCCGGAAGGCAAATCCAAAACTGCCGGACGGCCGATTAGTCCCGCGGTGCCCCAGACCTGACCGCTGACGAGGAGTGGCGCTCCTTCGCGATCCCCCCATTCGAGAACGATTCCGCTGCGATCGATTGGTCCATCGAGGCAGGTGGTGCAGTACGCCATGCGCAACCAACCCCTCGGAGCGTCGTAGAGCGGAAAGTTCTGGCGGAACACTGTGGTGCTAACCGGGTAGCCGTAGGCGATGGGGTGATCGGGGCGCGCGAATGTGGCGCGAACGTGAGCTCCGGGCGTGCGCGTGACGGCGTCCTGCGCGGCCGCGGCAGCGGCGGCTCCACCGCCCTGACTACTGCGCGGCACTCCGCCCGAAACGCGGCGCACGCCGCGCACAATTCCGCCTTCGAGTGCCAGCATGGAACCGCTGCCAAGAGTGATGAGCAGGCCGCCGTCGTCGACGAACGATTGAAGTTTAGCGAGTCCCGCCCATCCGATGCCGCCCGTGATGTCGTCGGATTCCGCGGGAGTGCCAAAGCTGGGTGTCTGCGGTGTTTTTTTGAACGGCATGGGACTCCAGCGCTTGGGCAGGCCCTGGATTTGTTCGGCGAGTTCCAGATCGACGTGTCCGTAGATAAGGACGTCGATGCCGCGGAGGCCATCGGCGCGTATGTCTTCATCGCGTAAATAGGTATAGGGGATTTTGCGCTGGTCGAGCGAGTAACGTATCCAGCCGATGGAGTCGGTGTCGGCCCAGGGCACCCACACGCCGACACGCGGAATTTTTGCGGTGTGGCGCGGGACATCAGGCACGTCTGGGGCGCTGATGAAATCGAGCCCCAACTCGGTGGCGGCCGAGCGAAGCGCGGGAAGCGGGCCGTCCTGCGAAGGAAAAATCCATGAGCCTGCGGGGAAGTCGGTTTCGCCCACGCGAAAGCTGCGTTCCGCAATTTCCACCCTAAATCTTGAAAGTCGGTAGCGCGCGGCGAACAAACCCTCCTGCCCCGTATCTCTCAGCAAAAATATCGGGCCGGAACCCGAAACACTGCCGGCCGGATGCGGCTCCTCTTTCAAAGGCGTCAACGCCGCGTTGTGAATGGATGCGTCGGCAGTGGGGATGACGTGCAGATGAAAGTTGGCGGGCAATTCCCAAGAGACATCGTCGTAGGGCTCGCCACCGCCTTTGGGGAAATCCTGCGGAGTAAGCAAATCGACTGCGTAGTTGCGATAGGGCTGATCGAGGCGGACGACGTAGGTGCCCGCGGGATAATTTCCTTCCTGGAGCGCAAGCGGACTCTGCGCGCGGCTGACTTCGATATGTTGGGCAAGCAGGCGGCCGACCATTTGCGCCACGCGGGCACGGTCGCCCTGGTCGTCGGGAATGAGGAAAGCGTAGGGCGCTTCGTCGAGTCCTTTGCGCCAGGAGTCCCAGCCCTTCTTGTAAAAGTTGCGGAGCATTTCCGTAGCGCTGCGGGCGGCATAGTCGAGAACGACCAGAGAACCGGTCTCCTGGTAATTTAGATTGTCGCGGGAAGACCAGATCACATCGGCGGATGGCGGGGGAACGGGACGGTACCACTCCATCGCCAGCGCGCCTTTTGAGAGCGTGCGATGTTGGGTTTCAGCGGTGCCGTTGCCAAATGTCTCGTAGCCTCGGCCGATGCTGTTGTGATTCATGGCCACGGAGTCGAGGTAAAGATGGCTGAAGGCTTCGCCGAAATTCCAGGTGGAGACGCCGGGCATACCCATGGCGGACATGGCTTGCACTTCATGAAAGCTCATCTCCAAAAATTCGGTGTAAGTGATGGGATCGATGTTGGGGTTGTAAGGGCCGGTGCCATTCCAGGTCATCATGAAGGGAGAACCTTCGTGAAGATCGTGGACTACCGTAGGATGCCATTCGTGAAACATGCGGTGAACGGCTTTGGTGGTTTCGTTCGTCTGCTGGTGCGTGTCTCGATTGATGTCCACGAAGGCGTATTTAGACCAGTAGGGAGGCGACATGCGAGGGAGGGCCGCGCGATCGGTTTTGCCTTTTAAATAGCGGTAAAACCATTCGACAACTTTGTCGCGGCCGTCGGGATTGGAAACGGGATTGATGAGCACGACGAGCTTGCTGCGAATGCCCTGGATCATGGGCGTTTCGGAAGCTGCCAGGCGATAGGCCAGCTCGAGCATTGCTTCGGTGGAACCGGTTTCGTCGGAATGCAGCGCGGCGTTGAAATAATAGATGGGGCGAGCGGTGGCGATGAGTTTTTCCGCGGCGGCCTGATCGGTGAGTCGCGGATCGGCGAGCGAGGCGGTGGCGGCTTTCAGGCGATCGAGATCGCGGATGCCGGCTTCATCGGCGATGGCCAGCATGAGGATTTCGCGGCCTTCTTCGCTGTGGCCGATGGTGAAGACGCGGACACGCGGCGAGGAAGCGGCCAGAGCGCGGCAATATGCGTAGGCTTTGGCGCTGTCGACAAATTCGCCGGGGGCACCGGGGATGCGCCCGAAAAATTTCAGCGGAGAGACGGCGGTGGAGGATTGGGGAAGATAAGAAACCAGGGGAGAAACAAAGCGCGGATCGGTGGTGGCTGATGCGATGGCTGCGATGGAGCCGGGTTCGGGGACGTCCGGGGCAGTGGCCTGAGTTTCCCCGGTGGACGTGGCCAGAACCTGCCACAGCGTCAGGATGGAAATAATGAGGGTGTTCATTAAGTCTCCGCGACGAGAAAAACATAAAACTGCCAGCGCGTTTTGGCGCGAGCGCGCGCGGAGTTTATCACGGAAGCGGAAAGGAAGAGGATACCGATGCGAGAGGAGAGCGTTGAATTGACGGGGCAAAAAGATAAGGCCGCCCGGACAGCGGGGCGGCCCTATCCAACGATGCGAATGGTGAGCTCGGGATTCTCCTCGATGGGATAATCCTTCAGATTTTCATCGCCACCGTCGCCGTCGAGAAGATAGCGCCAGTGCGGATAGCGTTGACGAATACCGCGGCTCAGCGCCAAGCCATGGCGGCACATTCGATGTCGAGGGGCTTATAGTCCTCGATGACGCGAATCGATTCGGCGGCGTCGAGCGCGGATACGTCGGCGTCAATGCTCTCCAGAAATAGTTTGAGATCAGCCATTCGGCCTCGCAAGCTTCCGCCACAATTTCGAGTGGAAAGCGAAAGTATACGTCAGCAGGCAGGAACGGCAAATAATTCGAATGCACCACGCTGGCTCGCGGGAATAAAAAAAGGGCCACCCGAGGAATCGAGTGGCCCACCGATCAACTCAACTTACTGATACCGCCGATTAAGACCGTCCGTGTGGCGGATGATCTTTAGTCTGCGGCTTGCTCTCTGTTCGAGGCGCGCTGTGTTGTTCTGCCGGTCTGTCGTTATGCGACGCTGCAGGCTTTTCCGTTCGCGCTGGGCGCTCGGCGGGCCTGCTGGTGTGAGTCGGCTCGGTCCGGGCCGGTCGATCGGCTTGCTGCGCCGGCTTCGAAGGACTCGTGTGTGCCGGTGCCCGGTCGGCGGTTCTTGCGCTGTTATTAGGGCGGTCGGAAGATGTGCTGCGCGGTGCGTTGGTGTGAGTTGTCGCCGGGCGATCGGCCGCGGCGGCATGCGAAGTAGTATTCGGCGGTGTCGCGTTGGCCGGACGGTCGGCGCGATTTGCACCGGTTTCGTGCGTGGCGTTCGGTCTCGTTGCTGTCCCGGGACGATCTGTACGCGCCGTGGTCGACCTTGTAGCGTTAGCCGGACGATCGGCGTGACTGGCGTTTGTGCGCGTGTTGCTGGTATTTGCGGCAGCCCCGGTGCGTCCGTCGACGCGTCCATTGGCGCGAGCATTTGCGGCGCCCGCTTCCTTGGCATGAACTACGCCACGGTCGTTAAACGCTCCGGGTTTGGGTGTGGCCGCCACAGCGGGGCGACCCTTGTTCACGGAAGCGAACTGCGAGCGATCGGCTTTTGCCGCCTGCACATGTTGGGTTTGCATGCTGGTCCGCTCGATGTGACGTTCCTTGGCGACTTGCCGATCCCTGGCCGTTTCACGCGCACGAACACCGCCATTCCCGCCGTTATAGCTGACGCGAGTGGTGTTGTTAGTGACGACTCTGGTGTTGTAGGTGTTGTGAATGACGGTCACGTTCACGCGATTCACGGAGCTGTTGTAGGCGAAACGGCCGTTATCCCAACGTCCACCGTAATAGCCGCTGCCGGTATAGCCGAAACCGTAATTAATGCCGCCATAAAATCCAATATGAGATCCCCAATAGCCGTCATGAAAACGGTAACCGCCATCGCCCCAGCCCCAATATCCGGGAGTCCAGAGTACGCCGACGGAAGGCGGTTCTACCCAGGTGCCAGGCACCCAGTAATAATCGTCGTCACCGTATGCCCAATAACCGGGCGTCCAGAGATAACCATCTGACGGGCACTCTGGTTGTTCGTAAACGGGAATTTCGGGCGGCGCGACTCCCACCGCGATGCCCACACTGATTTGTGCGAAAGACGCCGCAGGAATGGCGAACAGAATCGCAGCAAACAACAAAGACCTGATGGAACGAATTGTACGCATGGTATTCCCCTTCCTTTGAGTATGCTTCGATTGCGGCTGGTGCGCATAAGTTAAGAACGCAAAGCACTGTAAGCATTAACCCCAGGCGGGGATGAAAGTCGCACTTGGGCCGATTCGTTGCTGCAGGATGATCGGAGGGCGTCAGTGCACCATCGCTAACACGAATGGTATATCCCTGTATCACCCCCCCTTCTCGCGTCAATATGAGGTATTCTATGAATTCCTTTGTTTGGGAAAGGCGCGTATTGCGAGTTCTGGTTGCCGACGATCACGAGGCTGTGCGCAAGGGTGTGTGTTCTATTTTGGCCGCTCGCGCCGACCTGGAACTCTGCGGTGAAGCGCAGAATGGCAAAGAAGCGATCGAAAAAGCTCGCGACCTTAAGCCTGACGTAATCATCATGGATATCACTATGCCGGTGCTCAGTGGATTTGAAGCCGCGCGCGAAATTCGAAAGACCATGTCTGTTCCGATTCTGATTCTTTCCATGCACGAGAGCAACCAGCTTATTGAAGAGGCCAGAAAAATCGGCGTTCAGGGATATGTAACCAAGACGCAGGTCGCCGGCGCGTTATTGCACGCGGTGGATGCTCTCCTTCGGAAAGAAGAGTTTTTCCCCGAGCGAATTGAGACCTCCGATGTGGCCCTCCAGCGGCCCTGAGCCACTCTCGTTGGCTCCCGAAGGCGTGGAGTTGGCCGGCCTCTCGATAAATGCTATAAAAGCGCCTGCCCAGTAAATGTTTCAATTTTGCTTTTCGAAAGCCGAGGGTGCACACGTGGAAAAGCCGCCTGTTTCAAGCGAGCACCAGCCCGCAAGACAGCGCAGTGATGCAATGCAGATATTGGTGGCCGACGACCACGACATTGTCCGCCGCGGATTGAAACAGTTGCTCAATTCCAAGGCAGGCTGGGAAGTGTGCGCGGAAGCGACTACCGGGCGCGAAGCGGTGACGCTGGCCGAGCAATTGAAGCCCAAAGTGGTGGTGATGGACATCAGCATGCCGGAGTTGAACGGACTGGAAGCGGCTCGAAAAATACTGAAGATCCTGCCGAAGACGGAAATAGTGATTTTAACGCTGCATTTTTCGGATCAACTGGTGCGCGATATTCTGGCTTCGGGCGCGCGCGGCTACATTATGAAATCGGATGCCGATCGCGACCTGGTGGCCGCGGTGGAAGCGGTTTCCAATCACCGTTCGTACTTTACCGCTCGCGCGGCGGACATGGTGCTGAACGGATTCAACGCCGGCAGCCACGCGCCCGATCCGGGCGCCGTGTTGCGAAACCGCTTGACGCCCAGAGAACGCGAAATCGTGCAATTGCTGGCGGAAGGGAAAAGCAGCAAGGAAGTGGCGGTGTCGCTGAATATCAGCGTGAAGACTGCCGAGACGCATCGCGCCAATATCATGAGGAAGCTGGAGCTGCATTCGGTAAGCGAACTGGTGCGTTACGCGGTAAAAAATCAAATCATCGAAGCGTAGTTATCGGACGGTTTGTTACCAGGGCCGCCTTGCTCGTCTCGCATGCCGGCCATTCCAGGCGCCACAATGTGGCAATCTCCCGACTTTCCGACCGCCAAGTTACACTATCCTGAAGAAATGCATCCTACTGAATATTCCGAGCGGGGAGCGAAACGAATGCGTGGAGAACTGGAGAGCTGGCGGCGGAGGATTTTCGCGAGACTGGTAGTGATTGGCGGGTCTGTTGTGGTGGTGATGGCGTGGTGCGGCTCACTTGCGGCGCAACAGCAGGGACCATTGCCGGTTCCACCGAGTGCGGGTTCGGCCCAGGGCGCGCCAACTGCCACCCCACCGGCCGCCGCTCCTGCGCCGGATGCCGAAAAGAAATCGGAGTCAGCTATTTCCACCCAGCCGCCGGCGTTGCCGGTGGAGCAGATTATCCAGCGATTCGCGGCGCGCGAAGAAGAATTCAAGAAAGAACGCGACAACTACACGTACAACCAAACGTTTGTAATACAGACCATCGATTTCGATGGGATAGCCGACGGCGAATATCAGATGAAGAGCGACATTCTGTTTACGCCGGACGGGAAACGGTATGAAAAGGTCACTTATGCGCCGGCGTCCACGCTGCAGCGCATCAGCATGTCACAGCAGGACCTGGACGACCTCGAGCACGTGCAGCCGTTCGTGCTGACCACCGCCGAGCTGCCAAAGTACGATATCAAATACGTCGGGCGCGAAACCATCGATGAGCTAAATACCTACGTGTTTGATGTAGGGCCAAAAAAGCTGGAGAAGAATCAACGCTATTTCCAGGGGCGCGTGTGGGTGGATGTTGACGACCTGGAGGTTGTAAAGACCGACGGAAAAGCGGTTCCGGACATCAAGAAGCACGGGCAGGAAAACGTGTTTCCGAGGTTTGAAACTTTTCGCGAAAATATCGAAGGACACTACTGGTTCCCGACCTACACGCGGGCGGACGACATGCTGCAGTTCAGCACCGGGGCGGTGCACATTCGCATGACCGTGCGGTACGCGAACTACAAGCGCTTCGGTGTGAGCATCAAGATCGGAGCGGCCACGCAAGTGAAGCCGGAGAAGCCCGACAAACCGTAAGCGCGGACGCTATGCTGCGTGGCTGAAACGGCTAGCCGCGCGAGAGGCTCAGTGCTTGCTAAGCAGGACGATAGTTACGCCCGCGCAGACAATGGCCACGCCTACCCAACGCTGCAAACTGATGCGCTCGCGTAGGAAAAGCATGGCTCCCACCGCGCCGGCGGCATAGCCGAGCGCCGTGACGGGAACGACAAAGCTGACGTTTTCTAACGACAGCGCCGCCAGCAGGGAAAAAAATGCCAGCGCCATCATGGCGATTCCGATCCACATCCAACCCACCACGAAAGCGCGGCGGATAAATCGCAACAGGGCCGCCGGCCGGAAATCGGTGACCTCTCCGATGTCCTTCATTGCGCGCGTGACGCACAGTTCGCCGCCCGTGCCGGAAAAGATGATTATCACAAGTAAGATGGCTTCGTGCACGTCAGGCCTTTACCACCGTGGTGCGCGGTTGAGTGTGTCCCACAACCAGCACGCCGAGACAAATGACCGCCACGCCAAACCATCGCATGGGTGAAATGGCTTCCCCCAATAGCAGGTAACCCAACAACGCGACCATCGCGTAAGAAAACGAGGAAGCCGGCTGCACGTAGCTGTAGTCCGCCCAGGTGAGCACCAGCATGTAAGCGACAAAAAAAGTGAGCAGCGACGCTACACCAAGCCAGATGTAGCCGGAAGAACCAATGCGCAGCAGCACGCTCCACAAATCCGCGGACGTCCAGTGAGTGGCCGGGCCGACATTTTTCATGCCTTTGCTGAGCAGCACGTTTCCCAGCGGGGCAAAGATCACCATGATCAGAATCAGGAAATAGGTTTTAAAGTGA
>JBBSFG010000139.1:0-9216 GCA_038238965.1 Candidatus Acidiferrales bacterium | reverse complement strand
TGGTGCGCCCGGAGAGATTCGAACTCCCGACCTTCTGGTTCGTAGCCAGACGCTCTGATCCAGCTGAGCTACGGGCGCACAGTTTTTAAATATTACCACAGCGTCGCACCGCCACACATCGCACCGCCCCACTAGTCCCGCCACCGCCCCCACACGATAATTTCCACAGCCGATTCGAACGCCGCCCCACTTTTTAGTACAGCTGTACTTCATTCCTCTTCCAGCATCGGTATTAAATAGTAAAATTATTTAAAACTGACGATGATCATCCAGGCTACATCCGCGGTCACCAACGCCCTTCCCTCCCGAGCCGCCGAACGCCTCCGCCTTAACAACGCCGCCCTCCATCGCGCCACTCTAGGCAGCAACCCAGCCTTGTTCCGCGTTCGAGCCGCGCAAGCCCCTCTCCGGTCCCGAACCCCCCGGCCTTCCAACCTCTCTTACAGTGTCTCTTTTTGTCTTTTACCTGCCGTGTGTTGGGCAGGCTTTGCTCTCTCTTTCACCCCTCTCTTGGGTGTCTCTTTTTGTCTCTTTGCTCTTTTTTGCACGCTCGTTTCGTTTGTTTTCAACATCTTCCAGCCTCTTTTGCAAAAAGAGGTGGGGTATGGGTACGGGGCTGGTCGACAAGCGAGGCAAATACCTATCACGCGTCCTACCTTTATTATCAGCAAATTACGGACTCTTGTGCTGCTCTTCAAACCTCTTACCCTTTACTTTCAACAAGTTCCAAACTCCTTTGCCAAAAACAGGGGGGTAGTACAGAGGGTGAAATTAAGATATTGAAGCGCTTCCCTCAAAGAAGAAAGACCCCGAACCGCCTGGGGGGAGGCGATCCGGGGCCGGGGGTGACTACGGGGCATGGGCCTTGAGGAAGTCGTTAAACTCTTTACCGCTCGCCAGGGGCGCTGGGGGGCGCCAAACCGCGCCTGGCTTACCAAAACTTTTAGTGCACCGTGTTCACGGACAGCACGCAAATCTGCCGCAGCTCTTCATACGTGAAAAATGTATCTTCCTGTCCGCCGGCCGTTTCCGTATGCCCAAAGCCGGACTCGTGCGAAATCCGCCGCAATTCTTCTTCGGAAATCCCCAGCAGCACCGCCGCCCGCCGCGTGGTCACAAACTTCAGCGCGTTCTGCAGTTGCCGGTGTTCTTCCATTTGTTGATCTCTTTGATTCATCGTCCACCCCTCATGCGGAAAGTAACGCCAGTGAATCCTGCTCCACTCCCATGATCATTTCCTTATATATGTCCACGTCCCAGCCTTCGCCGATACGCATCCTCACCGTCAAATCCCCATCTTTTAGTAACGTCCCGCGCAACGGAACCCGAATATCTCCGAGGGCTACTTGAAGAACTACCGGTTGCCCGATCCATGTTCTGTATACGCTCTTCATGCATTTCCCTCAGTCCCGCCTGACGTAAGAGAGAATCGCGCGCGCGCTCAAAACCGGCAATGGTACACATAGGGCACGCGACTAGTAATAAAGTACTGTCCTCCCCGCGCAGTCGCTGCGCGGCCGCGACGCACTTGGCATGCGGCAAAATTTCGCGGCGCAAATTTTATTTTCCCCGCGCACTCCCGCACTGCGCCCCTGTTTGCAAGCGGGGTACATCGGTACTGTTTTTTTGGAACCCTCAGCCCATTGGTCTCGCAACCTCGTACTGGCATTCTTTGGTGCATGTCGCCTCTCGACCACTCGACAGACCGGGTCCCGTTGACCCCCCGGGCCGCACCGTCCCCGCGTGCAGGTGTGGCCCTGGCCCTTGGTGGAGGTTTTGCGCGCGGCTTCGCGCATCTCGGCGTCATTCAGGTTCTCGAGCATAATCACATCCCCATCTCGCACATTGCCGGCACCAGCGTTGGAAGCATCCTGGGCGCGGCCTACGCCAGCGGTGCGCCGCTGGCGAAAATCATGGCCACCTGCCGCACGCTACGCTTCCGCGATATCGCGCGCTGGCGCGTTTCACGCCTCGGCCTGGCGAGCAATCATCGCCTCGCCGATCTGATCGAAAACGTTTTCGAGTCACGTCGCTTCGAGGACTTGCGCATCCCCATGGCCGTGGTGGCCACCAACCTCAATACCGGCGATCCGGTGGTGTTCACCGAAGGTAGCCTCGTCGATCCCATTCGCGCCAGTTGTGCGTTCCCCGGAATTTTTGAGCCGGTGGAGATTGGCACGCGCTGGCTGGTGGACGGCGCGTTGACGGCGCAGGTGCCAACGCACGCGGCGCGCGATCTCGGCGCCAGATACGTCATCGGTGTATCTGTTGGTTTGCACGACGGGCACAAAGGCGCGCCCTCGAATGTTTTCCAGGTGGTGAGCCGCGCGGTGCACGCCGCGCAAAAACATCAGCTTGAATTGTGGGAGCGCCACGCCGACCTGGTGCTGCGGCCGGATGTGTCTTCACTGGCGTGGGACGATTTTCACCGCGCCGAAGAAGCGATCGAAGCCGGCAAACTCGCCGCGCAGCGCGCGCTGCCGCGCATCCGCAGACTGCTCGCCGATGGCGCCGAAGCCGAGCCCGGTCTGGCGAATCCCGTGCAGTACCGCGACGGCGGCCTGCACTTTCTTACCGAGGCGATGAATTCATGAGCCGTTTCAGCGCGTGGATTACTGCCGTTGGTGCTTGCGTAGTGATCTGGCACGAATGCGCGGAGAATCCTGCAATCTTCTGCTACCGTATGGGAAGACGCGCTTTTACCGGCATTCGTTCGCGGTTATTTTTTCTGACGCCGCAAATGATCCCGGTCACGAGGCCAACCACGATGCCCGTTACAAGGCCCGTCAATAGGAACGATTCCAGGTGCTCGAATCCATCCGGCAACTCCTCCACTCGATCTACGATGTTGAAGGACTAATCCGCTCGGGCGGACCTCTTCTGGTTTGCATCATTGTTTTTGTCGAAACCGGACTTTTCGTAGGTTTTTTTCTTCCTGGCGATTCCCTGCTGGTGACCGCCGGCGTTTTTGCCGCCGCGGGAACAATCCCGCTGCGCTGGCTGCTGCTTCCCGTGATGTTGTGCGCCATCGTGGGCGACCAGGTCGGATACTGGATCGGCCGCGGCGCCGGCGCTTCCCTGTACAAACGCAAAGAATCATTTTTCTTTCGCCGCAGCCATTTGCAGCGTGCGAGCGATTTCTACCAAAAATATGGCGGCAAAACTATCATCCTTGCGCGCTTCGTTCCCATCATCCGCACCTTTTGCCCTCCGGTAGCGGGCGCGGCAGGGATGCCCTACTCGCGATATCTTGCCTACGATATTTGCGGCGGAATCCTGTGGGTAGGCGGCATGATCGGCGGCGGCTATCTGCTGGGCCGCTCAATTCCCAATGTCGGCCAAAAGATCCACTACGTAATTGCGGCGGTGGTAGTCCTCTCGCTGCTTCCCGCCGTGATCAGCATTCTGCGAGAACGCAAACGAACGAAGGCTGCCGCACCCGCGAAGGCTTGAGCGCTCGAATAAACGTGGGACCAAATCTTGGCGTCCAATAAAATTCGCGCAATTATTTTTGATATTGGCCGCGTGCTGGTGCGCCTGGACATTGCGGGAGCCATGCGCAGGTTGGGCGCATCCGTTTCACTTTCTCCCGAAGAAACCTGGGCGGCCATCGAACATGATCCGCGATGGCGCGATTGGCAGGAAGGACGCATATCGCCACGCGACTGGCAACTGCACATTTGCCGGCGCCTGGGCGTCGAGCTGACATTCGAGAAATTCAGCGAAATATGGGCCCGGGTGCTCGACCCGAAACCTTTGATCGATCCTGCCTTGCTGGAATATCTATCGAAAAAGTATCGACTGGCCGTATTGTCCAACACCGATCCGCTGCACGTCGCGGAGCTCGAAAAGCGCTTTGATTTTTTTCGCTTCTTTCCCCGGCGTATTTATTCCTGTGCCGTCGGCGCCAGCAAACCTTCACCGCTGATTTTTCGCGAAGCGCTGCGCGCATGCAAAGTTACTGCCGATGCCACTCTATATATTGATGACATTCCAGCATATGTCGAGGCCGCGCGCCAACTGGGCATGACCGGCATTGTGTTCCGCTCACCGGAACAACTTACCGCGGATTTTCAGGGGATTGGTGTGATGAACGACTATGGCGGCGAACATTCAGGCAAAAAATCCGTCAGGAGTGAGACAATGAGTAAAGATTCCCAGGACTAGTACTACCCCACCACGTCTGACGTGGCAATAACGCGCCTTGGCTTCATGACTTTAGACTTTGGCACGGGTTGGATGGGTTCCTGCAGATTTTAAGGGAGAGATCGGCCGGGTTGCTTGAAAATCCCGAAGTTTGGGCGAGGAGAAATCTCGAATATGACCGACGAAACGATTGTGGAAACCAGAACTGCACCAGGCTGGCACCTGCCGGCGATCATTGTACTGGGTTTAATTGCTCTCGGAGGGCTGGCATTCGGGTGGAACGCCTCTTCGAAGCTGGATAGCACGCAGCAATCTGTCTCCAGCCAGTTGAAGGCCGAGCAGCAGTCCGTGCAACAGGATGTGTCGGCACTTCGCGAGCGGCTTACGCAAGACGAGAAAACCAACGCCGATCTGCAAGGCGATCTGAAAGTGGTCACCGACAAGCTGAAGATCACTCAAGGCCAGTTGAAGAAGGCGCGGGAAGAGTCCGCGCAACTGAACGATGAAACTTCGCAAAAGTTGACCGCACTCGACACTTCCGTCAAAGGCGAGCTGGCCACCAAAGCAACGTCTGATGATGTGAAGACGGTGGACACCAAAGTTGTCGGCGTAAAAACCGATCTGGACGCGACGCGCGAGGATCTGAAGATGGCGCGCAGCGAAATCGGCACGCTGATCGCCCGGAATCATAACGAGATCGACGAGCTCCGCCGCAAGGGAGAACGCGACTACGTGGAGTTCACCATCAACGGCAAGAACAAGCCGCAGAAGGTTGGCAACGTGACCGTCGAATTGAAGGGCGTTAACGAGAAGCGCAACCAATACTCGGTGGCCATGACGGTAGAGGACAAGCGCTTCGAAAAGAAGAATCGCGCACTGAACGAGCCGATTCTTTTCTACACTACCGGTTCTCACCAGGCCGAAGAAGTGGTGATCAACAAGGTTGCAAAAGACCGAATCACCGGATACCTGAGCGTTCCCAAGGGCGGAGCGCAATCGGCAGGCTCAGCGACCAATTCCGGCAGCTAGACAATTGATAACCGCGGCATTTTGCCGCGCAGCACCGGGCGAGCGGATTTCCGCTCGCCTTTTTTTCTGCCGCCGCTTGTTAGAATCCGTCAACTGAACTACTGTTACGGGCATGACGCCCACCGCCAGCAAGGTACTCGCAGCAGTCATCTGGTTCGTGTTGGGCCATCTCAGCTGCGCTGTCATACATCACCTACACGGCGTCAGGTGGTAATACGCCAGCGGCGATTTCTGCCGCGTGGTAGTCGTGCCGACTTGCAGTCCTGAACGGAGCCCTGTTTGCGCGAAACGCCGTGCGTTTTGTACTGCGCTGTGGATGCGTTGATTCCCCCACGAGGAAAAAGTATCGCCGGCCTGGATGAATTTACCGCCGCGCTGGACCACGCGGGAATTCCCGCGGTGTGGGTCACCAACCGCTCGCGCCTGGAATTTGACGCCGCGCGCCGTAAACACGCGCATACGCACCCGTTTATCGCCGAGGGCGGCAGCGGCATTTTTCTGCCGGAGGGGTATTTCCACCTGCGCGAAGACAAGTCCATCCGGCTGGGACGATTTACGTGTATCCCGGTGGCCGAGTCGCTTCCCGCAGCGGCAAACGCGCTGGAAAATCTTTCGGAGACAGCCGGTGTGGCGGTGGTTACGCTGCAATCGCTTTCGCCGCGCGAACTGGCGCAAAACACCGGCCTGCCACAACGGGAAGCCGAGCTGATGCGACAGCGCGATTTTGACGAATACTTTTTTTTCGCCGGCGCCTCTGAAAAAGATATCCAGCGTTTTGCTACCCTGGCGCGCGAGAAAAATTATCAATTGCGCCAGCGCGGGGTGCTGTGGTCGCTGGCCTGTGGCGCCAGTCTGAAGCGCTGCGTCAAGATACTCGCAAAGTTGTACGATCGCGCGCTGCGTTATCATCCCGCCATCGTAGGAGTAGCCACTGCCCAAGAGGCCCCCGAGCTATTCGCGTCGTGCGACCGCCGTATTCTGCTGACTGGCCGCCGCGATGAAAGCACGCCTGAATCGTACAGGGAGGGCGCTCCGGTGAGGCAATTCGCCCTGCATGACCCGCAGCTATGGGAGCTGATCCTGGAAATGGTTAGCTCAAAAAAGTAGTAAAACCGGGAACTGCAATGATGTTTCCGGCTGAAGTTTTGCACAGCTTTGCTGCGAAGCCCTGGTGCCAGCAAGTAGAGAAAACAACAAATCGAGCGTTTGCGCGAGGATAGCTGTACGGGCGCGAAGCGCGCGAGTTGGTCGAAGGATTGCGATCAGTCTAGATGGAAGCGTTCCCTCTCCGCGCTTTGCAAAAGGCGTAAGCGTACTAGGAGGCCTAATACTATGGCTTACCTTCGTCGTCTCTTTCATATCCCGGTGAATGAATCAAGCCTGGGATTGGTATTGACTCTATGTATTGTAACGCTGAGCCTGCTGTCCATGGCGCTGTTGTGGCAGGCACAGATCATCGCCAATCAACGCGACGATATTCGCTGGCTGGAAAGCGTGAAGTTTGGATCGTAGGCGAGGGTATTGCCGGTGATGGCCCGAATGGCCCGCCTCAACGGCGGAATTGAGCGAGCCTGATTTTCTGCACGTCACAGAACGGATGAATGTGGCGAGACTTTCCCCGGCCAGTATGGTTGAATAGAAGCACCCAGACTTTACCCAGTGAGGATTTTAATGAAACGATTTCTGGCATTATCTGTACTGGCGGCAGCTACCCTTCTGAGCATTTGCATTCCGAATGCGGGAGCAGCTACACCGGCTCCGCAAACCGTGAACCGCGCGTCTTCCCATGACCGGCATCACCGCAGGCATCGAAAGATCCGGCATCACCACCACGAAGTCGCGAAGCACCGCGCACAGCAGCACTAATTTTCAGCGAGGCTTAGAAAAGCGAAAAGGGGAGCCGTTGGGCTCCCCTTTCGCTTTTTGCTGTGTCGTCCCGGAGAAGCCGCAATCAAGCGAATCCATCGCGGGCGACGCGCACCGCAAAAGCGGTGTGATCAGCTCTGTTTCGCTCCAAGTCCGGTGGAGTCATGTTCCCCTCCGGAGCTTCTTGAGCTCACCAGCGCGTTGTACTCCGCGGAATTGAGCAATGCAAGCGAAGAGATAGTGAAATTCACAGCCTTTAGTAAGGGTTTTGCAGCGGTTACTTGATGAACAAAGTTTCGCGGAGCTGGTCACGCCCCACGAACGATTTCGTGGTGCGATAGCCCCTGAAGAGGTCTTGTATCTCCCGATTCTGATACGGCTTCTGCGGGGAAGTGACCATGCCGGCAGGAACGACCTGGAGCGTATTGGAGTCGGCAACGCGGTAGCGCTGGAAGCCTTCCGGTTTCTTGCTGTGAAACATGGCAAACACGATTCCGGCGGGCCGGAGCAATTCCGTAAGGCATGCAATGGTCTGCTTGGTCATGACCGGATCAAGATAATCGAACACATCCCAAAGCAGAACGGCGTCAAAGGAAGCGGCCGGGTATTTCAGATTGGTCTCAAGGAAACGTTTCGCGCGGCCGTCCGGGGTCATATCCGCGGTTTCACGACTGTTGGGATCTTCCCGCAGGCGGGCTTCGTCTTCGTCTAAAAAGCCCTTCCATCCGCGAAGAATATCCTCGGAAGAGACACGAAATCCGCGCTCGATGAAGAAGTTAAGGGTGGTTTGCCATGCGGGACCAAGGTCCAGCAGAGTTCCGCGCCCAAGTCCATCGAGGTTCCACAGAAACTCTTTCAAGCCATTGGATACGCGCGTAGCGACGTGTTGTTCGGGGGCCCGGGGAGACCCAACGCTGGCGACAGTCGCCACAGCGGCCCGGGGGTTGGAGCCGGACGCAGTATGACCCGCGTCGCGGGAACCCATGCCGCCTCCGCCGATTCCGAGTTTATTCAACAGACTCATGCATTAATCCGCAGCCGATTCCGAACTGGCCGGCAGCGCCTCGGATGTTTTGCCACCGCCTGCGACGGCGACGTTTCTGGCCTCCGCAACCTTGGGAACTAGCTTCCCGGCTTCTACCTTGCCGCGAAGCATGGCGCCATCCTCTATTGACAATCGGTCGGTCTGAACTTCACCCACAACCTGGGAGGTGCCCCACAGCTGAACTCTGTCGCGGCCGGTTACTTTTCCATCGATGCGGCCACGCACGATGACTTCTCGCGCGACAACATCGGCTTTGACGGTGCCGTTGGGACCAATGGTAAGGCTGCCGTTAGTGAGATTGAGTTTGCCGTCGACCAAGCCGTCAACAAAGAGATCTTCGCTGCCGGTTACTTCGCCTTTGATGCGAATGCCCTGGCTGATGCAGGCCGCCGTGCGCGACGGCGCGGGCGCAGGAGCCTGGGACACCGGAGGCGGATTGGAAGGAGCACTGCCAAACGCCGGAAGATTCTGAGGAGTACTGGGTCTTTCTGGGATGCCTTGCGGCTTTGCGTCTTCCTTCTTCCACATGAAACACCTCGGCCGTCAAAATTTAGGGTGCAAAGCCGCTTTTCGCAGGACCGGGCAGGAGCCGCGACTTAGAGAGTGAAGATAGTATACGACTTAAGCGGAGTAAACAACAAAGGAAGGCCGAGTTTGTTCCTGTTTCGCCGGGGGCGTACACCCCTAATTGGGCCTTCCGCAGAGTGAACCGCGAGTTCTTGTGCTCTATAGCGCGAAAAACCCCGCAATTCCCAGATGGCCACAACCATGCCTGCCAGCTCGCGCGTAAAGATCTTTAGCGACTTGCGATTTTCCCACCAGTGTTCGGCGTCGAAGTCTCCGTCGCGCGCACTAGCTACCCGGACGTCGACGGACTCCGGGAAGACATGGTTGAAAATATATCGTGCGCGACGGGTATGGTAATTGGAGGTGACCACAATCACTTTCCGCCAGTGGTGTGCAGTGACGAGAGGAGCAAGAGCCATGGCTTCCTCGCGGGTGTTGTCGGCATCCTGTGGAAAACGAATGATGTCTTCTCGGGGTACGCCTCTTTCCACGAGGTCGTGCTCCATCAACTCGGCGATGCCCGCACTGGGACGCATGCGCCGTCCGCTGGCGACGATGACCGG
>JBBSFG010000138.1:0-9229 GCA_038238965.1 Candidatus Acidiferrales bacterium | reverse complement strand
TTCGTAGTAATCACGGTCGTCCGGTTCTCGTTGTACCGCGCATTCAACACAATCCCCACAATGTCCCGCACCCAATCCGACGGCTTCGTCGCCCCCAGATCGTCCAGCACCAGTATCTCCACGTTCCGCACCGGCTCCAGAATGCTCATCTCCGTCGACTCGCTCGCCGGGTTATAACTCGCCTGAATCTCCTTCAGCAATTCGCGATAATCGCAAAACAACCCGCCATGCCCGCGCCGAATCAATTCTTTCAACGCCGCCACAGCCAGATGCGTCTTGCCCACACCCGAAGGACCCATCAGCAGCAATCCCTTCTCCGCCGCCCCCGGATAATCCCGCACAAATCCCTGCGTCAACATCTTGGCCTGCTTCATCGACGCCGCATGAGCAGGCATCCACGTCTTCCCATCCGTCAAATCCGCCACATAACTTTCAAAATCGCAATGCTCATACCGCTTCGGTATCTTCGCGCGCTCCATCACGTGCGCGGCCCGCTCCTCCATCCCGCAATCGCACGCGCTGGCCACTTTGCCCGGAGTGCCATCCACCCGCGCCTCTACCCGCCACCCTGTCCCCCTGCACAACGGACAATTTTCTATCGCCATTTTCGCATCGCCATATTCTTATCGCCGCTCCGCACCAGCATACGAGCGCCCGCCGCTCGCGGCAAGTTGCCATGTTAGAATCATCCATCTAGCCGCTAAACATGAAAACCAAAGAAAAAAAACAACGCCGGGAATCGAAATCTTCCGTGGGCGCCAATGTCCGCCGCGAGATACTCGCCTGGTTCTGGGTAGGTCTGGTTTTTCTGCTGATCAACGGAACAATTGGCCAGGCTCGCGTCATTCCCTCCGGCTCCATGGAAAAAACCCTGCTGGTCGGCGATCACCTCATCATGAGCCGCGTTGGGTACGATGCCGGTGTGCCGTTCACAAATTGGCATGTGCCTCTCTGGCGGAATCCCAAGCGGCAGCAGATGATTATTTTTACGCCGCCTTACGCGCTTGGCCAAACGGATCTGGTGAAACGTGTCATCGGCTTGCCTGGTGACCTCGTGGATTTCCGCGATGGACAGGTGTGGATTAACGGGAAGCTGCTCGATGAAAATTACACCACTGGACCCACCCGGCCCGCGCCGTCTGGCCAGGCTCCCGGGGGAAAATCCGACTTGAAACTTCCTTATCGCGTTCCCGATCACTGCTATTTCACTATGGGGGATAATCGCGGCAATTCCTACGATAGCCGCTTCTGGGGCTGCGTCCCGCGTGAAGACATTATCGGCACGCCCATCATGATTTACATGTCCTTGGACGCCAACTCCGAAGCTTGGGAACCGGGCCAAATCCGCGAACGCGCCCTCGCCTACACTAACGCCCTCCTACACCCCAGCACGGTGCGCTGGAAGCGCCTCTTCCATATTTTCTAGTTTCCAGTCAATTGAAGTGTCGGATGAAGTGCCGGAGTGTTCTCCGCCTCAGTAGAACTATCCCCGCACAGTCCGCGGTACCGCCCGCACAATCGCATGCCGCGACGATCCTTGCTCCGGCCCGCGCGACGAGACTCGCGCCAGTTCCTGCTGCACCACATGCGCAAACTCGCCCATCTGCCGTTCCATCTCAATCATCTTCTCGCGCATGTTCAAAATAATTTCAATCCCCGCCAGGTTCACGCCCATATCCCGCGCCAGTGTCAAAATCACGTCCAGCCGCTCCAGATCCGCATCCGTGTACAGCCGCGTATTCCCCTGCGAGCGCGACGGTTTCAGCAATCCCACCCGTTCATACAAGCGCAGCGTCTGCGGATGCAACTTATAAAGCTCCGCTACCGCGCTGATCATGTAACCGGCTTTCGCCCGCTTTTTCACTTTTGGCGGCATCGCTTCACACACCTGCTTTGCTGAAAATGTCCTGTCGCGGATCGTCCGGCGCCAGCGTCTCCAGCTCTTTCATCAAGTTGCGCACTCGCTCGTCCGTCGGTTGCGGCACCACCACTTGAATCTCCGCGTACTCGTCGCCGCGCGCCCCGTTTCGCGCTCCCGGCACGCCCTTTTCCTTCAACCGCAGCGTCTTCCCGCTGTTCGTCCCTGGAGGAATTCTCACCAGCGACCTGCCATCAATCGTCGGCACTTCAATCTTCGCTCCCAGCGTCGCTTCCGCCACCGTCACCGGAATCTTCACGTATAGATCGTTCCCGCGCCGCTCAAAAAATTCATGCGGCGCGACCAGGATGCGCAAATACAAATCTCCCGCCGGCGCTCCCATCGTTCCCGCGTTGCCTTTGCCCGGCACGCGCAGCCGCGCGCCGCTCGCTACGCCCGCCGGAATTCTCACATCCACCGTTTCCGTCCGCCGTACCCGGCCTTCGCCGTTGCACGTCCTGCACATCGTCCGCAATTTCCCGGTGCCGCCGCAGCGCGTGCACGGCACGTTGAACTTCATTTTTCCCGCGGCCTGCTGAATCGTTCCCGTCCCGCCGCACGCCGTGCACGTCTGCGGCGAGCCCACTGCGCCCGTTCCGTGGCACGTTTCGCACGTATCCATGCGCGTGATGGAAAGTTTCTTCACCGCGCCGCGCACTGAATCCCAGAAATCAATCTCCACCTGGTATTCCAGGTCGCCGCCCGGTTCCTGTTCCGGCTCCATCCCGCCGCGGCCGCCTTTAAAAAACTGGCTGAACAAATCGCGGAAGCTTCCGCCGCTCCCCGCCGGGCCGGCGCCCGACCCGCCGCCTCCGCCAAAATCGAATCCGCCAAAATCAAAATTCACTCGCGCGTCGTCCGGATCGGACGAATACGACGCCGGCCCGCCGCCCTGCGGGATGTTGTCGCTGTAAAACCCGTGCTGGTCGTACATCTGCCGCTTCTTCGCGTCCGAAAGCACGTCGTACGCTTCCTGCAGCTGCTTGAATTTTTCTTCCGAGGATTTGTCGCCAGGATTCAAGTCAGGATGGTATTTACGCGCCAGCTTCCGAAACGCAGTTCGAATCTCCTTGGAGTTGGCCTTCTTCGCCACCCCCAGCAGTTCGTAGTAATCCGCTTTTGCCGTCGTCGCCATGCTTAACTCTTACTTTCTCTCATCTGGCTTTGGAACAAGCCGCCAGCTAACACAAACTTTGCAATCAACGGCCCGCCCACCCAGGCGTGTCATTCCGACCGGAGCGGCGCGGCCTTTTCTTCCTCGTTCGCTCCTGTTTACCCTGAGCCTGCCGAAGGGCGAACGAACCGCGCTGCGCAGTGGAGGAATCTCTCTTCGATCTATCGCGAAGCCTCCACCCCGGGATCCAAGAAACTCGCAACAATCACCGCCACAGCAAAAAAAATAGGGAAGCGCGAGACCTCTCAGCCCCACGCTTTCCCTCACCAGTTAGTTAGGACGCTTGTTCTCGTCCACGTCCACATACTCCGCGTCGATCACATCACCCGCCTTGCCGCTCGGCGCTCCGCCGGCCGGACCCGCGCCCGCCGCACCAGCCCCTGCACCGGCCGCCCCGGCCTGCTCCGCTCCGCCACCAGCCGCCTGAGTCGTCTTGTACAACTCTTCAGCCACCTTGTGCAGCGAGCGTTCCAGGTTTTCCGTTGCGGACCGCAGTCTCGCCACGCCGCCTTCGCCGATCGCTTTCTTCGCGTCTTCGATGGCTTCTTCCGCCGACTTCACGTCCGCCTCCGCGATCTTCTCGCGGTTCTCGCGGATCATCTTCTCCGACTGGTACAGAATCCCGTCCAGGCGATTGCGCGCCTCGACCTCTTCCATCCTCCGGCGATCGTCTTCGGCATGCGATTCCGCCTCCACGCGCATCTTCTCGGCTTCTTCCTTGGTCAAGCCGCTCGATGCCGTGATGGTGATCTTCTGTTCCTTGTTCGTGGCCTTGTCCTTGGCGCTCACGTTCAGGATGCCGTTCGCGTCGATGTCAAACGTCACCTCAATCTGAGGTGTCCCGCGAGGCGCCGGCGGAATTCCGTCCAGCTTGAATTTGCCCAGCGAGCGGTTGTCGGTCGCGAACTTGCGTTCGCCCTGCATCACGTGAATTTCCACGCCCGGCTGGTTGTCCGCAGCCGTCGAGTACGTCTCCACCTTGCGCGTCGGAATCGTGGTGTTGCGCGGAATTTGTACTGTCATGACTCCGCCCAGTGTTTCCACTCCCAACGACAACGGAGTCACGTCCAGCAACAAAATATCCTTTACGTCACCGGCCAGTACCGCGCCTTGAATCGCCGCGCCGACCGCCACTACTTCATCCGGGTTCACGCCCTTGTGCGGTTCTTTTCCGCCGAAGAATGTCCTCACCAGTTGCTGCACCTTCGGAATGCGCGTCGACCCCCCGACCAGCACCACTTCCTGTATGTCGTTCGGCGACATCTTCGCGTCTTCCAGCGCCTGCTTCACCGGCTTCATGGACCGCTCGAGCAGATCGTTCATCAACTGCTCCAGCCGCGTCCGCGTCAGCTTCAGTTGCATGTGAATCGGCCCGCTCGCGCCCGCGGTGATGAACGGCAGGTTAATCTCCGTCTCCATCATCTGCGACAGCTCGATCTTGGCCTTTTCCGCCGCATCCTTCAGTCTTTGCAGCGCCATGCGGTCCTTGCTCAGGTCGATGTTGTTTTCTTTCTTGAACTCGTCAATCAACCAGTCCACGATTTTCTGATCCACGTCGTCGCCGCCCAGGTGGGTATCGCCGTTGGTGGACTTTACTTCCACCACGCCCGCGCCCACTTCCAGCACCGAAATATCAAACGTGCCGCCGCCCAGGTCGTATACCGCGATGGTTTCGTCCGTCTTCTTATCCAAGCCGTACGCCAGCGCCGCTGCCGTCGGTTCGTTGATGATGCGCACCACGTCCAGCCCGGCAATCTCCCCGGCCTGCTTGGTGGCCTGCCGCTGCGCGTCGTTAAAATATGCGGGAACGGTGATGACCGCCTTCGTTACCTTTTCGCCGAGAAAATCTTCCGCGGCCGACTTCAGCTTTCCCAGGATCATCGCGGAAATCTGCGGAGGGCTGTACATCTTGTCCAGAATCTCCACGCGCGCGTCGTCGTGCTCGCCCTTCACTACCTTGTAAGGGATGCGCTTGGTCTCTTCGCCCACTTCATCAAACCGCCGGCCCATAAATCGCTTGATCGAATACACCGTATTTTCGGGATTCGTCACCGCCTGCCGTTTCGCCACTTGTCCCACCAGCCGCTCGCCGCCCTTGGTTATCGCCACCACCGAAGGAGTCGTCCGCGCTCCCTCCTGGTTCGGTATCACCACCGGCTCACCACCCTGCATAACAGCTACGACCGAGTTCGTCGTGCCCAGGTCAATTCCAATAATCTTACTCATCTGTCTGGCCCTCCATGTAAGCCCTTAAGCCTCAGATCCGTTCGGTGCGGCGCTCCAGGCCTGGTGCGCCTCGTCACCGTTGCCATCGCCGGTCAATCAGCTCGAAGCACATTATAAATAGTGAGTGCCTCATTGTCAAGTCTTGATTTTGTAGAATATAACTCCTATTATCATTGACTTACAAGAGATAATCATTCTTAGTACAGCCTCCAACCCACCAACGCCGCAACAACGAGTCATTCCGAATCCCCGTTTTTGGGGGGTAACGTATCTGCTGTTTGAAGCCACAAGTAACAATCGCCCGGCGTTATACATGCGGGCGCCCGCTCGAACGCTACTCACCGCCCACGCATCCAATTACCTCACTCGGTGTTCTATAGAGTGATAGGAAACGTGCTCCTAATTCGACGCGTTCCGCCCGTGACCAAACAACACCATTCACGGTAGAATAAAAGAACGGCTTCTCACCACCGGAGGATGAATTGACTCGCAAGCGATCACGGCTCAAGAAGGCCACCCTGGCTTTTCTCAGTGTCTTGGGTGCGCTCGCCATTGGCGTCGTCCTCATGGCCATGGCTACCCCGCCGCAAACTCCCGGCGTCGTCAGCGATGTCGACCTTCACAAAGCCTTTGGCTCCAAATCCGCTCCTCTGGTCCTCGAAGTCTTCAGCGATTTCCAGTGCCCAATGTGTAAATCCTTATATACCTCCACCAACCGTCAGCTCATGGACAATTACGTCAGCAGCGGCAAGGTCTACCTGATCCACCGCGATTTCCCCCTACCCATGCACGCCCATTCCAGAGTCGCCGCTCAGTACGCGCGCGCCGCCGCACATCTTGGCAAAGGTGAACAGGCCGAGCAAGCCCTCTTCGAAAATCAGGAAAAATGGGAGAACACCGGGGACGTTGACGGCACCGTCGCAGCCGTTTTATCTCCCGCCGAAATGAACAAAGTCCGCGCCCTCGTAAAAGGCGGCACCCTCGATCCGCTCATAGAAAAAGATCTGGCCCTCGGCCGCCTCTACAATGTCAACCAGACCCCCACCACCATCATTCACTACAAAGGCCAGACCTACCCCGTCGTCGGCGTCCAAAGCTACGCCGTCTTCCACCAATTCTTGGACCAGCTCCTCGCCCAAAAATAATTGCATTTTCGAGCGAATCTATCGCCTGAGCCAAGTGCTCTTTCTTCCTCGCAGTAAAAAATCGCCGCCAAAACTCTGCTACGATTAATCAGAAAAAAACCATGCTGCAATCCAGCCCACTCAACCTCCGCCGCTTCATCATCTGGATCGGCCGCCTCGTCCTCGGTCCCATATTCATCTACGCCGGCTACTCCAAGCTGTTTTTCCCCAACCACACGCTCTGGCCGTTTTTCTTCTTGAAGTTCTCCATCTCCACCAATCTGGCCAACTTCGCTCTTCAGGTGCAGGCCTTCAAACTACTTCCTGACTCGGCCGTACAGTTCGTCGCCCACACTCTACCCTTCGCCGAAATTGCCCTGGGACTTCTCGTGCTGATCGGCTGGCAACTGCGCATCTGGGCCACTCTCCTCACCGTCATCATGCTCGCGTTTTTCTTCGTAATCTTGCGCGCCTATCTCCTCCACATGGACATCAACTGCGGCTGCTTCGCCACCCCCGAGCCCGTCAACCTCAAAAAAGTCCTGGAAGACTTCGCCATGTCCGTCCTCGCCGTCACCATGACCGTCCTCGCCTTCCTCGCAGCCCGCCGTCCGCACCCCTGGACCGCCACCCCAAAACCCGAAACCGCATAAACCTAAAAACACGTTAACAAAGTAGTAAGTATTGTTCTGATACAGTTTTACCGGGACTGCACAAAAAATGAATTTCGATAAAGCCCTGCGGAAAATCGTGCCGTCAGCTGCCAGTCTCACCTATAACCCCGTCATTAAATATCTACTTGATATCGTTGATTTCCTGCCGCGCCATATTTTTAGCGAATTCTCCAACATTCCCCCCAATCACCTGCGAATCAGAGTCGGCGTCGCCAATCGTATCTTTGCCAATCATGTTTATTATCTCAACCAGGCAAGGGATTTTTGGCTCCACGCCTTCCTCTCCGGACTTTGCCGCCTGGACTCCCACATCCTGGATATCGGTTGTGGTTGCGGCCGGTTTGCCCATCATCTCCGGGACTACCGCTTCAAACAGGAAGCCTTCACCGGCCGCTACATAGGCATTGATATTGACGAGGAGATGTTGAATTGGTGCCGACGCAACTTTGATACCCGCCGCTTCCAGTTTCTTCGATCCAGCGATCTCAGCAAGGTCTATAACGTGACCGGAAAAAACAATCTGGCCTACGCTTTGCCAATTGCCGATGAATCCATCGATTTCGTTTTCTCGGCCTCGTTGTTCACACATTTACTGGAACCGGAGTTGGTGAATTACTGTAAAGAAAGCTTTCGCGTTCTGAAGCCGGCAGGTTCCATGGCCATGTACTGTTTCTCCATGGAGCATCCGCCCCTGGCTCTCGGTAATCGCTTTACGTTTGGCTTTAAGATCGGCAATAGCCATGTCGAATCCATGGCGGCTCCCGAAGCAGCGGTGGCCTATGAAGAATCGTTTCTGTTCAATGTCGCTCACGAAGCCGGCTTTGCCACCGCCGAAATGTTGGTCGGAGATTCGCAGCCCATATTGCTTTGTCGCAAATGAGCTGGGCTTGCTCTCGCTGTCACCAAACTCTGGAAACTCCACCCGCCTCCACCTCCCCGCAACATCTTCCATCTGCGCTAAACTTTCCTATTCATGCTAAGTCTTCCGCCTCTCACTCTGCGCCTCCGTGGCTTCAAGCTCATCGACCGCGTAGCCCTCGGCTTCCTCCTCCTCTGCTCCATCGCCCTCGGCGCCGCCTGCGGACTCCTCTTCGTTTACACCAGTGACCTCCCGGAAATCCGCGCCCTCGAAACCTATCGCCCCACCGTCGTCACCGAAATCTACGCCGACGACGGCCAGATGGTTGGCAGTTTCGCCCTCCAGCGCCGCATCCTCATGACCTACGAGCAAGTCCCCAAAGTCCTCTTCAACGCTGTCACCGCCATCGAAGACCAGCATTTCGAAGATCACTGGGGCATCGATTTCCCGCGCATCGCCGGAGCCGCCGCGCGCAACGTCCTCAAACATCGCATCACCGGCGGAGCCAGCACCATCACCATGCAACTCGCCGGCAATCTTTTTCTAGATCGTAGCGATCGCACCTTCCGCCGCAAAATGCAGGAAATGCTTCTCGCGTTGCAAATCGAGCGTCGCTACACCAAGCCCCAGATTTTCACCATGTACTCCAACCAGGTATATCTCGCCCACGGCAATTATGGTTTCGCCGCCGCCTCCCAGTTTTATTTCGGCAAGCCTGTCACCGACTTGAAACTTCAGGAAGCCGCGCTCCTCGCCGGCATGGTCAACGGCCCTAAATTTTCTCCGCTCAACAATCCCGCCCTCGCCCTTCAGCGCCGCAATCTCGTCCTTCACCGCATGGACGAAGAGGGAAAAATCACTCCCGCCGAAGAAGCCGACGCCCGCAAAACTCCGTTGACTCTCCACATTCAGTATCCACGCAACGATCTCGCGCCCTATTTCTTCGAAGACATCCGCAAATATCTCGAATCCACCTACGGCACCGAAGCCGTCCACGAACGTGGTCTGCGCGTGTACACCACCCTCAATATCGCCATGCAACGCGCGGCCAATCAATCCATTCGCGACGGCCTGCACAGTTACGATCGCCGTCACGGCTGGCGCGGCAATCTCCCCAATATCGTTCGCGACAATCTCGGCACCCTCGCCGCCTATGAAGACGACGACTGGCGCCGCCCCATCGAAAAGGGAACTTACGCTACCGGCCTGGTCCTCTCTGTCGAAGACAAAGGCGCCACCATAAAAATCGGCAAC
>JBBSFG010000137.1:0-9257 GCA_038238965.1 Candidatus Acidiferrales bacterium | reverse complement strand
CTTCATCATCATCAGAGCTAGCCGCCAATGTCATGCGCTCATTTGATAAATCGACAATGTGGGCCACTGGGAAGAAATTGGGATTAGGATTTGGTTTGATCGGGTTCTTGTCGGCGATCCTTTTGCTAACTGATCTTGGCCATCGAAACACGGCTCCGAGAGTTTCTCAGAACATGGGAACGACAAGCGTCGGCGTCGCTCAAAAGTTTAAAGTAGCTCTTGTATATTTAGCCCCAAGTCCTGCCACTGATTTATGCGTGCAGGGACTGCTCGACGGATTGCAAAAGCGCGGAATCGCAGAGGGGAAGAATCTGGAGCTGATACGTGGAGACGCGCAGGGCGAGATGATCAATGTTCCGGCGATCCTGCAGAATTACGATAACGCTGATGTCGACCTCATCATGACAGTATCGACGCCCTGTCTGACCGGAGCGTGCAATCGAGTGAAGCACAAACCGGTGGTGTTCACTTGTGTTAGCGATCCGCTTGCGGCGGGAGTAGGTCCAAGTCGAACGGAGCACCTGCCGTTCGTTACTGGTGTGGGCAGCTTTCCCGCTGTAGCTCGAAACCTGGGAATGATGCAGAAGCTGATTCCGGGATTACAGACGGTGGGGACTTTCTACAATCCGTCCGAAGCAAATTCGCAGAAGGAGATGTCGATTGCGCGCGAGGTGTATCGCGATCGCGGCGTTAAGCTGGAAGAAGTTACCGTCAGCAGTTCGAATGAGGTACTGCAGGCAGTGCAAATCCTCGCGGGCCGAAGCGTCCAGGTCATCTGGGCGCCGGCAGACAATATCGCGATTGAAGGCTACTCAGGTGCGGTAAAAGGCGCACAAGACGCAAAGCTGCCGCTCATCTCCGATATTTGCGCTCTGCTCTCGAAAGGCGGACTGGCCTGTTCTGGCTTCAGTCCGCACGATTCGGGCCTGGCAGCGGGAAAGCTGGCGGCGAAAGTTCTGCAAGGAGCGAATCCGAAGGACCTGCCTATCGAAGAGGTGGCGGTGGAGCAGACTTTCATCAGCAAGAGCAACGCCGACAAATTGAATCTCTCCATTCCCAAGGAATACTCGGCAAACATCCGCCCGTAATATCTAAGATAAAGTCGACTTGCCAGGTCCGACGCTCTAAAGCCGAATAAATCGCACAATATTTCGCGCCGCAAGGAATCAGCATTATACTGGCGCCCACCAAATGGTACCCTCCGCGCAGATTGTGGGTTTTGATCTACGAAATGAATATCTGGGCAGCGACTAAGAGATTGGCTCTAGGTATCGGTCTGATCGCGCTGCTGTCGGCCAATTCTGTCGTGTCCGAGTAGCCGTCAGCCGGGGTGACACGGCTCGACTCAATATTGTGATTCCTGCGGAACTTTCACGGCACGTGATTCCTTAGCGCGACAATATGGAAATCACTACACAACAACTTGCGGATGCGCTCGAAGTAAAAGTCAAGGGCCGGCTTGACAACTACTGGAGCGAGCATCTGCGGCGCAACCTTGAGGAGATCATCCGCGGCGGCGCTCATGTCATCTGGTTGAATCTCTCAGAACTGAACTATCTCAGCTCGGCCGGTATCGGACTGCTGGTGCGATTCTCGCGACAGTTGAAGGGCATCGGCGGCAGCTTCGTCGTTACCAATCCCTCCGAGCACGTCAAGATGGTCGTCGAGGCCTGCAAACTTTCTCCCATTCTTTTTGCGCAAAGAAAGGCTGCTGCGCCACCGGTGCACCGCACCGAATTGCGGCGATTCTCCTCCGGAGCCGCTTGCTTCGAATTGCAGGAGTATACGGCTCGGCCTCCGTTGCTGTGCCAACGCATCGGCAATCCCGATCTACTGCAAGGTTGCCGGTTCACCGCTGAGAACTGCAACACCGAAAAGTTTCCCGCGTCGGCATTTGGCATAGGCTTGGGAGCCTTCGCGAACGGCTTCGAGGACGCGAAAACCCGCTTCGGCGAATTTATCGCTTTGGCCGGTTCGGCAGCCTATTTGCCGACGGACGGGACAAACGTTCCGGATTTCATGATCTCGCGCGGCAATCTGGTTCCTGAATTGAAGGTCCTGTACGGATTGCGCTGCGATGGCGAGTTTACCCAGATGTTGCGATTCGAAGCTGCCGACACAGCGAGCCCAGTTCCACTGGCGGAAGTTGTGCGAACGGCGTTGGAGTGTTCCGGCGGCGCAGCGATCGGAATAGCGATACTTGCGGAGTCTGCCGGACTGGTAGGAGCCGCGCTACGCCGTTCGCCCGCGGCGTCAAACGAAGACCATCGCGCTCCGTTTCAATATCCCGAAGTGCGAAAGTGGCTGTCGTTTTCGACAGAACGACTCTACTCACGCTCGCTTGCGCTCATCGCCGGAGTAGCAACCGCCCGGGAATGTAAACCGCTCGCTGCGATGTTGCGACCATTCGGCCAAGAAGAGTGGCCGGCGGGACATTTTCACGCCGCCGCATTCTCCTACCGCCCCTTGCAAAAAGGAGAGAGCGATTTAAAAACAACGGTAGCTTCCCTGTTCGAGGCTGGGACGCTACAGGGCGTGCTCCATCTGCTTAGCGACAATCGCGAAGCCGCTGGACTCCAGCAGAGCGAGTTTGTGCGGGGCAACTGCTGGATCGGAAAGCTGGCGGAGATTCAATGAGAGTGGAAGCGCCATGAATCTACTGATTGGAACGCTGTCGATAGGCTGCATCCTCTCTCTGCTCGCGCTGGGAGTATTCATTAGCTTTCGAATTTTTGCTTTTCCTGATATCACCGCCGACGGCTCCGTGACGCTCGGCGCATCGGTTGCAGCCACCATGCTGGTTCACGGTGTCAGTCCGCCGCTCGCTTCGATTTCAGGATTTCTCGCGGGCATGATTGCGGGCGCCTGCACCGGTACTCTGCATACGCGATTCAAGATCAACCCGTTGCTCTCAGGGATTTTGGTGATGACCGCGCTTTACTCCGTCAACCTGCACATCATGGGCAAGAGTAATGTGCCACTACTCACGGCAAACACTCTTGCCACACAGTCGGAACGGTTCGGTCTGCGAGTCATGCGAGGAGCAAATTCGTTCAGCCTGCTTGGCTGGGAAGTCAGCGTTCGCGACGCAGCGGTTCTCTGCGCTATTGCCCTGGCGGTGGTGGTGACCGGCATTTTGCTTTACCTGTTTTTGCGAACCAACCTCGGCATGGCCATGCGAGCCACCGGTGACAACGTGCAGATGATTCGCGCGTCGGGCGTCAACGATGCCAACATGATCGTCTTCGGAATCGCCATCTCCAACGGGTTGGTGGCACTCTCGGGTGCCCTGCTGGCGCAATACCAGGGATTTGCGGACGTAGGGATGGGAATCGGAATGGTGGTCTGGGGACTGGCGAGCGTAATTATCGGAGAGGCACTTATAGGTACCAGCCAGGTGGGCTTGACGATTATTGGCGCCGTTATGGGCTCGGTGCTCTTCCGCTTGCTGGTGGCACTGGCATTGCGTTGGGGATTAAGTCCGAACGATTTGAAATTAATCACTGCGGTGTTCGTATTCTTCGCCCTGATTCTGCCGCATTTGATAAGAAAAACGCGTCTACGGAGCGCCCATGCTTGAGGTGCAAGGCGTCTCAAAAACGTTTAATGCCGGAACTCCGAATGAAGTGCACTCTTTACGTGGCGTAAATCTTGTCCTGGATCCCGGTTCCTGGGTCATTATTATCGGCACCAACGGCTCCGGCAAATCGACTCTGCTCAACGCGGTGGCTGGCACCTTCTTTATCGATGACGGCAAGATTCGCCTTGGCGAACGCGACCTGACGCGCCTACCCGAACACGCACGCGCCAAGTGGATCGGACGCGTTTTTCAGAATCCGTTTAGCGGCACGTCGCCCAGCCTTACGATTCGTGAGAATCTGAGCCTCGCGGCGCGGCGCGGAATGCCTCGCGGCCTCGGATGGGGTTTGAGATCGTCACTTGTCGCACGAATGCGTGATGAGGTCGGCCGCTTGAACATGGGCCTCGAAGATCGGCTCGAAAATGCCATTGGCAGCTTGTCCGGAGGCCAGCGCCAAGCGCTTACATTACTCATGGCTACGTGGTTGCGGCCGGAGCTGCTCTTACTGGACGAACACACCGCCGCGCTCGATCCTAAAAGCGCCGACCTAGTCATCGCACTGAGCGAACAAGCTATCGCGCGCGACAAACTTACCACACTGATGGTCACGCATTCCATGCACCAAGCCGCTAGTCTCGGGGATCGCCTCATCATGATGCATCGCGGACAGATACTGTACGATTTCAAGGGGGCGGAAAAACGCCGCCTCCGGCCCGATGACTTGTTAGCCCGGTTCGAGGAAGTCCGTCGCGCTGAGCAACTGGACGAAAGCGCCGCCGAAATGTTGGCGGAACAATACATCTAGGCATTGTTCAGCGAGAGCTACTCAAACCAAGGTGACTTTGTTGGCGGTAATTTATTTCGATGCCGCCTCCAGGCGGTCCCGGGCGAACGTCGTTAGCGCTATGTGCGGTCGGCCCGAGCTCGGTCTGCCACGCTGAGAGCCATTCCTCACAACGTGGCACCAAACGCGGTTCTGAACAACACCAGTCAACGAAGCTGCGCCAATTCCGCTAAACTCATAATTCCCTTTCATAGTCTCCGAGGTTCACCCATGACAATCAGAAGTCAATCGCGCGATGAGTCCGCGCATCCAACGCAGTTCAATATCGAGGCCATCGCTAAACTTGAGCACGAGGCCCTCGATCGCCGCACTCTTACCGAACGAACGAGCGACGCCATCGTAAAATTCATTGGCAGTGTCGCTTTCTTGCTCTTACAAGTCCTGCTGGTCCTGTCCTGGAGTGCGATCAACCTCAAGGTAATCCCTGGCGTAAAGCCTTTCGACCCATTCCCCTTCGGAATCCTGGCTCTAATTATCTCTTCCGAAAGCGTCCTGTTAACAATCTTTGTTCTTATCAGCCAAAACCGCATGGCGCGTCAAGCAGAACGGCGTTCTCATCTCGACCTTCAAGTCGGGATGCTTGCGGAACAAGAGTTGACAGCCGTGCTCCAGATGCAGCACAAGATTTGTCAACGCTTGGGTATTGACGTTGAAGCAGCAAAGCAAGATTTGAAGGGATTCAGTGACGCAACCGACGTCAGCAAGCTGGCAAGCGACCTCGAAGAGAAGCTGCCGGGGCAATAACCCAGAGTCGGTCCTTCAAGACAGCTACGGGCTGGTTTCGATGCGATTGCCACTTGTCCGGTGTGCGCTGCCAACTCAGACGGTCGGCCGTCCACCAAGTGACCTGATTCGGCATTGTGGGTCCTACGACAATATTTCACCCACAGACGAGGAGATCCCAGTTTCAAGTAATTCGTTCACTATCGGGTACGATCGTCCGAACGTGACGGTGTAGCTTCGGCCTAAGGGGCGGAGGGTACGCTGCGCCCGCGCCAATGGTGATAGAAGGGGATACCCGCTCGGACAGCCATCAATCCGACCGATGATCGGACGGGCCTGACCAGCCATAGATTTAGGGAGATTGCGAACGCCGAAATACCGAACACCAATGGCGCCCTTCAGACACAACATAAGATTGGTTTCGCGGGTGTTTTAAAAACTCAGTTTCAATCCGAATTGCAAGTTTCGTGGTGGAGCGGTACTGTTCGCAGCGCCAAAAGATGGATCATGCAAGCTGGTGTTGTCGCCGAGGAGAAAATTAGTGTGGTTCAAAAAGTTGAAAGCTTCGGCGCGGAACTGCAAATGCACTCTGTCGGCCAAGCTGAAATTCCTGAAAATGGAAACATCCGCGTTCCAGTAGCCCGGGCCCACAAACGTATTTCTGCCCAGATTGCCGACACAACCCAAACACGGAGCGGTGAAAAAATTGGCCGGCAGGTTGAAGCCATCCGACCACTGAGAGTGTGTGGGGTGGAAATTGTTGGCGATGGCATTAGGCCGGTCGTTGGGCTCGCCATCGAGGTTATAGTCGCCACCCATATTCACGCAATTTGCGGCGTCAAAGGTGAGCGCGTCGCAAGCGGCGAAGGGAGACCCCTTCCGTGGCTGGAGATTAGATGGATCGGCGTTGTAGGGCGACCAGTGCGCACCGGTCTGGAAAGACCAGATGCCATTCAGTTGCCAGCCGCGTAGCAGGGCCCCAACAAAATTCCCGTTGCTCGCAAAAGAGGGAATTTCCCAAACGTAATTGAAGCTAAGGCGATGACGAATATCAAAAATCGAATTGCCGCGGTCCAATCCAGGTCGGGTTTGATCGGTAGTGAAGCCATCGCCAGCCGCGGTACCGTTAACGGTGGTGGCGAAACTTTGCCAGGAAGAACCATCATCAATGGAGTGGCTGTAAGTATAGTTTCCGCTTATCTGAACGCCATGCCTCAACCGCTGCTTCACTGAAATCTGCATGCCATGATAGCTGGAGCTTGAGGTATTCTCCCAAACTCGCAATTTTCCATAATTAGGATTTAAAAACTTCCCGTTCGGATTGATCTCCCCCCCGTTCGGCGCTGCCGTGCTGTTTATCTGGCTGCATAAGCGGCGGCCAAAATTATCGTTAACACATATGCCTTCCGGCAACTGCCCGCCCGGTATCCGATTCACGTTTTCAGCCCGGAAGAGTTTGCGCCCTGCTGTGCCCACATAATTAATTTCTAGGGTTAATCGCGGGAGAATTTCTCTCTGGATACCGAAGAACCAATTTTCGACATACGGATCTCGAAGGCCGTGCGGGAAGATGATAGAGGTCAGATTTGACGTTTGCGGATTCGACGGATCCCAACCCGAAATATTTCCGGTTGCCTGCACGCCGTTACCTGCATGCTGAGCCGGAGGGGATGGTCCAAGAAAACTGGGCTGTCCCCCATTCACTGGGCCGTAGACCACATGGCCTTCGGGGCTTTTATCCAAATAATTAGTAATGGTGTTCAGCGAGTAGTAAGGAAGATTCCAGCGTGTGAGTGAAAAACGCTTTTGGAGAGATCCCTCGTAGGAAACGGCATATCCTCCGCGCAGCGACGTCTTGCCATCGCCGAATACGTCCCAGGCAAAGCCGGCACGCGGACCAAGATTATTGTGATCTCCTCCGCCTAGTTCTTTGGTGGGGGTGAATCCGCCGGGTCCGCATTCTCCTGCAAGGGTGGCTCGCGGATCGCCGGGGCATGGCGTGCTGGCGTCTTTAATTTGCCCCGCGCCGGTAGTTATATTATCGATGAATCGCCGCCCCGGACCTCTTACAAAAGTCGTGGCCAGTCCGTTTAGTTCCTCGCTGACGGTATAAAGATCATACCGAAGCCCAAAATTCAAAGTGAGCCTCGGCGAAATCCTCCAATCGTCTTTTGCATAAAGCCCCATATACCAGTTCCGCCAGTGCCGCACGTTTGTCGCGAGGCGAGCGGGCATGCCACTTGAAAATCCAGGATCCACTCCTACGTCTTCGGCCACCGGAGCGTCGATTGCGAAGAAAAGAGAATCGAAGAAAAAATACCCCGGCCGGCCCGCATTGAGATCGTTGTCCTCTAGGTTGCGGCGCAAATCAGCGCCAAATTTAACATTATGGCGTCCCCGAATGACGGAAACAGAATCTCCGAAATTATTGATATTTTCTTTAAGGTTGGCCGGGAGGCCCTCTGCTGAACCGAATCCCTCCACGTCCAGGCCCACGAAAGGCACGCCTGGCAGCGGAACGGAGGTTTTACTCCCGTTCCGGGCATATCCCGCTCGAAACTCATCGAATAGATTGGGAGTGAAAGTGCGGAGAAGGCTGAACTGGAAATTAGGAGTCGTTAACGTCGAGGGGCTCGAAAAACCGCGCACCGATCCGTTGTTGTACTTATTTCTGGCCCGGGCCCAATTGAATTGAGTGAAAAGGCGGCTGTTTTGGCTGAGGTTGTAATCCACTCTAAGAGACGCCTCATTGCCGTCGAAAAGCTTCTCCTGCGACTGGGTCTTGCCGCTATCGAGCGTCGAAACATAAAAATTGCTGTCACGATTGAACGCCCCCATAAGAGGAGTCGAAAATGGCGAACCCCCTGGGCAACTTGCGTTCAATTGATCGATGTCGGCCTGCTCCACCCCAAATAAGGTCGCGAATTTATGAGAGATCAAACCTGATGTGGAAGTGCCGCCGTCAGTTTTTGCTGGGCACAAATAATCGGCAAAAGTGAAAAAGTGATCAAACTGCTGGTCAATGGATTCTCGCAATGTTGCGAACGGTTTTCCCTTAGTCACTGGAGGAAAAGACGAGTACAAAAGCGCCGCAACCGAATTAGGAAAGGCCGATATGGTGGCTTGGCGGAACTCCGCTGACTCCGTGAAAACGACCCCTGGGGAAGACCCCAAAAATCTTTCGCCCTGATATGCGGCAAAGAAAAATAACTTGTCTTTCTTGATGGGTGCGCCAAGAGTTGTGCCAAATTGATTCAGCCGTAGGGGGGCCTTTTTGGAGTCGCCTGGCTCCGAGAGTTTATTCGTGAAGAAATCGTTGGCGTCGAATATGTCATTGCGAACATATTCCCACGCACTCCCATGAACGTGATTGCTGCCGGATTTGGTGACCACATTGGTAATTGCGCCAGCGCTGCTACCATTTTCCGCAGAATTGTTCAACGTGCTCACTTGAAACTCTTCCACGGTATCGAGGATCGGCCGGTTCACGGGGCCGCCACTCAATCCGGTGTTGGGAGCTCCGTTCACCAGAAATCCGCTGAAATTTTCCCTTGTACCGTTCACCACGGTATCGGTGCCATTTTCGAAGAGAATTCCTCGCATATTGGTCGCTCCAGGCTGGTACTGGATGAGGTCGTAAATGTTACGGCCGTTCAGAGGCAGATTGGCGATTTGCGCGGAATCAACGGTGTACACCAGCCGCGAATCCTCAGTGTTCACCAAGCGGGCGGCATCTTTTACTTCGATTGTTTCGGAATGCTGGCCAATCGCTAATTTAAAATCGACGCGCAACACACTGCCCCCATCCAGAAGCAAATTCTCGGCGATGACCGTCTTGAACCCGGGAAGTCTGACGAGGATAGTGTAGTTGCCAACGGCCAATTCCGCGGCGTTGTAAATGCCACTGTTGTTACTCTCCACTACAATTTCGCGCCCGGTGGCCGGATTTTGAATATGTACGACCGCATCGGGCACGATCGCACCAGACGAATCTGTGATAGCCCCGGTAATTTGCCCGTTCTGGATTTGGGGCACCGCGCCCGACGCCAGCAGAAGAAAAATACCCAGCGTACCAAGGCAATTTCTTCCGAACGTGCGAGGGATAAGCAT
>JBBSFG010000136.1:0-9295 GCA_038238965.1 Candidatus Acidiferrales bacterium | reverse complement strand
TCTTGACATGCTCGTCCTGCCAGCCTTCCCGGATCACTTCGCCTTGTAACATCTCGAAAAGCAGATGGGCGCGGCCCCGGGTACTGTGTTCTTCTTCGAGCGTGACCATGTAACTGGGGCACATCGCTCCGCCATCCTGTTTACGACAGGCCCCGAGTCCGATGCAACGCAACGTCGCTTTCGCGAGAGAACCGTCATCGCCGGAAAATGCAAAGTGGGTCTTGGGCTCCCGCGGCTTGTAATCGGCACCCAGCCGCAAATTTTCAGTGGGCAGGTAGGGGCTTACGACTTTATGCGGATTCATCTTATTGCCGGGGTCCCAGATAGACTTGAATTCGGCAAAAGCGCGCATCAGTTCAGGGCCGAACATTTTTGGCAGCAAGGTTCCGCGCGACTGCCCATCGCCATGTTCACCGGAAAGGGAACCTCCGTAGCTGATTACCAGATCGGCGGCGCGTTCGATGAATTCCGCATACTTTCGAATTCCATTTTCACTTTGGAGATCGAAGCTGACGCGCATGTGAACACAGCCATGACCGAAGTGCCCATAAAATGATCCTCGATAGCTGTATTCGTCCATCAGTTTGCGAATATCGCGCAGGTAGCCGCCCAGCTTTTCCGGAGCGACAGCGGCGTCATCCCAGCCTTCCCATTCGGGCACTGCGCCCGGCGCAAAGGCTGCCGCTCGGGGACCCGCCTCGCGCAAATACCAGATATGACGCGCCTCTTCTATGGTGTACAGCCGCGCCGTGGGTGGTGCGCCGGCGTGTTTCAATCGCTCGAGTAGCTTGTGCGCGACAGCTTCGGACTGAGCCGGATCGTCAGATCCGAATTCCACCAGCAAGATGCCCCGGCCTTCGGGCAGAAGATCAACATGGGCGGCGCCTTTTTGTTTCAACCCATCCACGATGCTTCCCTCAAAGCCTTCCAGCGCGATCGGTTGGTATTCCAGAATTTCGGGCACGTGATCCGCAGCGAGGAAGGCATTCTCGTAGCCTAGTCCCAGCAGCGTTCTATGCTGCGGACTGTGGATGAGCTTCAACTTTGCTTCCAGGACGATCGCACAAGTTCCCTCCGCGCCGACGAGGGCGCGAGCAACATTGAAGCCGCGTTCGGGCAGCAGTTCATCGAGGTTGTAGCCGGAGACGCGGCGAGGAATCTGCGGAAAGCGAGCGCGAATCTGGTCCGCATACTGGTCACGCAGGAGGCGCAACCTGGCATATATCTCAGATTCACGCCCGCCCGGATTTATCGCCGGATTGAGTTTTTCTTCACTGGCGGCGCCCACCGTGAGTTGCGAACCGTCATAAAGCAGTATTCGCAAAGCCTCGACGTTATCGACAGTCTTTCCCCCGAGCAGAGAGTGCGTACCGCAGGAATTATTGCCAATCATTCCGCCGATGGTGCAGCGATTATGCGTCGAGGGGTCGGGCGCAAAGGTCAACTGATGCAGTTCGGCCTGATTGCGCAGGGTGTCAAGAACCACGCCGGGTTGCACGCGAGCAAATCTCTGTTCAGGATTAATTTCCAAGATTTTATTCATGTACTTCGTGAAATCTAAAACCACCGCCACGTTGCAGCATTGCCCGGCGAGGCTCGTGCCCGCTCCGCGCGCGAGTACGGGAGCATGATATTTTCTGCAGGCATCCAGTGCAGCGATTACGTCATTGTCGTCGCGCGGTACCACCAGGCCGATTGGAATTTGCCTATAGTTCGAACCGTCGGTCGCATACAGTGCCCGACTGCCCCGGTCAAAGCGGACCTCTCCCTTTACTGTGCGCCTTAATTCCTTTTCGAGATCAGCCGCTTCGGCAAACACGTCAATCGGTTTGGCATGCGAGCTAAGCGGTAATGGAGTCAAAGGTGGCAAAATTGTCCTAGAAACGCGTCGGAAACATTTCCTCGCCGTTCATATTCCCACGAAGGTCATCGGACCACGACCTTGCCCGGCCCCGTGGAGTCGAGTAATTCGGCCCCAGCCAGGGCCTGCTCAGGTTTCATCCAAAAAGCCAGAATTGCACCGAGCAGGAGCAACCCAATACTCCCCATAAACGGCAGCTCCCAATTGCCAGTCTTATCGATGATGAAACCGAATACCAGCGGCGAAATAATCGCGGCGAATGCCGTACCGGTGTTCATCAGGCCACTCGCTGAACCCGCAAATCTGGGCGCGATGTCCATGGGAATGGCCCACAATGGACCCACGGTGAACTCCGAGAAAAAGAAGGCCAGGCTCAAGCAAATCGCTGCGACCGTCAAATTATGCGAGAACAACAGCGGAATCATACAGGCCAGGGAGCAGAGAAATCCTATGATAATCAGATTGCGGCGAGCTTGGTCGCGACTTCCGGTGCGAGAGAGTATGCGGTCGCTGAGAACACCGCCGAGGGTATTGCCGACAACTCCAGCGAAAAATACGCCCGCTGAAAACAACGCGGAGTTTTGCAGCTTTAAACCATAGCTGTGAAGAAAAAAGGATGGTATCCAGGCGAGATAAAGCCATAGCGTCCAGGCGTAACAAAAATAGACCGCGGTTACGGGTAGCATTCGCCAGATCAAACTCGCCCAAGGGATAGATTTTTTGGGCCAGTTCTGTTTCGCGGCGTAATCGGGAAGTACATTCAACTCGCGTTGGGTAATGGCCGGGTGGGTGCCCGGGTCATTTCGAAAATACAGGCCCCACGTGACGGCCCAGGCAAGGCTGATAGTTCCCAGAATAAAGAAGGAGCCGCGCCAGGTGACGTAGGCGATCAGCCAGGCCACGATGGGCGGCGTCAAAGCGTTGCCTAATCTCGCGCTGGAATGGGTGACGCCCTGGCCAAAAGCGCGTTTTTCTGCCGGCAGCCAGTCGCTCATGGCGCGTGTGGCGGTCGGAAAAGTTGCGCCTTCGCCGAATCCCAGCAGCAGTCGCGCGCAAACTAACCCGGCCAGCCCATGGGCTTTCCCAGTCAGAAGGGTTGCTGCTCCCCAGATGATCGCAGAAACCGTCAGCGCCAAGCGCGCTCCGAAGCGATCGCTGACCCAGCCGCCGACGATCTGGAAAATTAAGTAAGGATAAGCAAATGCTGAAAAAACGAACCCGACCTGGGTGTTGGTGAGATGCAGATCCTGTTTGAAAACGAACGCAGCGGTGCTGACATTATTCCGGTCAATGTAGGTGAGGGCATACATGATGCACAGAAGTATCAAGACATTGGTCGTCGCCGAAAAGATTTTTGGGCGCAAATCAGTCCTGCACATTCGCGATCGAGGCAAGAGAAGCGCGTCTCACAACTGAGCTGTCCCTGATGGGGCGAGGTTCCGGTTTTGAGCGAGTGAATCGAGAGCGGCCATTATTCCGCCCCGCGTATGCGGAACATCACTCAACTGCAACCCCATCTCCACGCCCGCCAGCGTTCCCGCCAGCATCAGATCGTTGAAGTGTCCCAAGTGGCCGATGCGAAAAACTTTGTCCGCCAATTTTGACAGTCCGGCTCCAAGAGACATATCAAATTTAGCCAGAATGGCCGCTCTCAACGCGTCGCCGCTGTGGCCCTGGGGCATGAATACTGCGGTGACAGTGTTGGAATATTCGCTGGGTTCGTTGCAAACGAGTTCCAGGTTCCAGGCGCGCATCGCGGCGCGAGTTGCCTGGCCATGTCTCCGATGCCTGCAGAAGACATTTTGTAGGCCCTCTTCGAGCAGCATGTGCAGCGCTTCACACAGGCCGTAAATCAGATTGATCGATGGTGTGTACGGGAAAAAACCGTTTTGACTTAATGCCAGAGTCTCTTTCCAATCCCAATACGATCGCGGCAGCTTGGCTGTCTTGCCAGCGGTCAGTGCTTTCTCCGAAATGGCGTTGAACGCGAGTCCCGGCGGCAACATCAGGCCTTTTTGCGAGGAGGCCACTGTCACGTCAATTTCCCACTCGTCGTGGCGATAATCAATTGAGCCGAGCGATGAGACGGCATCGACCAGCAACAGCGCCGGATGATTAAGTCGGTTCATCGCCTTGCGTATTTCGAATATTTTGGACGTGGCACCCGTGGAGGTCTCATTGTGCACCAGCATCACGGCCTTGCAGCGATGCTGATTGTCCTCGGATAGTTTGGCTTCGACATCCTCGACGACCACTCCTCTGCGCCACGAGCCCGGAAGATAATCGACATGAATCCCAAATCGTTCGGCAACCTGCTTCCAAAGATTAGAAAAGTGTCCGGTCTCGAACATCAAGACTCGATCGCCGGGTGAGAGCGTATTTACGATGGCGGCTTCCCACGCTCCAGATCCGGATGCCGGGTACAGTGCAACCGCGCCGCTGGTTTGAACAACTTTTGCGAGATTTGCTAACGATTCTTTTACGATCGCGGCAAATTCCGCCCCGCGGTGATCCATTACCGGGCGATTGATAGCCCGCAACACACGATCCGGAATATTGCTCGGACCGGGAATCTGTAAAAAATGGCGTCCAGTGTGAACGATGCCTCCTGCAAATCCGGGAATCACGATTGCGAAAGCGTCCAATCCAATCTCGTGCGTACGAAGGCGGGGAGAGCATACTTCACTGCGCGAGCAACACACTTAAACTGATATTAATTTCCGTTTAGAACCAAGGCCAACATTTCCGCAAATTGCCGTAAATCAACTTATGCGCGTTCGACCGGGAGTCGAACCAGCGGTCCATGAAACTGTCCCCCGTAAACATCCGTATCGTTCACATCGCCGGAGAATATCTTTCTGGGAATAGAGAATTTGATCGTAAGGATGTCCCTGATTTCGAAAAACCGCACCTCGTCTTCCGGCACGCCGTATAACCGACCTACCGTCGCCGGAGTGAGAATCCTGAGACGCAAAACACGATCGTACGTTTCCACATCCATGAACATGATGTCGAAAGTCAGCAGGAAAGGGCCGGCATTCTTGCTGCGAATCAGTTTCGTCAACTGCCACAGTTCCAGCATCGGTACCTCCTCCCTACAACTCTTCCCATGAAGTCTGGAACGGTGTGCACGGATTATCTAATTCCCAAACGTGATTGGAGCAGAACCTGTACACGGTGCCGACATCGATTCCCGGCGGCGAAAACGGGAACGCGAAATTGCTGACCAATCCCTGATATTCGGGAATGGGATAGTGCAGGCCGGAATGCCACACCAGCGGCAAAATGTCCGACGCTAACGCCTGCGAAGAGGCTACGACATCCATGATCAGTCCGACCTCATGTCCTTCGACTTTTAGATCGGATTCGAGAGCACCCATGGTTCCATCGCGGCCATAAACTCGAAAGTTAAGTGTGTACGACCCGGCGGGCGGCGCCAAATTATCGGCAATCTTGCGCTCCACGGTTGCACGCAAGCCGGTAAGGAAAAGGTCAAGCTGTCTGAGAATAAGGGGATCCCTGATTCCTGCGATTACGATGGAACGGTAACCGGCGAGGCTGGCGCCTTCAATGCGCACGGTATATTTTTCGGCAGGTACAAATCGTCCGCCCTCCACTCGCACGGCACGATCAGTGACCGCGTGATAACGCGCAGCAGTGGTATCCAGGGAGCCGCCGGGTTCGACCAACATATAGGGATCGGCATTTTCATAGAGCGTGTGAGCCGCGACGCTCTGCGGCGTACAACGCAATTCAGGATTGGGCGGCTCCACCGTGAAACCTTCCGAATCCAGTTCAGCAGCCATGCAGTCTGGATATAAGCGCTGTGCCACACTGGCGGCGCCGCACTCCAGAATCTTTCCAGCGTGAAAGGCCACGTGCTTGGGAATGCCCATCATTACGGGATACGAAGCATAAATCGCAACATCACTGCAACGGCCCGCGATAACCACTTGCGCGCCGCCGGCAAGCGCCGCTTGAAGAGGTTCGATCCCCATCATGGCCACAAACCGTTGAGCCTGGCCGATCACCTGTTCGTTGAAAACCGGTGCTGGAGACAGGGCCTTGATTTCGTTCTTTCGGAAAGCGTCAATCAGAGTGGCCCGGTCTATCTCGCTATCAATCGCCGCCAGCTTGAAATGCCAATCGTGTTCACGCGCCAGTTCACGAACGATCTCTACGGTCCACTGCAAGTGAGGCCGGCCACCCGCGTGGCCCGCCGTACCTATGATGGTGGGAATGCCCGCCCGCAGCGCCTCCCGCAAGATCAGACCTAGGTTTCGTTTCACTCCTTGCCGCGGGCCACGAGGATTTCCAGAACCGAGATAATAAGGCCCCGAGTCGGTGCTGCCAGCGTCACACCCGACGAAATCAGCGCCACGGTTTACTGCGCTTATGAGACTCTCTTCGCGAAAACCCGTACTCAGATTTCCGGTAGCCGCGACCGCTCTGATTTTTGGTGCGGCTGGCATCAAACAAAGCTCCGTTCGGGTGTCCAGTGTAGTCCGGTCTGTTCACGGACCGTGCAAGATAAAGAAAACTTAATTCAAGATTTATCGTTAATCGAAGTACGATTGCGCCTCGGCGTACATTTCTTTGTGCTCCTGACCGCTGTTCCGCTTGCAGGATTTTGTTCGTTGCACCCGTGAACGAATGAGACAAATTACGATTCGTGCGCTCCAGGTAGTTCTGATTCTCGTGCTTGGAAGCTCGGTGCTGTACACGAGTCCGTCGCGCATTTCGTCGGCAAGCGCGGCCGAAAAAGCCGCGCCACCGCCAACCTCCCAGAACAGCGATGCCGGCGCACCGTCCTCCCTGGACTTCAATGTCTATCGCACACAGGTGGAACCAATTTTTCTCAAGAGGCGTGAGGGTGGGGTGCGCTGCGTCGATTGTCATTCAGTGATGAACACCCGCTTTCGGCTGCAACAATTTTCTGCAGGAGACTCCGCCTGGACCGAAGAGCAATCACGCCAGAACTTTGAAGTTGTCTCTCGCCTGGTCACTCCAGGTGAACCGATGAAGAGCCACCTGCTCCTCCACCCGCTGGCGGCAGAGGCCGGCGGCGACCCGGCGCACACGGGCGGTAAATTCTGGTCGTCTCCAAGTGACCCCGAGTGGCAGATGATCGCCGACTGGATTGGAAATGCCCATCCGCTCGCAGCCAAACATCTAAACCCCCGCGAGGATGCACTCGACGATGTGGTTTTTCACTCCTACAAATCTCAAGTCGAGCCTGTTTTCCTAAAGGAGCGGCCGGGGCACGCGCGCTGTTACGGCTGCCACTCGGAAGGCAACAGAGCTTTTCACCTGGAGCGCTTGTCCCCAGGGAATAGCGAATGGACCGACGAAGAGTCGCGCAAAAACTTCAAAAACGTTATGCAGCACGTTGCCCCGGGAGATACTACATCCAGCAGGTTGCTGATGCATCCTCTCGCGCCGGAATCGGGAGGCGAGGCGTTCCATTCCGGAGGGAGACAGTTTGCCACGCAGAACGATCCCGACTTTTTGAGGATTGCGGCCTGGGTAGACAGCCTCAAATCCTCAGCGCCGCTGACGGGCGAAGCAAAGGTCCGAATCTATATCACCAACAGCGCCGGCAATACCGTGGATGTCGTGGATCCCGCGACCAATAAGGTAGTGCAGACCATCCAAGGCATCGAGTTGCCTCATGGGGTGGTATTCAGTCCCGACGGGTCTCGCGTCTACATCAGCAACGAATCGGAAAGTGTGCTCGATGTGGTCGAAGGTTACAGCGGTCACATCATGGAAAAGGTTCCCCTCAGCGGACATCCGAACAACCTAACGATCACTAAAGATGGCAAGCGCGTGCTGGTGGGCATACGCGAAGGTAAGGGAGCGCTGGATGTTATAGACGCCGCGATGCTGAAAAGAACCAAGAGCATCCCAGTGAGCGGCCCGGTGCATAACGTATATGTGACGCCGGACGGAAAATATGCGGTGTCCGGCTCCATCGACGCAAAAACAATCTCGGTCGTTGACTTGAAAAGTGACCGTGAAATCTGGGACCTGAACATGGGAAGCGGAGTGCGTCCGATGGCGTTTGAGGCAAATGCTGACGGGTCCACGAATAGAATTTTCGCCCAACTTTCAGGGTTTAACGGTTTCGCCGTCGTTAGTTTCGAAAAGCACGCCGAGATTCAAAGAATCGAGTTGCCGGATCAACCTGTTGGTTACGGCGTCGCCGAAGGAAGGTTGGGCACACCATCGCACGGTATTGGTGTCGCGCCGGGCGGGAAGTCTCTGTGGATAGCCAGCACCGCCGCTAATGCGATTTTTCAGTATTCGCTTCCTGCGCTTGAGTTGCTCGGCCATGTTGAACTGCCCGTCGTCCATACACTAGGGCTAGAAAAACCGACCGGGTCAGTGCCGGAATGGATTACCTTTACGCCAGACGGCAAGGTTTTGTACCTATCGAATTCCGGCGACCGTTCGGTCTCGGCAATAAACACCGCAACGCGCAAAATCATAGCGATAATTCCGGTAGGGGAAGTTCCTAAGCGCATCAACACGATGGTCGTTCCTTAAGCGAGGAGAACAAGGTTCGCGGCAACCGCATCCACGACTAATTCTCAGCGAGTTCCTTCATCACCCTGTACAATTCCGCCTTCGCCTCGAACCCGATCCCGGGAATTTCGGGCAGCTTGACGTAGCTATCCTGCACCGGAAATCCATCGGCAAATCCACCGAAGGGTTGAAAAATGCCGGGATACGATTCGTTGCCGCCGAGCCCAAGTCCGGCGGCTATGTTTAACGACATCTGATGGCCGCCGTGTGGGATACAACGCCTGGGTGACCAACCGTGCTCGTGCAGCATTTCCAGTATCCGCAAATATTCGACCAGACCATAACTGAGCGCGCAGTCGAATTGCAATACGTCGCGATCCGGCCGCAAACCCGCGTAGCGAATTAAATTCCGCGCGTCTTGCACAGAAAACAAATTCTCTCCGGTAGCCATCGGCGGCGCATAGATTTCGGAAAGCTTGGCCTGTAATTCGTAGTCGAGCGGGTCGCCCGCTTCCTCATACCAGCGCAGGCCATACGGGGCCAGCGCATGCGCGTAAGCAACAGCGGTCTCAGAATCAAATCGTCCGTTGGCATCTACCGCGAGTTGGTCCGGGCTTTTCAGCAGCGTCAGCACTGCCTCAATACGCCGCAAGTCTTCTGGTAGCTCAACGCCACCGATTTTTATTTTCACGACGGAATAGCCGATATCCAGATAACTTTGCATCTCGCGCTGTAAAGCACTCAGGTCTTTGTCGGGGTAGTAGTAGCCTCCGGCGGCATAGACGAACACGCTCGACTCAGCAACTCCCTGGCGATAGCGGTCCGCAAGCAATCGAAATAGAGGCACACCCGCGATCTTGGCGACCGCATCCCACACCGCCATATCCAGAACACCGACGGCCACGG
>JBBSFG010000135.1:0-9298 GCA_038238965.1 Candidatus Acidiferrales bacterium | reverse complement strand
GACACTCCGGCGCGTCTCAGCGCGAGATAAAGTTCCGCTAGTCCCTGCGAGATATCCACCCGGTCATTCTCTCCACAAACCAGAAACGCCGGTGGCGTTCCTTTCGAAACAGCGATAGCGGGCGGCAAGCCCGGGTAGATTAGCGCTTGAAATGCCGGCCTGGAGCTTTCCCGCTCCACCGCGTCTGCCGCTCCCGGTTGCCCTTCGTCATTCCGCGTGCTCACCAGCGCCGCCAGTTGCCCTCCTGCGGAAAATCCCAACACCCCCACTCGCCGTGGATCGATTCCCCATTCCTCAGCGCGGCTCCGCACCAGCCGCACCGCTCGCTCGATATCGGCCAGTTCGTTTCCCTCGATCGAATACGTTGATCCTTTTTCGCGCGCCAGTCGATACTTCAGCACGAACGCCGACGCCCCCTGCTCGCTCAACCATTTCGCGACATTGTAGCCCTCGTGATCCATCCACAATTCCGCATGTCCGCCGCCTGGCGCAATGATCACCGCCGCCCCGCTATTTTTCCCCTTCGCCGGAAGATATGGCGTAATCGACGGCCGGTGCACACTCGAGATCACGTGCTCGCCCTGCTCCGTCACCCACACCGATTCTTCCCCGGTCTTGCCTTCTCACCCGGGAGCTCCATTCGCCCACAGCGGAATAGCTTGCTGCCCGTCTGCGGCAGCGCCAGTCGCAAATCCGGCGAGCAGCGCGATTACAAAAACTGCCAACGCTGTTCGGCGTATGCCCGATCTCCTCTCCTTCGATCTCACTTTCCCCCTTTTCAACTTTTCTGTTCGATTCCGCGGCAAATCCTGGACCGTCGTCCTTCAGACCAGCAGCCCACTTGGATGATGGGTGGTAGTATGCTCCCGGGTTTCACAGCCTGCGTGAAAAATATTCAGTTTCGCTGTATGCTTCCACCCATTCCGATTGGGAGCACACCGAAATGGCCACCTTCACTACCAAAGACGGCACCGAGATTTATTACAAGGATTGGGGCTCCGGGCAGCCCATCGTGTTCAGTCACGGTTGGCCGCTAAGCGCCGACGCTTGGGAAGATCAGATGCTCTTCCTCGCCGCTCGCGGCTATCGCTGCATTGCTCATGATCGCCGCGGTCATGGCCGTTCCAGCCAGCCGTGGGACGGCAACGAAATGAATACCTACGCCGACGACCTCGCTGCGCTCGTCGAGAATCTCGACCTCCAGGACGCCGTTCACGTCGGCCATTCCACCGGAGGCGGTGAAGTCGCTCGCTACATCGGCCGCCACGGCACTAGCCGCGTAGCACGCGCAGTCCTCATCAGCGCCGTTCCTCCCCTGATGCTGAAGACCGCCGCCAATCCCGTTGGCTTGCCCATTGAAAGCTTCGACCAGTTGCGCTCCGCAGTCCAGGCAGATCGCGCTCAATTCTTCAAGGATCTCAGCGAGCCCTTCTACGGCAACAACCGCCCGGGCGCAAAAGTTTCACAAGGCCTCCGCGATTTTTTCTGGCTCCAGGGCATGCTCGCCGGGCACAAAGCCGTCTTCGATTGCATCAAGGCTTTTTCCGAGACCGACTTCACAGAAGACCTCAAAAAATTCGACGTTCCCACTCTGATTCTTCACGGTGACGACGACCAAATCGTTCCCATCGGCGCCGCTGCTCTTCTCTCTTCCAAAATCGTTAAAGGAGCCATCCTCAAGGTCTATCCCGGAGCTCCGCACGGCATGGTCTCCACGCTCAAAGATCAAATCAACGCCGAGCTTTTCGCATTTCTGCGGCAATCCAGCAGCGCGTCGGCTTGACTCGCGCCATCGGGCCCGCGTCATCTTAAATAAACGCGGTGCAGAATGTATCTTTCGGGTTTAGTCGCACCTGAACGGAGAAAGGACAACGGAGCATGTTTCTCAAGATCTTCACTGACGCGCACGTGCTGATCAGTTTGGTCGGAATTTTCTCCGGGTTCGTCGTGGCCTACGGATTATTGAACGCCAAACAGTTCGTCGGCTGGACATCCCTCTTCCTCTGGACCACTTTGCTCACCAGCGTCACAGGATTCATGTTTCCCTACGATGGCTTCAAGCCTTCCTATGTTGTCGGAGCCATCTCCCTGATAGTCCTGGCCATCGCCTTTTTCGCGCGTAACCGCAAGCACTTGGTGGGCGGCTCGCGCACCGCCTTTGTCGTCAGCTCTATGATCGCTTTGTATTTGAATTGTTTCGTATTGGTAGTTCAACTCTTCCGCCGCGTCCCGCCGTTGAAAGCTTTGGCGCCCACGCAAACGGAAACGCCCTTCAAGGTCGCTCAGCTTGTTGTCCTGCTGCTTTTTGTCGTGCTCACCGTGCTGGCCGCAAAGAATTTTCGCCGCGCACATTTGGACACCCTATAGATCGTGGATACATCACGCTAGGCTGGCGCGTGTTTTCTTTTGCGAGCCATCGTCAGCACAAACACAATCACGCCCGCAATCACCAGTGCCCCGATGACCGCGTACAGATACGGGTGACCGTGATGTGTGACGAATCCTATGATTTGTCGCCCATAATGTTCCGCCAGCAACGCCAGCAGCATATAGCGCAGCCCTCGTCCCAGCGTCAGCGCCACTAGAAACATCTTCGGCGAATACTGCGTCGCGCCCGCCGCAATCACGAACGGCACCATCGGCACAGGCGGCGGCAACAGCGCCGCAATGGCGATCGACCAGAATCCCCACCGCGAAAAAATTGCCACCACCTGCTTCGCTCGCGCCGGCGAAAGCCTGCGCTTCAATGTCTCCTTGCCGCCCTTCCTCGCCAGCCGGAATGTTACAAACGCTCCCAGCACCGAACCGATCGTCGCCATGATGCCGTAATAAAACCAGTACCGTCCGTCCCGTGCCGCCAGCACGATCGTCAGTACGTCCATGCTGCCCGGAATCGGCACCACTGAATTGTCAACCAGCCCGAGCGGAATCAATCCCAGCCCCCCAAGTTGGTACAGCCAGTGCCGCACTTGATGCGCCACGCTCGGTGTCGCCCACGCGAGCATCAGCCGGCCGAGATTCGTCAATAGCATGCTCCATTCTGCCACGCACTTCATCGCTTAAGAATGTTCTGTATTATCGTTCGGCTTGCAAAGTGAAAACGAATTGCGGACAGATTCAATCGTTCTCCGTCCCGGCCTACTCTCCTCCTACCGCCGCCACCTGCTGGCTGCGGATCAGCGCTGCCACCAGTTCATACAATCCGGGATTGGTGCACACTTCATAATAAGGATGCGTCGAAACCACTCCTACTTTCCCGTCCGCCAGCAATTGTCGGGCGTACCCCTTGCGCAGCACCAGCAGTTCCACCGATTCGCCCATCGGCACTTCTCCAAAAAACAGCGTCACATTCTCCTTGCCCCACGGCATGTCCAGCTTCGTTTCAATTGAGTCCAGCGATATTTCCTCGCCCAGTTTTTGAAACCCTTCCTCATTCAGTTCAATCCCGTTCATGTTATAACGCACCAGAAATTCATCCAGCTCTTCCGGCGAAGCGCCTTCCAGCGCGGTCAAAAATTGAAATAGCGAAAAGTCCGATTCCTGATTCGTCAGCAGACGTTTCGCCAGTTTCGCGCATCCCGATAACCGGTCCGATAAATTCAGCGCCTTCGAAATCATGATGCGCGAATCTCCGTCGGTCCAATACGTCGGGGCCGATCCCTGGTACGCTACGCCTACTCCCAGCTCGATCGTCGGCAAATCGTTCGCCGCGGCCCGCTCATTATATGTGCTGCATACCGATAAAATCTGCCGTGACAGAATGCATGCCTTGGCCACCGCCCGCGCGTACGTGCGCGTCGCTTCCGTTTCGAATATCGCCAGCACGATGGCGTCGCCTTCAATGAAAACTTTCTTCGCCCCGTAGCGGTCCAGCAGCTTTTTCACCGGCTCGTGCAGGTTCAAACTGAAATGCGACGCCGGGCTCAATCCTCTGGCCAGCAAATCTTGCGTCATCTTTGTCGAGCCTCGCACGTCCGCCTTGATGATCACGTGCGACACCACGTGATCCTGCTTGGGCTTCGCCTCTTCTTGCAGCACGTATTCATACAGCCGGTTGTTCAGCCGCGACAATTCCCTCACCTGTTCCGTGGTTACCAGGTGAATCCGTTCCATGCACGCCGTCAGGTGCTCGGCATCCCGCAGGTCCCGCCGTAAATGCAGAAAATCCACCGCGAACATCAATACCTGCCCCTGAATTTCGTCCCGCGAGTAGCGGTGCAGTTTCTTGGACAGCTCTTCGATCGGTTTCAGCGAAAGTTGCCGCGCCGGCACATGCTTCAGCACCTGCGCCACGCGCTTCAATTCGTCCTTCGATACCAGCGCCTTGCGCAGTTGCTGCAAATGCACTGGTGGACTGTATTCTGATGCCAGCGGCCGGATTTCATATCCTGCCAGCGCGTGATGAAGCAATTCCTGCTCTTCCAGTTTCCCGGCAAGTTGCCACAACAGTCTCGTTCGTACCGGCCCCTCCCCTTCCGGCGCCCCCGACGCGTCGAACAACCGCCGTGCCGCATCGGCGTGGTTCAGGTAGTCCCCCAGGTGGCTTTCAAATCGCTTGTCCCAGAAATCCACTTTTTGTTTTGCCGCGTCGATCCGCGATCCCAGTTGTTCAAGTTTGCCTTCCTGGTGCTTCAGCCGCAGTTCGACATCTGCCAGTGCGGCTTTCTGGTCCGCTGGATCGGCGGAGCTGAGAAATTTAGTAATGAAGCCGTCTCCACGCTCGATCTTTTTTCGCAGCGCCCCGGCTTCGGCTTCCAGGTTGGCAATGTCTTCCCTCGTAGCTCTCGCTTGTTCCAATAACGCGTCGTGCTCTTTCTTAGCTTCTACATGCACTGGATCGCGATCGATCGCCAGCCCCGCGTTTCGCAGCAGATCCTGGAACAGTATGTCCATGGCCTCGAAGCGGTCTAGGTCGCGCGCATAATTCCCCAGCAGTACATAGTGTTCCAGAAAATAAACATCGTCTTTGCCGCCGTCCAGAAATACCAGCCGGTTCTTCAGCAGTTCGTATAACGGCGCGAAATCCTCCCCAAACAAAGCCCGCCGCGCTTTCGAAATCACGTGCTCCTCGGCGTCCGCGATGATGTGCGCCAGTTGTTGCCCCACCCCTCGGATCACCGCCCGCCGCACCGATTGCAGCTCCGACAGCCGCGCCTTGATCACGTGGGCCTGCTGGCTGCGTTCGAAATGTTCGCCTCGTTGGCGAACCCATTCTTTCCCTTCCAGAATCAAGTTGGAAAATTGGTTGGCGGTTTCCGACGTCAGAAACTTCAGCAGCGCCAGCCGGAACAATAGGTCGATCTCGATGTTCTTGTGGTATTTCGCCTGCGTCAGCGCGCTTTGCAGCAGTTCAATCAACAGTTTGCGGAACGCCGCGTTATCCGGTCCACGATTGGCCCGCAGCTCGATTCCCGGAAAATACGTCGCCTTGGTGTTCTGCCGTATCAGGTCAAATAAATACTCGCGCGACGCCTGCACGAATTTCGGGCTCAGAAATACGTCATGGTGAATGTTATCCACCCCAATGGACAACGACCCCATCGGAATGGTCAGGTTATAGCTTTTGAGTTCGATTCGTGCCGCTTCGGTCGCGCCCGGCGCCAAAGATACGTTTGCCATGCACTCCACCACAGGGAACAGTCTCCAGTTTACCGTTCCCCGGAAGAGCGGCAAGAAATCGCCTCTAACGCGTTGCCTGAAAGTTAGCTGTACTCGGTGATCAGCCCTTCCGCGCTCACAGATTGCCCCCGGTCCCGCCCTGGTTCTCCTTCGCGTCTCCGCCCCGCATCTGAAATTCCGGATCGCCCAGTTGCCACAGCAAAAATGAATACTGGTCGGTGAGCAGCGCGGTGTGCTGCGATTTTGTCGCTCCAATGCCGCCGTGCCCGGCGTCGTAGTCCACGCGCAACAAAACCGGCTTGCCGCTCGATGTGGCCGCCTGCAACCGCGCGGTCATCTTGTTCATCTGCCATGGATCGACGCGCGGATCGTTGATTCCCGTAGTCAGCAGCACCGCGGGATACTCGGTGTGGTCCTTGATGCGGTGAAATGCGCTGATGGCCAGCAGGTTCTTGAAGTCCTCGGCGTTCTTTACCGTTCCAAACTCCGGAATATTTGCCGGGCCATTCACCTGCAATTCCGCTCGCAAATCGTCGGACATGCCCACATTGTCCAGCGCCGCGCCAAACAGATCCGGCCGCTCCGTGATTGCGCCCCCGATGGTTATACCCCCAGCGCTGGTGCCTTCACCGGCCAGGTGCTTCGGCGAAGTATATTTGTGGTCGATCAGGTATTGCGCGCAGGCCAGAAAATCCGTGATGGTATTTTTCTTCGTGCCCTTGCGCCCTGCGCTGTGCCAGTCCTCCCCATATTCCCCGCCTCCGCGAATGTGCGCTACGGCGATCACGCCGCCGCGCTCCAGCCACGCCAGCGTCGTCGGATCGAAATCGGGGTCGTATGTAATCCCGTACGACCCATATCCGTGCAGCAGCGTCGGGTGCGAGCCGTCCATTTTCAGCCCCCGCTGGTGCACGATCGACAACGGCACCATCGTGCCGTCCGCTGCTTTAGCCTTCACCTCTTCGGATTCAATTCCTGAAAAATCCACCGGCGACGGCGGCCGGAGTTTCGTGTCCGTCAGCGCGTTGGTCTTGGGGTCGTAGTGAAAAAACAGCGGCGGTTTGGTCCACGACGCAAACCGTACGTACACCCCCGGCTCAGCGGGATTCACAAATATTTCCCGGATCGCGCCATCGTACGGAAACTTGATTTCCGTTACGGCTCCCCCTTCATAAGGCACGCGCCACAATCGTCCCAGCCCGCCATTGAGCTTCTGTACATACAACGCGTCGGCAGCCGCCTGAATTCCCGTCACCACCGCCTCGGAAGCTGGCAGCAGTACCCGCGCGTGCGCCACCTCATCTTTGGGAAGATCGATACTCATTACCTTGAACCGCGACGCTTCGTGATGCGACAAGAGATAAACGTGATCGCCATGAACGTCAAAGCCGGTCACTTCGTCTCCCACATCGGCAATCTTTCGCCATGACGCGCTCGCATCGTGCAAACTTTCCAGGCTCGTCACATAAATTGTGTTTTCGTTCTGTACTCCGTGCGCGATAACTCCGAAAGCATATTTCGAGCCCGGCGGCACAGCCACGAACGGAAAATCGCTTTCCGTCATTGTCACGTTCGGTGACAGCCCATTCCCAAACACCGCCACATCCTTTTCCGGATCGTCGCCGAGCCGATGCATGTAATCGCGACTGTTCAGGTAATACGACGTGCGCGGATCGTCCGCCGCCGGTTTTCTCAACCGGTTATAGAAGAAACTCCGGTTGTCCGGCAGCCAGTACACCGCCCCAAATTGCGCGCGGTCGATGCTCGGCCCAACTTCCTTTCCGCCGCTCACATCCAGCACATGCAGCACGCTGTTCTCCGAGCCGCCCGGCGAGATGCCCACCGCCACGAGCTTGCCGTCCGGCGACGCCTGGAAATAATCGATGGAAAAATGCACGCCATTCGCAGTGCGCGTCTGAGGATCGAGCAGCAACCGCTCCGTTCCATCGGCTCCCTCGCGTACATACAATTTGCGATTGTCCTCGCCGGCCACTTGTTTCAGGTAAAACCAGCGCCCGCCGAACGATTGCAACCCGTTCACCCGTACGCCGCTGTCGTCCAGTTCCGCAATACGCTCGCGCAATTTGTCGCGATTGGGAATGCGGTCCAGCATGGCCCGGGTGTAGTCGTTCTGCGCGCGCATCCACGACGACACCTCCGGGCTCTTCAAATCCTCCAGCCATCGATACGGATCCGTAACCTCCGTTCCAAAAAAGGTCTCCTTCACGTCGCGCACCGGCGTCTCCGGCGGGCCTTGGCGCACCGCAGGCGCATCCTTCTGGGCCACGGCTGAAATCCCCGCAGCCAGCATGAGTACAATCGATATTCGAATCCGCGCTGAGTTCATAAGACCCTCTTTCGTTAGAGCCAGCATCGTTTATAGACGGACAGGGCCCTGAATCGCTGTGACCAGGCGCGATTATACTCAACCATTCCCTGAATGCATCCCGGACCACCCCTCATCGCCAACCCTTCGCCGTTTTTGCGCCTCTAACAGGTTCTGGAACCTCTAGCCCATTCGTCCTGGTCCGTCCGTCCGATTGCGCGACTTTACCTTGCCGCGTATCATTATCAATTCATGCTCCCGGTTCGGGTTCAACAGTACATTTTCTTTTCCATTCGCCGTCCCGCCTTTCTTGCCATCCTTGCGCTTGCCTGTCTCGTTAGCGCTTCAACTTCGGCGCTGGGCGCCCAGCAATCTGTCGAAATACTGCCGCTTTCTCAGGTTCACGCCGGCATGCAAGGCTATGCGTACACCATCTTCGCCGGCGACCAGGTCGAAAAATTTGATTTGGAAGTCCTCGGCGTCATGCCCAACTTCCTGGGTCCGAAACAATCCATCATTCTCGTCCAGCTCAAGGGCCCTAAAGTCGAACACACCGGTGTGGTGGCCGGTATGAGCGGCAGCCCCGTCTACCTCGAAGGAAAACTCGCAGGCGCGCTTTCGCTCAAGCTCGGAATCTTCACCAAGGAACCCATCGCCGGTGTCACCCCCATCTCTGATGTTTTGAATCCTGCCGCGCAAAATGACGCGCCTCAGCCTGCCCAATCGTCGCCAGCCGCCTTCCAGCAATTTGGGCCTCCGCAGTTTTCAGCAAATGAGGCGCATGCGCTACCTGCGAACAATCTCGCCGCCCAGCGTTTAGGCCTGCCCGCCGCCTCCGCCCTCGAGCCTATCGATACTCCATTGGTCTTTTCCGGTTTTCAGGCCTCCGCATTGCAACAATTCTCCCCTCAGCTCCAGAGCTACGGTTTTGTCGCCGCCCAGGGCGGCACCGCCGCGCCTCAAGCCGACGATTCTCAACTCAAACCTGGTGACATGGCGGGTATGGTCTTGGTACAGGGAGATGCCTCCATCAATTCCGCATGCACAGTCACGGCCGTACAGGCTGACCGTGTGTTTCTGTGTGGCCACCCGTTCCTCAGTCTCGGCAACGTGCAACTCCCCATGGCCCGCAGTCGCGTCCTCACTACCCTTTCGTCCTCGATGTCCTCCACAAAAATCGTGAACGTCGGTGGCTCCATCGGCACCATCACCGGCGATCACATCACTGCCGTCACCGGCAAACTCGGCGCCGCCCCCGCCATGATCCCGCTCGACCTCACCCTCTCCTCCGCGGGATCCCGCAAGCAGCTGCACTTCGAGCTGGTCAATCACCCGCGGCTCACCCCCATCCTG
>JBBSFG010000134.1:0-9333 GCA_038238965.1 Candidatus Acidiferrales bacterium | reverse complement strand
TGGCGTGGGCGTCGGAATGTCCATGGCTTCACGCGAGTCTTTAGGCTGAAGGTAATAGTTTATGGCCGGCGTGAATATCAGCGACAGCACCATGGAGCTTAGTATTCCTCCGACCACGGCGATAGCCAGCGGCTGCAGCATCTGCGAGCCGGCGCCGAGCGCGAACGCCAGCGGCAGCATGCCTGCAATCGTCGCGAGCGCGGTCATCACGATCGGTCGCAAGCGTCGCCGCCCAGATTGGATCATGGCGTCTTTCGCAGCAAATCCTAGTTCCCGGAAATGCTGTTCCGCATCCAGCAACAGAATTCCATTCTTAGCCACAATTCCTATGACCATGATCATACCCATGAACGACGCTACGTTAAATGTTGTTTGCGTTACGAGTAGCGCCAGGAACCCTCCACAAGTCGACAGAAGAGCCGATGCCAGAATTGCAATCGGCGCGGAAAAAGTCCGGAATTCGAATAGCAACACTACGAAAAGCAGTAACAAAGCCAACAACAAAACCATCAGCAAGTCATGAAACGATTTCTGCTGCTCCTGGTAGATGCCGCCGTATTCCACTCGTATGGAACTCGGCAAATGCAGGCCTTCAACTGTTTTTTGCACCGACGCAATCCCCGTCCCCAGATCCACGCCTTCAAATCGGCCGGTGACCTCTACCAGTCGCTGCAGGTTCTCGCGCCGAATCTCCGTCTGTCCCGCCTCTTCCTTTACGGTGGCCAAGGAACCCAACGTAGCGGTATGGCCCGTTGAGCTCGCCAGCAGCGTGTTGCTCATGCTTTCCAGTGAAGACCGGTTTGCCTCCGGAAACCGCACCCGAATGGTATAAGGGCGATCGTTCAAAATTACCGGCAGCGCGGAGGGCTCCCCTTCCAGAATCGCGGCAGCGTCCAGCGCCACTTCCTCTGGCGTGAATCCCGCCCGTGCGGCCACAGTCGGGTTTACCTGGTAGGTTACCGCAGGCCCGCTGATGGTGTTTTCTATTCCGTTCAAAACATCCACGACGCCGTGAATCTTGCCGATGGCGTCGGCGACCTTGGGCGCGGTTTCCTCTAGAAGCTTGGCATCCTCGGAGAATAGTTTGATCACTACCGGTTCGGGTTGACTGGTAAGGTCGCCGATCATGTCCTGCAACACCTGAATAAATTCCACTTTGGCTTCGGGTTCGGTCTCCTCCACTTGTCCGCGAATATCGGAAATGATTTCGTCAATGCCGCGTTTGCGGTCGCGCTTGAGCTTTACTGTGAAGTCTCCGCGATTCGCTTCTGTTACCGAGGCCAGGCCCAGCTGTAGACCAGTTCTTCGCGAGGTGTTTTCCACCTCGGGAACTGTCCGAATGATGCTTTCGATACGCAGCAAGATGCGATTCGATTCCGCCAGTGAACTTCCCGGGGGCGTGAAGTAATCCAGGATAAACCCGCCTTCATCCATTTCTGGAAGAAGATCGCTGCCCAAAAACTTGTAGCACACCACCGCAAGGAACACGATTACCACGGACCCGGCGACCAGCAACATGGGGCGTCTCAACACCGCCTCCATGGCTCGGCCGTAGGTGTTCACAATGCGGCCGAAAAATCCCGAAAGGTGCGCCTCTTCTGCGGCCAGCAGCGCCGCGACATTGTCGCCCTCGGCCCCGCCTGCAGTTTCGGGCGAATCTTTACGCCGCACCAGATATTGACTGAGGGTGGGCGTCCAAGTAAGGGCGAGCAGCAACGAGGTGAAAAGCGATACCGTCATGGTTACCGCTAGCGCTCTGAAGAAGCTTCCAGTTACACCGGTGATGGATATCAGCGGCAGGAAAACAACGATCGGCGTAATGGTTGAACCGATGAGCGGTATCGTCAATTCCGTTAGCGCGCTATTTATGGCTGCGAAGCGGCTTTGGCCGGCGTCCCGATGCAAAACAATGTTTTCAAGCACTACGATGGCGTCATCAATAACCAGCCCTACCGCGGCGGCCAATCCGCCAAGAGTCATGAGATTAAAACTCTGGCCGGTGAGTCTTAGAACGATAAAGGTAATGAGCAGCGTCGCAGGGATGACCAGCCCGGCTACCAGCGATGTTCCCCAATCGCGCAAGAAAAGCACCAGGATGATGGATGAGAGCACTAGCCCAATCAGCACGGCGTCGCGCACGCTCGCAATGGAATCATGCACGATGGTCGACTGGTCATAGAAGGGCTCCACGTGCACACCCGGCGGCAGGGAGGGCAACAATTCCGAAATCTGCTTGTGCACTTCATTTGCCACGTCCAATGTATTGCTGTCCGGCTGCCGGTTTACGCTGAGCAGTACCGCCGGCTTTCCATTGGCCGTAACAACGGTGTACACCGGCGCCACCGATGCAGTGATTTTGGCAATGTCTCCCAGGCGAATCGGTACTCCCGCAGCGGAATTCTTCACCACAATCTGTCCGATTTGCTCGGAGGTTTGTACCTGTCCGCTTACCAGCCCCAAGACCAGTTGGTGGTTGTACTCCAGCAGACCCGGTGAGTCCACCAGATTGGTTCGACGAAGCGTTTCAAGGATTTCCGGAACCGTTACACCAATCGAAATCAAACGCGCCGAGTCCGGCATTATCTGAAACTCCGGCACCCTTCCGCCCTGCACCAGAACAGAGGCGACGCCATCCAGCCGGTTGATGCGCGGCTTCAAATCGTATGTTGCGACTTCCCAGAGCTTGTTGGCAGGCACGGTATCGGAAGTCAGGCTGTATCCAATGATCGGAAAGGTCGCAAACGTCAGGCGATGCGTTTCCAATTTTGCGGTCGTGGGTAACTCTGCTTGCATGCGAGCTACTACGGCATCGACGCGCTGCAGCGTGAGGATCATGTCGGAATTCCAATCGAAGAAAAGATCCACTTCCGCGGATCCTCGACTGGTGATCGATTGAACTTTCTTCAGCCCGGGAACGCTGTTGACGGCTTCTTCGATCGGCCGCGTGATCGTGACCAGCATTTGGTCGATAGGCATCACTCCGTTGTCGATGCCCACCACGATGCGCGGAAAGTCCGTATTGGGAAATACGGATACGGGAATGGTGAATGCGAAATAGGCTCCGACCAGCGTCAAGCTGACGATTAAGAAAAGTATCGGTCGAGAGAGTCGCCGGAACCACGGTGTGTCCGATTGCCCTGAAGATTGCCCGGTCGCCTTCTCGCCTCGCGGTGAAGATTGGGGAAGATCCATGCGCGGCTACTCCTTGTCCTTGTCGGCCGCGGGACTGGCCGGCTTAGCACCCGGCTTTTTGTCCTTGTTATCGTCGTCTTTCTCATCGGTTGCGGCGCCTTCCTTTACCGGCGCCTCGGGCTTTTCGATCTTAATATTCGTTCCGTCAGGCACTGCGTAGCCGCCGCTGGTAATTACCGGATCGCCTTCTTTTATGCCGCTGAGAATTTCAGCGGAATCGGCGTTGCGAATGCCCACATGAACGGGTTTCAGGTGGGCCTTGTGGTCCGTCCCCGCCTGCAGGACGTAGTCACCACCGCCGTCAGGATTTTTGAACACGGCAGCGACGGGCACGACGACCACATCCTTATGGGTCTTGGCGGTTATTTCCACTTGCACGGTAATCCCCGGTCTGAGTGCCGGGTTCGGCTTGCGCGCTTCCACCCAGACTTCGAGCGTGGTGCTGCCAGGGTCCAGCGCTGGACTGACCAGTGTTACTTTTCCTTCGATCGGTTCCTCCGCACCCGGAACCTTGATCTCTGCCGCATTACCAGCTTTCAATTGCTCGGCTTCGGATTGCGGCAGATGGCCCTTGGCGATTAACTTGGAAGTGTTCATCACCGTGAGCAACGGTTGGTTGGCTGTCGCCAGATCGCCGACATAAAGCGGCCGGTCGGTCACCACTCCGTCGATGGGACTTCTGATCTCGGAATAACTTAGCTGCGCTTTGGCGCCGAGATACTTGCCTTCCGCGGACAATTTCTGACCCTGCGCGGATTTCAGAGCCTGCTCTTTGCCCAAGCGCTGCAAATCCGACAATTGTTTCTGCGTTTGTTCATTCTGGCTGCGTGCCGCCACCAGAGCCACCTCCGCGCTGTCCAGTTCCCGGCGAGGAATGGCGCCCTGTTGAAACAGATCTTTGCGGCTGTTGTAGATTTTTTCCTGCGCTTCAAATGCCGATTTTGCCGAAGCCGCGTCAAGTTCGGCTTTCTGAGTCTGCTGCGGAATACTGGATCCTACGCTGGTGGCATAGGCCGCTTCCGCTTGTTGAAAATCTCCCTGACTGGCCACTGCGGCAGCAGAAAGGTCGGCATTTTCCAGCACCGCGAGCAATTGCCCTTTCTTTACCCTGTTTCCGCGTTGCACCAGGAACTGCTTGATCGTAGAGGTAATTTTGGGCGCCACGATGGCCTGCTGCAGGGGAAAGATCACCGCTTCTTCCGTGACGATTTGTGAGATGTCTTTCTTTTCCGCGGGCGTCGTTTGCACGCTGACTTCGGGTTCTTTTTCCGCCTCCGGCTTGGAGCAGGCCACTGTCATGCTAGCCAACAGCACCGCGCCAGCGGCGAGCGCCAGAAATTGGGAATTTCTGAAAGGATCAATTACAATTATTTTTTTCATGGATTGGTGGATACACCCGTTAGAGTTTGCAGGCTCGCCAGCGCCACGCGGTAACGCAACGCGCCGTCCTGGTAGCCGGAGTTCGCGGTTGCGAAAGTCGTTTGAGCGTCTACGACTTCCAGGACTGTGGACTCGCCATTCTTGTAGCGAAGAGTAACCAGCCGAAGGCTTTCCTCCGCCAGTTCGGCGGAGCGCCGCAAGCCTTCCAATTCGCTCGATGCCGTGCTGGCCTCGGCATACAAAGATTGAATTTCCGCAACCAATTTTCGCTGCGCCAGCGACAACTCCCGCTTGGCCTGGTCGCGCTTCAGTTCCGCCTGCCGCACCTTGCTTTGCGTGGAACCCCAATTCCAGATGGGTATGTTCAGGGTCACGACGGCGGACGAACCAAGATTCGAAAACTTTTGATTTCCGGGATTTGCCACTGTATTCACGCCAAAGTTTGGCGCGTCAATTCCATAGAAATAATCAAAGGTCAGCGCCGGCAAGTAACCTGCCCGTGCGCTAAATACGTCGAAGCGAGCCTGTTGCACCGCTTCCAAGGCAGCTTTTAAATCGGGATTGTCATGAGTGCCGCGCTGCTGGATATCCTCAATGGTAGGCAGCGGCGCCGGGGCATGAAGATCGTCGGCAATTTCGAAGTTTTGGTTAAAATTTGGAAAGATCAGGACAGCAAGATCCAGTCGCGCATTCAATAGCCCCAGTTGTGCTTCCTGCAGTTGCCGGCGCCGCTCCTGCATCTGCAATTCGGCCTTGATGACGTCGGCGTGCGCGACCTCGCCTCCGCCTTCCAGTTCCTGAGTCAGCTTGAAGAAACGGTCGCCTTCCTCCGCGCCGCGCCTGGCCGTTTCCAATTTGCGCTCCGCGGCTCCGACTTTGTAATAATTCTGGGCTACCGTGACGACCAGCCCACGGGCTGCTATCTCCACTTGCGCGCGCGCTACCGCCGCCGCCGCCGCAGACCGTCTCCAGTTGGCGAGGGCGGCTACGTCGATGGCTTCGTGCACATTCGCTTGACTCGAATATTCATGCACCGCGTTATTCGCGATAAAAACCACTGGTGGCGCGCCGGTCACCGCAGCTGCTAGACCTCCGCTGCTTTGCGTGTAAATCGCGGAGTTGTCGTAGTTTACTGAAGGCAATAACGCGTCGCGTGCCTGGGCGCGATCCTCGCGCACAACTCCAAAGTTAGTAACCGCCGCCTGAAACTGCGTACTATTTTTTCGGGCCAGCTCCACAGCCGCCTGGAAAGTCAGCCGCAGCGGAACTGTGCTGTTTTGTGCTGGGGAAGATTGGTTCGATGGCGCCACTGTGGTCGCCGGTACTGGGGCTTGCGCTGGTTCCTGCTGAGCAGGAGGTGCCTGCCCCCGTGCATTAACCGCGCCGCTCAGAATGGCAAAGAGCACCAGAGTTGGGACTCTATTTGCAAATTTGGGGCAAGAAAATCCCATGCACTCCATCCTTGTTAAACACGACTCCCAAAGACTACTTTAGTTTCGTGATTGAGTTTCTTAGTGCAGCGCCTCGGCACCGATAGTGACGACCTGACAAGCAGTTTTGCTGTCCGAATGATACGGCGAGAGGCGCTTAATTCTGCATTAACTTTCTTTTATCTCACGTATACCGCTAAGACGAAATTATTTAAGCAATTCAACATCTACTACGTGATACACGGCCGTTCCGAGATTCTTCACGCGGTGCGTGTAGGGTTTTGTCGAGGCTTCGGCAAAAACCACTGCTCCAGGCTTTACTTCTTGGGGCGCCGGCCATTCGCTGCCCTCCGTCTGATTTTGAATCAATCCGCCGCTAATGCGCACGGAAAGATTGTCGTAGGAGTGCTTGTGGAAAAGCAGAGATTCTCCGGGCGGTATCTGCACGTCAAGAACGCAAACGTATTGATTCCTGAAAAGCACATGATGATGCGGCTCCAACTCGACAGGAATGGTCTCCCCGGCAACAGGCTGCTGCGCGGCGGCCACCGAAAGAGAAACAGGCACCGCTGGCGCGGAAACTTTCTTGAACTCAATCTCAATATTCTCGAATGCATCTCCCAGATTCTCCACCGCGTGAGTTCCGGGCTCTCGCCACATCACATCCCCTGCGTTTGCCTGTGCGTCTTTGTGCGTGCCGTCCGGCAGAAAAATCCGGCGAGTATTGGGCGTCAAGGCCACCACGACGAGAGAGGGATGAGAATGCATCTCCAAGCGGTCGTGAGTCGCGAATTTCACACGGAGCACACGAATGCTGTCATTTTCGTACTCGACCGAGACGATCTTGGGAGCGACGCTGGCTGCGTCCTGGCGGCTGAAAAGCAACGAAAGAAATATCAAAAACAGTGATGTTCCTGGGTACATACTTGTCCTCGTAAACGGAAGCTACCCGCAAAATCCCGTTGAGACTATGAACCTCTAATCACTAGCGGGCTCTCTGAAAAAGACTCGTCCTTTTTGTTCCGGCCCCAATGCCAAAACGATCATTAGCGCCACAATGGTGCATCCTTCAAAGACGGTTAGAGCCCACTGATAACCGATCCTGTCTCGCAAAGCGTATTCGATAGTGTTCGTCGGCGAGCCGAACAGCACTCCAAGCTGGTAAACAAATCCAGGAAACAAACTGCGCACAGCGTCGGGAGAAAGTTCGTTCAGATGCGCCGGTATAACTCCCCACGCGCCCTGCACTCCCACCTGCATCAAGAATGCACCGATTGCCAGCACAGTCAACGAATGTCCGAAAGCCCACAGAGGAATCACCAGGGCACACAAGCTCAAAGACAGGATGATACTTTTACGCCGGCCTAACTTCTCTGAAGTGTGTCCCACAGAAACCGTGCCCAGCAGGGCGCCAACGTTATAGAACATCGCCAGATAGGCGACCACATTAGGCGAAATATGGTGCGCCGTTTTTAGAAAATCCGGATAGAGATCCTGCGTACCGTGCGAAAGGCCGATCATCAATGTCAGCATCAGCACCAGGTAAGCAAAGCTTTTGCGATGGTCCCAAACCACGCGAAGAATTCCGCTGACGCTCTTCACCTGATGCTGCTTCCATGCTTGCGACTCCGGAGACTTGTAGGCCACCAGCATGGTGATGACACCGGGCACCAAACCCGCCCAAAACATTGCGCGCCAGCCCCAGGCCGGCAGAATTAATCGCGCCGCCACAGCGGCAAGTAGATAACCAAGCGGATAGCCGCCCTGCAACAATCCGGAAAGCAAGCCGCGCCATCGGCCGGGGGCGCTTTCGAGAGTGAGCGACGCGCCCACACCCCAGAAACCTCCCATGCCGATTCCATACAGCAGTCGCAAGACCAGAAAAATGGAAAAGCTTGGGGCCAAACCGCTCAAAACTTCTATCAGGGAAAAATAGGCTACGACCGCCATGAGTGGCTTTCGCCTTCCGTAGCGGTCGGCTAACGTCCCAAACAGCAAGGCGCCGACGGGGCGCATTGCTAACGTCGCCCCGATGCTCAGGACGATGGAACTTTTTCCCACCTGAAAATGGGTAGCGAGGGTGTCGACGAGGAAAACCACGACGAAGAAATCAAACGCATCCAGCGTCCAGCCCAATATTCCCGCCGTAATTGCGTATCCCCGCCCTTTCTGGGGTAGAGCACTACTTCCCTGTGCGCTGACTGTGAGCATGGTTTCCCTGAGTGGGCAGGCTTGCGGCGGCGAGTTTAGTTCGAAAGTCCAAATCGCGGCCTGAATGCAGAATTAAAACAATTTAATAAACTTCTACAAGTTTTTTTCACGATGAAACGGCAAATCGAGCGCTTAGCTCCCTTAGTCAAAACTTCGTCGCCGCGGAAGAGTACATAGATCGATGCGTGGCAGCAACGACATTCAACCTGGCAAGGTCTGGCCGCGCGTTTCTTGCGCAAAAGGAATAATCAAAAGTCCCAGCCCGAATGCCAGCGCGGTGTAGGCAACAGGTTTCCCCAAGGTTCCGGCGTTGCGCACCATTGCCCCAATCAAAAAGTTGACACCCGCGCCGATGAACCGGCCAAAAGAAGTTGCGAACGAAAAGGCCGTGGCACGGACAGAGGTCTCGTACTGCTCGGGGAGCCACAAACTGAACAAGGCAAAGTTGCCGCCAAAAAAACCCAGAAAAAACAGGCACGCGATAAATGGTTTCAGTCCGTTCTCTAGATAGAAGGCCCAGCCAAAGCTCAGCAAGATGCAAACAAACATACCCACAAAATAGATGGCCAGCGTTTTTTTTCGCCCAAGCCTCTCCGCCAGGCCCGGGACCGCGAGGCAGCCCAAAATAGTTCCGAGAGAAAGAATCGCAGTCCCGATGGACGCGGTTTTGGAAGCCTCCGCCATGGACATGCCGGCTTTTTTTGCGAGCGTGATTATTGCTGTCGGCTCGTAAACGGCGCCGGCCCACAGGCCGATGATGGCAACCGTCAATAGCGTTGCATTGACGATGGTTCTCCGCCGGTATTTCGGGCCAAAGATTTCAGCCAGCGGCGCTTTAGGCTTGGCTCCAGCCGCCCGGGGCTTCCAGCGCTCGGGCTCTTTGACTCTCGCGGTGATCAGGATAGAGACGATTACCGGAGACAGGCCGCAAAGAAACATGGCCCGCCAACCGAAGCGCGCGCCAACGGTATAATTCAGTGCCGCCGCGAGGAAAAACCCGAAATAATAGCCAGTCTGCAAATAACCCGCGCCCATTTTTCGCCGGTCTTCAGGCCAGGCTTCCGCAACATATGTGCCGGCCAGCGCCCACTCTCCTCCGATCCCGATTCCGGCCAGCAAG
>JBBSFG010000133.1:0-9334 GCA_038238965.1 Candidatus Acidiferrales bacterium | reverse complement strand
GAGTATCGGCGCGGTAGTAGCGGGCGCAGCAGTCGGCATCATTCTTGAGCTGGGCACGGACTCAGCGATGCGCGCGATGGGAATTTTTCCCGAAGCCGAGGGGCCGATGAGCGACGGCTTGTTTGTACTGGCCACTGTGTATCGCACAATTTACGGAGTGCTGGGAGCGTACATCACCGCACGGCTGGCGCCCAACAGGCCGATGATGCATGCGCTGATACTCGGCGCGCTTGGAACAGTCGCCGCCGAGGCAGGCGCGATTGCGATGTGGGACAAGATGCCGGAGATCGGGCAGAAATGGTATGCGCTGGTGCTTATTGTGCTAGCTCTTCCGTCGGCATGGCTCGGTGGCAAACTGCGCCTGATGCAACTGCCGGGGCAAGTGCGCAGCTGATTCAACAAGGAGTCCAATGAAAAAGTTGGCGATAATTTTGTGGTGCGCGGGTGCGCTGTCGTTCGTGGCAATGGCACAGAAGCTAGGCGGGCCGCCAGCGTGGGCGTATGTTTCGCGTCCTGCCGATTATAAAGACCCGGCTGACGATGGCCGCTTGCTGCATGTTCCGGATAGCACTGGGGCTTGGACATTTACGCAACTGCAAGATTTTTTTTCCGCGGCGGACTGGCATCCCGGCGATCACCCGGCTATGCCGGAAATTGTGGCGCGCGGCAGAAAGCCGGAGGTGTTCGCCTGCGGATTTTGCCATCGCGCGGATGGATCAGGTGGACCGGAAAACGCCGAGCTCGCAGGTCTGCCGGAAGCGTACATCGTGCAGCAGATGGCGGATTTCAAGAGTGGCGCGAGAAAAAGCTTAACGCCGGAGCGTCGACCGCCTGCGGCGATGATTTCAGTGGCAAAAGGCGCGACTGCCGAGGAAGTCGCTTTGGCGGCCGCGTACTTTTCGCACCTGAAACCGAGAAAGACAATCACGGTGGTGGAAACAAGCGTGGTGCCAAAAACCCGCGTCGTTGGCTGGGTGCTCTCGCCTGTGAACGAGCAGGACAAGGAGTCTATCGGCCATCGCATTATCGAAACGCCGAAAGATGTGGAGCAATTTGAATCGCGCGATGCGCGCAGCGAATTCATCGCCTATGTGCCGGTAGGCAGCGTGGCGAAGGGCGAATTGCTGTCCAAAACCGGCAGCAACGGAAAAACCATCCCATGCGGACAATGTCACGGCCCGGACCTCAAGGGACTTGGACTGATACCGGGCATTGCCGGTCGTTCACCGAGTTATATCACACGCCAGCTTTATGATTTTCAGCAGGGAAAACGCGCCGGGACGGCAGCGGGACCCATGGGCGTGGTAGTGGCCAAACTCGATGAGGATGACGTGATTGCTCTCGCCGCTTACGCGGCATCGCTTGCTCCATGAAGCCGCCGGACGCGCCTGGAATAGCGTCAGCGCCGTAACGCTTACCGCTTGAAACAGGCCAAAAGCGGACGAACATCCGGCCACTGCATGGTTGCCATCCGATTTTGTTGGGTATAGGATTCTGCTAATGAAGTGAACCTTACCGCAAGGCGGTGTGTGATTCAACGCTTCATCGCCACATACGAGGAGTGTTCAGCCATGATTCGATGCCTTCGCTACGCTCTAATTTTCCTACTGATTGCGAGCCCGTGTTTCGCCCAGAAAAAGCGCGTGGCGGTGCTCAATTTTGAGTATGGGACAGTGCGGTCCAGCACGCAGGCGATTTTTGGAACGGATCAGGACGTGGGCAAAGGCATTTCGGACATGCTGGTGCAGAAACTGGTTCAGGACGGCAAGTACTCGGTGATCGAGCGGAACGCGCTGGACAAGGTGCTGGGGGAGCAGAATTTTTCGAACAGCGATCGCGCGGATGCCTCTACCGCGGCAAAAATCGGTAGGATTTTGGGAGTGGACGCCATCATAATCGGCAGCATCACGCAATTTGGCCGCGACGACCAGCACACCAATATCGGCGGCGGAGGATATGGCGGGTACGGATCGAAGCTGGGAATCGGCGGGATCGGAACCAAGAAATCCAAAGCAGTGGTGGGCATCACGGCTCGGTTGGTAAATACCACCACCGGTGAAATTTTGGCGGCGGTAACCGGAAAGGGCGAATCGACGCGCTCGGGAACTTCCTTGATCGGAGCGGGAGCGGGTGGCGGCAGCGGTGGAGCGGCCGGGTTGGATATGGGCAGCAGCAACTTTGGACAGACGATCTTGGGCGAGGCCGTACAAGCGGCGGTGACGGACACCGCCACGCAACTCGATACGGCGGCGGGCAACCTGCCGACGGTGAAAGTCTCGGTGTCCGGACTGGTTGCGGACGTCAGCGGCAATTCCCTGATTATCAATGTGGGCAGCAAGACCGGACTGAAGGTCGGCGACACGTTGGACATCAGCCGGCAGGTCCGCACCGTAAAGGATCCAGCCACCGGCAAAGTGCTGAAGGCGATCACCGACAAAATCGGCAGTGGCACGGTTACGCAGATCGATTCGGACTCGGCGACCGTGACTTTCACCGGCACCGGCCCAGCGAAGGTCGGGGACGTCGCGGCGACGCCGTAGCGGCAAGCAGGGCTCGGCAATCCATTGTTTGCGCGAGATGAGCAGTTGTCTGAGACTTTTTTACCTCCAGGATCATTGTCGTAGAAAGTTCGAGGAGTTCCCATGAGCCAGGATTACGTCGCAGGACAACATCTGGGCGACTACGAAATATTAGGGGTCCTCGGCGCAGGAGGTATGGGCAAGGTCTACAAGGTTCGCAACGTGATCTCCGATCGCGTGGAGGCCATGAAGATTCTTTTGCCCAATCTGGCTTCGGAAAAAGAGTTGGCGGACCGCTTCCTGCGCGAAATTAAACTGTTGGCCACTCTGCATCACCCGAATATCGCCGCGCTGCGCACGGCTCTTACCCTCGACAATCAACTGGTGATGATCATGGAGTACGTCGACGGCATCACGCTTTCGTCGCGACTGCACCAGGGCGCCATCGGGCCCGCGGACGCGGTCAACTATGTGGACCAGGTGCTTTCCGCGCTGAGTTATGCGCACAAATTGAACATCGTGCATCGCGACATCAAGCCCTCGAACATGATGTTGACTTCCGAAGGCACCGTGAAATTGATGGATTTTGGCATCGCGCGTTCCGGTGGAGACCGCAGTTTGACCACAACCGGAACGACCCTGGGCTCCTTGAATTATATGCCCCCGGAGCAGGTGAAGAGCGAGCCGGCGGATGCGCGGTCGGATATCTATTCGCTGGGTGTTTCCCTATACGAAATGGTGACGGGGATGCTGCCGTTTGAAGCCGCCAGCAATTATTCGCTGATGGCTGCGCACATCGATATGCGCCCGAAAGCGCCCATCATTCACAAGCCGGGGCTACCGGAATCGCTCAACCAGATTATTTTGATGGCGCTGGAAAAAGACCCGGCCAGACGATTCCAGACAGCAGATGCGTTCCGCGCGGCTCTGGCGACAGTAGACGTGGAGGCACTTAAGCCGCCCCCTGCTGGGACCACCATGCCTGCAAGCTGGACGCCACCGTATGCGGGGGGTGGCACGGATGAAACGATGGCGGTGAACACTCCTGCGCCGGAATTGGCGCGCCGCTCGGAAGTGCGGCCCCCTGCCTCTGCAGGACAACTCTCGGGAGCTATCCCTCCCGGAGTGCCCGCCCCACCTGTTACGCAAGCCATTAACAAACGCCAGCTGTATGTGGCTTTGGGAGCGCTGCTGGTTGTGGGGGTATTGTTCGCGGCGGGCTTGTATTTGCCGCGCAGGCTGAAGATTTATGCCGGCGGGAACAAGCCCTCCTTCCCGGCGCAGCAGCCGTCGACCCCTGCCAAGGACAATCCGTCAGCGGCACCGCAGGCCCTGCCGGTCGCGGACAACCCGGTGGCCGCGCCGGATACGTCCGCTCCGGTTCCGGCACCGGTGATTGAAACAAAAAGCACCGCGACGGATAAATCGAAGCGCGGCGGCTCGGAAGGCAGTCCGGGGAATGCGGAGCAACGGCGCGCTGCCGCCGAGAAAGCGCAAGCCGAAGTGGAAGCTGCTGCGGCGGCGAGTGCGAAAGCTCAGGCGGCCGCCGCCGAGCTGGAAGAAGCCGAACACCAAGAGGAGCAACTCACGAGCCGCGCGGAGTCCATCGCGCAGAGTTTGGATAATTTGAAACGCCAGCAGAGTGGGCAGGGATACGGACTGCGTGGGGACGTGGTTGCGGCGGAGCAACGCATGCAAACGTATATGTCCAAAGCGCAAGCAGCGCTGCAACGCCAGGACGGACCGGCTGCGAAAAAGTATTTCATTCAGGCCGACAAAGAAATCGACTTTTTGGAAAAATTTCTCGGGCGGTAAAGGCGAGCCGGGGAAGCGGATGCACGCGAGCTGAAGGTCGGCCAGATCAAAATTCGCGCTTCAATGTTTCTCCACTCGCCCCGAACTGTTTTGTGAGGGCCAGATTTTCCGAGTTTCGGTATCGTCGAGCATCATCACTGTGACGAGCTTTTGGAACGCTAAGAAGGTTGCTGGTGAAACCCGAGCTCTGTCATTTCCCCGACAGTAAGGTGTCTAACCGTTGAGTGGATCGCCTGCTTCTCCTATTCATGCATCGGTGAGGGCAGCCAGCAACAGGTCCGCCGCCGGATCGCGCCATGCAGTGATGGCCGGATTCCTGGGCTGGACGCTCGACGCGTTCGACTTCTTCGTGGTTATTTTCCTGATCGATACCCTGGCTCACCAGTTCGGCGTGCCGAAAAAAGAAATTGTGCGCACGCTGACGTGGACGCTGGCGTTTCGTCCCGTCGGGGCGGTGATATTCGGCTTGTTGTCGGACCGCTTCGGGCGGCGCATTCCGCTGATGCTGAATGTGATTTATTTCTCCCTTATTGAGCTGTTGTGCGGTTTTTCCCCCAACTACACATTTTTTCTGGTGATGCGCGCGCTGTTTGGCATCGGCATGGGCGGCGAATGGGGCGTGGGTGCATCGCTGGCCATGGAGGCTGCGCCGGTACGCTGGCGGGGAGTGCTGAGCGGGATTCTGCAGTGCGGTTACTCCGTCGGGTATCTGCTGGCGGCGGTGGCCGCAAGGTTCGTTCTGCCCGCGTGGGGTTGGCGGCCGATGTTCTGGATCGGCGCGCTGCCGGCTTTGCTGGCGCTGTACATTCGCACCAAAGTTCCGGAATCGGAAGCGTGGAAACAGCATCGCGTAAAAAGCACCGGACAAGTGCTGCGCGTGGTCGCCGGACACTGGCGGCGTTTCGTCTATCTCGTGGTGCTCATGACCTTCATGATGTTTCTTTCCCACGGCACGCAAGATCTGTATCCCGACTTTTTGCAGGAAGTGCATCACGCTACCGCGGCGGTGCGCGCAAACATAGCGGTCATCTACAGTATCGGCGCGATATTCGGCGCGATTATCTTCGGACACTTTTCGCAAACGCTGGGGCGGCGCAAAAGCATGATTGCGGCGCTGGGACTGTCGCTGGCGGTCATTCCGCTTTGGGCGTTTGGCGGGAGCCTGACGATTCTCGCGGTGAGCGCATTCTTGATGCAGGCCGGGGTGCAAGGCGCGTGGGGCGTGATTCCCGTGCACCTGAACGAATTGTCGGCTGACGCCGCGCGCGGTCTGATGCCGGGCCTGACCTACCAGATGGGAATCCTGCTGGCATCGCCGACGAACTCTATCGAATACGCGCTGCGCGACCACGTGGGATATCAGAAAGCCCTGGCCGGGTTTGAAATTGTTACCATCGTGACACTGGCGGTGCTGTTGTGGTTCGGGTCGGAAGAGCACGGGCGGAGTTTTTTGCGCGGCGATAATTCCGCATAGGGTCCTATCACCGTTTCACGGGGTGTGAATCGGTGATATCCGATTGACAATGCAGCCGTGGCGGCCTACTTTGCCGGTGGTCGAACAACAGGGAGAACACTTTCGCATGCAAGAAAAAACCTGGTCGCGTTTACGCGCAGTTTGTCTGGTCGCGGCGGTCTCGCTGATAGGTGTCCATGAATGTTGCGCGCAGGAGTCCGTAGGAATATTCGAAGGACACGCCGATGTTGGCCCCGTGCTGCACGCAGGCTCCAGCGAGTACGACTCCCCCGCGCACAGTTACACGCTTACTGGCAGCGGCGAGAATATGTGGTTCAACTCCGATAATTTCCAGTTCGCCTGGAAGAAATTGTCGGGCGACGTGTCGCTGACGGCCAACATATCTTTCGTTGGCAAAGGTGGCAATGCGCACCGCAAAGCGGTGCTGATGTTTCGACAGAACCTGGATGCAGATTCCGTTTATGCCGACGTGGCGCTGCACGGCGACGGGTTGACTTCGTTGCAGTATCGAGACGCGAAGGGCGCTGCCACGCATGAAATTCAATCGAACATCTCCGGGCCCGCCGAACTGCGCATTGAGAAGCGCGGAGAATATGTGTACATGTGGCTGGGTGCTGCCGGAGAAACACTGCAACCCGCGGGAGCCGCGATGCGCGTTTCCTTCAGCGCGCCGTTTTACGTGGGCATCGGCGTGTGCAGCCATGACAAAGACGCCGTCGAGAAAGCCGTATTCACCAATGTGGCGGTGAAACAGCTTTCCGCGGTGCCCGCGGGGGAAAAGGCCACGCTATACAGCTCGCTGGAAACTATTGCGATTGCATCAACCGATCGCCGCGTGGTGTACAACATTGCCGGGCATTTCGAAGCGCCCAACTGGACACGCGACGGCGCGTTTATCTTCAATGCCGACGGGAGAATACAGCGCCTCCCGGTCACGGGCGGAAAACCGCAGACCATCGATACCGGTTTTGCGGTGCGGTGCAACAACGATCATGGTGTTTCTCCCGACGGGAAATGGCTGGCCATCAGCGACCAGTCGCAAGGCGATCATCAATCCATCATTTATGTATTGCCCGTGATTGGCGGAACACCGCGGCGCGTCACGCAGAAATCTCCTTCGTATTGGCATGGCTGGTCGCCGGACGGCAAGACTGTCGCTTATCCGGGACAACGGAATGGAGAATTCGACATCTACACAATTTCGACGGATGGCGGCGAAGAGACGCAACTGACTACCGCGAAAGGGTTGGATGACGGCCCGGAGTATTCGCCGGACGGAAAATACATTTATTTCAATTCCGTGCGCACCGGCATGATGCAAATCTGGCGCATGCACCCGGACGGTAGCGCGCAGGAACAGGTGACCTCCGATGGTTTGAATAACTGGTTTCCGCACATTTCACCGGACGGGCAGTGGCTGGTTTTTCTGTCCTATGGAAAGGAAGTGGAAGGCCATCCGGAAAATAAAGATGTGATGCTGAGGATCATGCCGTTGAAAGACGGCAAGGTCGACGGAAAAATTGAAGTTCTCGCAAAACTCTTCGGCGGCCAGGGAACCATTAATGTGCCTTCGTGGTCGCCCGACAGCAAGCAACTGGCCTTCGTCAGCTACGAATTGATACCTGACGCGAAATAACTGGCGAGTGGCCGTGCCGTTTTCGTCGCACCAGAATGCGCGCCCAATGCTGTTCTTCTACGACTCCCAGTGGCTGGTGAAAAGATTGTTCAAAGATTCGGCCAGGGTCGGGTGCGCGAAGATGGCATCGCGCAGCTTGGTGTAAGGCAATTTGCCCATCATGGCGATTTGCAGTTGGGCCATGATTTCTCCTCCTTCGAGGCCCAGCACCGCGGCGCCTAGGATCTGATCTGTGCCGGTGTCCACGATCGCTTTCATGAATCCGCGGGATTCGTCTACTTCCAGCGCGCGGGCCACCGAAGACATGGGCATTTTTGCGACGCGAATATTTTTATTTTGTTTGCGAGCCTGCGATTCACTCAGGCCCACGCGGCCGAGCTGCGGATCGATGAAAACAGTATAGGGAATCAGGCGGCCTTCGGTAGTTGCGCTTCCTTTTTCGATGATGTTGGTACGCAAAATGCGAAAGTCGTCATAGGAAACGTGCGTGAATGCCGGGCCACCGTTGATGTCTCCCAGCGCGTAAACTCCCGGAGCGCTGGTTTCCAATTGTGAATTTACTTTGATGAAGCAGCGCTTGTCGGTCGTAATTCCGGCGGCGGCAAGATTCAATGCCTCCGTATTGGGAGGCCGGCCGACCGCGACGAGCAAGTGTGAGCCCTTCAGGTCGCGCGTCCCGCCGGCTGTACGGACGGTGAGCGCGATTTTCGCGCCGGCTTTTGCGACACGTTCGGCCCTGCTGTTCAGCAGAATCTCCACGCCGTCCTGCTTCATGATCGAAGCGATTTCTTCCGCTACGTCGGTGTCTTCGCCCTGGAGCAACTGCGCGCCGGACTGCACTACGGAAACGCGGCTGCCGAAGCGCCGAAACATCTGACCAAATTCCAGGCCTACATAACCTCCACCAAGAACGAGCAAATGTTCCGGAACTTCATCGAGCTCCATGATGGAAGTGCTGTTGAGATAAGGAACGTCTTTCAAGCCTTCAACCGAGGGCATTGCCGGCCGGCAACCGGCATTTATGAAAATGTGTTCGGCAGATAGGGCGCGGTGAGAACCATCTTTCAAGAGAATGGCAATCGACTTGGGGCCCGTAAAGCTGGCCTCGCCAAAAATCAGATCGATATTGGCAGTTTTTTCCAGGCGAGCCTGGCTGCCGTTTCTAAAACTGTCCACGATGTCGCGTTTGCGTTTGCGGACGCGCGCCATATCGATGCGTAAATCTCCAGTGTCCACGCCATAATCCGCGCCGCGCCTCGCCAGGTACGCCACGCGCCCGCTGGCAACCATGGTTTTCGTGGGCGTGCAGCCTTCGTTGATGCAGGTGCCGCCAATGTGCGCCCGCTCGATCAGAGCAGTGTGCATTCCAGCCCCGGCCAGCGCCGAACACAATGGGTTTCCGCCTTGACCGGAACCAATGACAATGGCCTCGTAATGTTCGCCCGCGCTCATCGGAACACTCCTTACTGTGCGGAGCATCTTATTCGAGGCGGGATCGTAATGCCAAACGCAGTCCAAGGTTTGGGGCGAGAGTGTTCAAAGGCTAGGAGACGTCCATAGGTATCTACTGAATGTCCACCGGCTGGCCGGGGTGCATTTTCTTCATCCGCGTTTCGTTGAAATTGGTGCTGATCCAGATGTCTTTGTGTCTGGGTGACGATGAGCAGTTGCTCGCCCGTCTCGATTCGTCGGCCGACTTCAACACTCTTGTTTGTCACGATGCAGTTGGCGGGCGCGAATATTCTGATGTACGACAGATTGAGTTCCGCCTGATTGGACTGTCCTTCGGGGAAAATACCGCGGCCGAGACAGGCGCTCACGCAACGCGCTACTATTATTTCCTACCGGTCTTATCCTCTCTGCGGCTTCACTAACGTGCGGAGGCGCGTG
>JBBSFG010000132.1:0-9360 GCA_038238965.1 Candidatus Acidiferrales bacterium | reverse complement strand
TAGAGTTTGTTCGGGAAGCGCGACGCGCCGACAGGGAGCTCAATGTACCCGCGGAGAAATTGCGAGCCATATGAGCTCAATTCTTAAATCGTTGGGTCTTGCTCCCGGGCGTTTTGGCCCGTACGGCGGCAGGTACGTTCCAGAAACGCTGATGGTGCCGCTGTTCGAGCTGGAGCGAGCCTACGAAATGGCGAAAGCGGATGCCACTTTTCAGGCGCGGCTCGCCGATCTGCTGAAGAATTTTGCTGGGCGTCCCACGCCATTGCAATTTGCGGAGCGGCTCACGGCCAAGCTGGGCGGGCCGCGGATTTATCTGAAGCGCGAAGATCTGTTGCACACCGGCGCGCACAAAATCAACAACGCCATCGGCCAGGGATTGCTGGCGGTAAAAATGGGTAAGCCGCGCATCGTGGCGGAAACCGGTGCGGGCCAGCATGGAGTGGCTTCCGCCACCGTTGCTGCGCATCTCGGGCTGGAATGCACGGTGTATATGGGCACGGAAGACATGGCGCGCCAAGCGCTGAACGTGGCGCGCATGCGCATGCTGGGCGCGGAAGTGATCGGCGTGGAGTCCGGAAGCCGCACACTGAAGGACGCCATTAATGAAGCGATGCGCGACTGGGTGACCAATGTTCGCAGCACGCACTATCTGCTCGGCTCCGTGCTTGGCGCGCATCCTTACCCGACCATGGTGCGCGATTTTCAATCGGTGATCGGACGCGAGGCGCGCGAGCAGATCCTGGCGGCCGAAAAGCGCCTGCCGACACATTTATTTGCGTGCGTGGGCGGCGGTTCGAACGCTATTGGACTTTTTTATAACTTCCTGCGCGATAGCGATGTGAAGATGATCGGAATCGAGGCGGGCGGCCGCGGGACCGGAACCGGAGAGCACGCCGCGCGGCTCGGCGCCGCGCAAGGTTTCACCGGGGCGCGCCCGGGAGTTCTTCATGGAACGTACACGTACGTGCTGCAAGATGAAGACGGGCAGATTTCCGCGACACACTCCATTTCCGCGGGGCTCGATTACCCGGCGATCGGTCCGGAGCATGCCTGGCTCGCGGATGAACGCCGCGCCGAATATTTCGCGATGTCGGATGAAACTGCGCTGCAAGCGGCACGATTGCTTTGCCGCAGCGAAGGAATTATTCCCGCGCTAGAATCGGCCCATGCGCTTGCCGGCCTTGTCGAACGACTGCCGTCGCTGAAAAAAGACGACCTGGTGGTACTCAATATTTCCGGGCGCGGCGACAAGGACATGGACACTTACTCGCGCCTGCTCTAAGCTTTCCCGATAATAATGACGCTGAGAAACGCCCAACCTACGCGCATCTCCAGGTGTTTTGCGGACCTGCGCCTGAGCGGCGAGCTGGGCATCGTCGCGTACATCACCGCCGGCGATCCATCAATGGATGCCACGCTGGAATTCGTTCTGGCGTTGCAGGAGGCGGGCGCCGATGTCATCGAGTTGGGCGTTCCGTTCAGCGACCCGCTGGCGGACGGGCCGACGATTCAGCGTGCGTCGGAACGGGCGTTGAAAGCAGGGGCGACACTGCCGGCGATTATCGAACTGGTGCGGCGCATCCGGCAGGCTTCGGAAGTTCCGCTGGTGCTTTTCAGCTATTACAATCCGATTCTGCAGATGGGCCTGGAAAAATTTGCCGCAGCGGCAGCCGGCGCTGGAGTGGATGGCGTGCTGGCGACCGATCTTTCGCCGGAGGAATCGGTGGAGTACCGGCGAATTCTCGAATCGCATCATCTGGATACGATTTTTCTTTGCGCACCAACCTCTACCGATGAGCGGCTGGCCAGTATTGCGGCAAGCTCGACGGGGTTTTTGTACCTGGTTTCGCGGGCCGGCGTGACCGGAGCCAAGGATACGATGCCGGACGATTTACCGGCATTGTTGCGCCGGGTGCGAAGTTTTACGAAGCTTCCTGTAGCTGTTGGTTTTGGGATTTCACTGCCGGGACATGTTTCGATGCTGGGCGGGCTTGCCGATGCCGCAGTGGTGGGTTCCACGCTGGTGGCCGAAATCGAGCGTTCGAAAACGCCTATCGAGGCCTCCATGGCTCTCCGCGAGCGTGTCCGGGTTTTAAAGCAGGCGGCGCGTCATGGACTTTCTCGGCGTGAGGTAGCGCCATGAACCTCCAGGATTGGCGCCGCCGCATCGACGAGGTCGACCGCAAACTCGTGGAGCTGCTGAATGAACGCTCGCGCTGCGCTCTGGAAATCGGCAAACTGAAGCAGGCGGCGAATCTGCCGCTTTATCAACCCGACCGGGAGAAAGAAGTGCTGGAAAACGCGGAGCAATCAAATCCGGGACCGCTGACCGACGCCGCGATTCGCAGGCTATTCGAGCGCATCATCGATGAAGCGCGCTCCGCGGAACGCGCGGCGATGAATTCGGAAACGAAGGGCTCCAACGATTAGTTTTACTTTAGGCGGCAGAGTTCATGCGCACTGAGAAGGGAAATACGAACCGGCCATGGTAATTGTCATGCAAGAAGGGGCTACCGACGCCCAGATTCAACATGTGATCGACAGGCTGGTTGGCAGCGGCTTCAATGTGCATCGCTCCACCGGTGAATCGCACACCGTGCTGGGAGCCGTCGGCGTGCACCGCGATTTCGATCACCGCGACTTTGAGCTGCTGGACGGCGTGCGCGAGGTCATGCGCATCACCCAGCCGTTTAAACTGGCCAGCCGGCAGTTCAATCCAGGTGGAACGATCGTGGACGTGGGGCGCGGCGTGCTGATTGGCGGCAATGAAGTGATTGTCGCCGCGGGACCCTGTTCGGTGGAATCGCGCGAACAGATTCACATAATCGCGGAGAGCGTGGCCAAGTCCGGAGCGAAAGTTCTGCGCGCCGGTGCGTTCAAGCCGCGCACGTCACCGTACGCGTTTCAGGGCATGGGCGAGAAAGGTCTGGAGCTGATACGCGAAGCGGCCGCAAAATTTGGCCTGGTGTCTGTGAGCGAGGTGATGGACGCTTCGCAGATTGAAATGATGATTGGTTACGTCGATATCCTACAGGTCGGGGCGCGAAATATGCAGAATTACCATCTCTTGCGCGCGCTAGGCGAGGTGCGCAAACCGGTGCTGCTGAAGCGCGGAATGTCGGCGACCATGGAAGAATTGTTGCTTAGCGCGGAGTATATTCTGGCGGGCGGAAATCCTGACGTGATTTTGTGCGAGCGGGGCATCCGCACGTTTGAGACGTATACGCGGAACACCTTCGATATCGCCGCGATTCCGGTGATTAAAAAATTGTCGCATCTGCCAATGATTGGCGATCCTTCGCATGGGACTGGGCGGCGCGACAAGGTAGCGCCCATGGCGCGGGCCGCGGTGGCTGCGGGAGCTGACGGTTTGTTGATCGAAGTGCACAACGATCCCGATCATGCCCTTTCCGACGGCGCGCAGTCTCTCGATCCCGGGCAGTTCGCGCAACTGATGGGCGAGCTGCGGATTATTGCGCCGGCAATCGGGCGGCGCGTCGCCTCTGCGGTCTGATCCATGGCCTGATTCATGCCCTCAACCCATCTCATCAATCGCGTCAGCATTCTGGGTTCCGGCTTGATCGGCGGTTCCTTTGCGCTGGCGATTCGCAAATTTACGGAAGGGCTGCACATTACGGTTTGGGACCGCCCGGATACGGCGGCACGGGCGAAGCAACTCGACGCTGCGGATGAGATTTTTTCCGGAGAACTTGCGCCCGCGATGCAGAACGCCGACTTGATCTACGTGGCGCTGCCGATCAGCACCACCCTGGATGTGCTGCCGGAGATTGCCCGGCACGCGCCGTCGCACGCTTTAGTGACAGACGCGTGCAGCACCAAGGCGCGCATCGTCCGTGCTGCGGAAGAGTTGTTTGACTCGCCGAGAGGTCCGCTTTTTCTGGGCGGTCACCCCATGGCCGGCAAAGAGGTGGCAGGTATCGCGAATGCGGATGCAAATATTTTCCGCGATACCACGTACGCGTTCATCGGCGAACCGACGCGAACCGTTGACGATGACGCCGCAGTGGAAAGTTTGGCGTCTGCAAATCCGGGTGTCAGGTCGCCGGGCGGCCGCCATACCGCAGCGGCACTTTGCAGTGATCCCCGCGTAGCGGCTTTCCTGAAAATTGTGGAAAGGATTGGTGCGCGGCCATTGTGGCTTGGTGCGCAGCAACACGATTACGCGGTGGGTATGGCGTCTCATCTTCCGCAACTGGCCGCCGTCGCGCTGGCTTCCTTTCTTTACGATCACCTGGACGAAAATGGATTGCCGATCGCGCTGGCAGGTCCCGGGCTGCGCGATTCGCTGCGGCTGGCCGGCAGTCCCTACAGCATCTGGCGGGATATTGTGCTCACCAACCGGGAAGTTCTGTCCGCGGCGCTCGATCTTTTCGCGCGCCGGCTGGATGAATTGCGAGAGAAACTGGCGTCACGTGAACTGGAAGGCGATTTCGACGCCGCCAACGAACTCTACAAATTGCTTCGCAGTTTCTAGCGCACCACAATGTGCGTCGAGAGGCTTCATGGACAAACGGATCTCTTCGGCTGATGCGGCCATCGAAAAATTAGCCGATGGCATGACCGTCCTGATGGGCGGCTTTGGCCTTTGCGGCATCCCTGAGAATTTGATCGCCGCGGTGCGCCGCAAGGGCACAAGAAATCTGACCATCGTAAGCAACAACGCGGGAATCGACGACTTTGGAATCGGATTGCTGTTGCAGAACCGGCAAGTGAAGAAAATGATTTCCACCTACGTGGGCGAGAATAAATTATTCGAACAGTTGGTGCTCAGCGGAGAACTGCAAGTGGAATTAAACCCGCAAGGAACGTTGTCGGAGCGGCTACGCGCGGGAGGAGCAGGAATTCCGGCCTTTTATACTCCGACAGGAGTGGGCACCATGGTTGCGGAAGGAAAGGAAACGCGCAACTTCGATGGCCGGCAATACGTTATGGAGCGCGGGTTACGCGGGGATTTCGCATTTGTGAAAGCCTGGAAGGGCGACCGCTGGGGAAATTTGCTGTATCGCAAGGCGGCGCGAAATTTTAATCCCATGATGGCCACGGCCGCGGACTATGTCGTCGCCGAAGTGGAGATACTCGTGGAGCTGGGCGAACTGGAGCCCGATTGCATTCACACGCCGGGAATTTTCGTGGACGCGATTTTTCAGGGACCGGCCTATGAAAAGCGCATCGAACGGCGAACCACGCGGAAGGCGTAACGCCGCGTGCTGCTGAGGTGAACGAGAATATGCCGCTGACCGAAGAACAAAAACGAGAACGCATTGCGCGGCGTATCGCGCTGGAGCTGCGCGACGGCTTCTACGTGAACTTGGGCATCGGTATGCCCACTGCGGTGGCCAACTACGTTCCGCAGGGCATGGAGGTGGTTCTGCAGTCGGAGAACGGCATCCTGGGTGTCGGCCCGTACCCGCTGGAGGCGGAGGTCGATGCCGATTTGATCAACGCGGGCAAAGAAACGGTAACGGAGTTGCCGGGCACCTGCTACTTCTCGTCCGCGGACTCGTTTGCAATGATTCGAGGCGGGCACGTGGATCTCACCGTGCTGGGCGCGCTGCAAGTGGATGAGCGGGGCACGCTGGCGAATTGGGCTATTCCGGGGAAAATGCTGAAGGGCATGGGCGGCGCGATGGACTTGGTGGCTGGGGCGAAGCGCGTGTACATTGCCATGGAACACGCCACGCGCGACAAGCGTCCGAAGATTCTAAAGAAATGCACGCTTCCGCTCACCGGAGTGGAAGTCGTGGATCACATCGTCACGGAACTCGCGTTGATCGACGTGACTCCGGCAGGGCTGGTGCTGCGCGAGTTGGCTTCAGACACTAGCGTTGAGGAAGTGCAATCGCTTATCGAGCCTACACTGATGCTGCCACCCGGCGGCGTCAAGACCATGCCCATCTAAACGCGCCGGTCAATTGCTATGGTGGCCACAAACGGCGCCATCTCTGTTAAGAAGCGCTAAGGCGCTGCGAAGTGCTGAACGAATAGTGAAACGCCGAGAAGACCGTGGAGGCAGTGACCGCGTAAATAAGAAAACGATTGATCGGAGCGAACAGAGGATCCGGATAGGCCGCTGAAAGAACGATCATGAACACCAGCAGGATCTGGAGACCGGTGGTGAGTTTTCCGTAGATGGTGGGAGGGAACGGCCGGTACCCGGAGATCAGAAGGATGACTACAGCAACCATCAAGATGAGCACGTCGCGGCTGAGCACGATGATGGTGAGCCACCACGCCAGCTTTTGTTTGAACGCCAAAATGATGAAGGAAGAAGAGAGCAGCAGCTTATCCGCGATGGGGTCCAGATAGGCGCCTAAGGGTGAGCGCTGATTCAAGCGGCGGGCCAGCAAACCATCGATGCCATCGGAAAGAGCCGCAACGACCAGCACCAGAAGCGCCAACTTGTAATGCTCGTAGGAAATCAGGATCAGAAAAAACGGCAGGAAACCCAGGCGCAGCAAGGTGATTTGATTCGGTACCGTCCAGATGGGGCCTTGCATTTGGGATGAGAATAGCGCAAATCACGCGAATTGCGCGAGGTAGTCGGCCAGCGAGCGGCCGATTTTCCGGCTGAATAATTCCGCCATGGAAGGGATCGCGCCGGAAGACTCGTCCAGCGAAATGCGCTCCACGCGATTCATTGGAAAGAAAATGGTGGGGAACCCGACGCGCTCTCCCTCAGGCTCATTGATGGCGCGAACGAAGTGGTCGAAAGAATTCAAATCGATGCCGCGCACGGTGATGCCCGCCTGATTGATGGCCAACAGTTCGCCCCAGACTTTTTCCTTGGGGGAGTGCAAGCTCACAACAATGATGGAATGGATGTCCATAGCTTCACGCGGTGTGATACTCAGTGACGCAAATCAGAGTAACGCATTTTCTGCCTGCGGAGTTGAGGGTGCTACGGCGTCGGTGACGTGTGGCTAACCGTGTGAACGCTGCGATCAAGGTAACGGGTCGCGGTAATGCAGAATCATAAAGGTGAAGCTGGCCAGTAGCACGATGGCTGCGATCCAGCCGAGCGTGTAGGCGCGCTTTACCTCACTTGGGTTTATTGGTTCCCGGTCGACAAATACCTTGCCCAGCAGGAAGCCGGAAGCTAAACCGCCAAAATGCGCCCAGTTGTCAGCCGAAATGAAATAACCGATGACGAAAACGGAAACGGCCCAGGAGACCAACCGCGACCGCAACGCCTGCGAAGATGCTCCGCCACGTTTTGTGGTAATGGAGATCATCAACCCGAGCACTCCCATGATCGCGCCGCTGGCGCCGATGGCCAGCACGGGATGCGGCCGAAACGGTGTAAACGCGCTAAGAACGAAGCCGATGATGCCGGTAAAGGTATAGAGAAACAGGTAGCGCGCCGAACCGTAGACTTCTTCGACGATCGGCCCAATATCAAGGAGCACCATCATGTTAAAGCCGATGTGGATCAGGCCGCCGTGGAGGAACATGGCGGTAACCAGCCGGTAGGCTTCGCCATGCACGATAGCGGGAGTCCACAAAGCGCCGAGGCGGTAAAGAACTTCGCCATCGAGTCCCCACAAGGTGCGCAGGCCGCCGCCTTGCCCCGCCTGGATGGTGGCCACCAGGCTGACGCCAAACATCAGAATGTTAATGATGAGCAGGGCGGTAGTGACGGGCGCGCGCCCGCCAAAAAATCCAGAGAAACGTTTGCCCAAGGCCGCCGCGGAAAACGTGAGGCTGGTGCCGCACTCGTGGCAGCGCGTCGCGGTGGTGCCAACAAGAGTGCCGCACGCGGGGCAAATTTTTGGACGAGGTTGTTGGCCGCCTCCGCCAAAAAAGCCGCGCGTTGCGCTTCGCCAACGCTCCAAGGTCATCTGCCAACGATAGGGAAGCGCCAATTCTCCTCCTTGCGGACTCGTGTGCCGCGTTCCTATAATACCTGAGTCGGCGAGATTATCCGGGTTGCCAAACGGATTCAGCTATTTGGAGGCGTACATGGATAAATTTGAGGAAATTGGGCAAAGGTTGGACCAGGAGCTGACCCGCCTGCGACGCTACGTGGAAGAAGAGGTTGCGCCCGGAACGGAAAGGCGCACCGCGAGATTCTTGCGCGAAGTTTCAGAATTGCTCACCGATGCCGCCGCCAAGCTGGAATCGCGCAATGCGGCTCGTGAATCCCAACCCGCGAAAGACGCTCATTCTTAAAGCTGACCGGAGTCATACGCACGAATTTTTGGCGTGGGCGAACGTCGCCGGCGTACTGTTGGCGCTGGCGCTTTCCGGCTGTGCGTCGCATAAGCCGGTAGCGGCAAGCCAGCCGCCGGTGGCGCCATCTTCCACGCCATCAAGCTCCGTAGCATCCGTGCCTCGTGCTCCAGTGCCGGCTTCCCCAGCCAGGCGCCGCAAAGACAACTCCTTACCCGTTGCCGTGGGCTACACGGAAGAGGGGGAAGCTTCCTGGTATGGCGCGCCATTCCATGGGCGCCAGGCGTCCAATGGCGAAATCTACGATATGAATAAGCTGACGGCGGCGCATCGGACGTTGCCGTTCGAAACGGTGGTACGGGTCACCAACGAGCGAAATGGAAAATCCGCGGTGGTGCGCATCACCGACCGCGGTCCCTTTGTGAACAATCGCATCATCGATCTTTCGTATGCGGCAGCGCGAGAGATTGAGTCCATCGGGCCCGGGGTGGTGCCGGTACGCGTGGAAGTTTTATCGACCGGAGCCGATCCTTCGGCCGGATTCTTTACCATTCAGGTTGGATCCTTTCGCGATCGCGCCAATGCGGAGCGATTACGCGAACGCTTGAGCGCAAGCTATTCACCGATTTACATCAAGCGTTACGGCGCGGACGGAGGATTTTTCTACCGGGTAAACGCCGGGAAAATTTCCGGTGAAGAAGCAGCGAAGGAATTTGGAGAAGAGCTGCGTAACCGTGAAGGAATTTCACCAATGGTCATTCGCCTGGACGAAAGCATTTCCAAGGCGGGAGAAAACCAATGAGCGCCGATTGTCTTTTCTGTAAAATCGCGGCGAAACAGGTTTCGGCAAAAGTAGTGTACGAGGATCCTGAAATATTTGCTTTTGAAGACATTGGTCCGCAAGCGCCGACGCATTTGTTGATATGCCCGCGTAAACATATGGCTTCGCTGGAAGACGCGGCGGAGGGTGACGAAGCCATGCTGGGCAGATTGCAAATGGTGGCCACAAAGCTGGCGCGCGAGAGGAATCTTGCCGAAGGCTACCGTACGGTCATCAATACGGGGCGGGACGCGGGACAATCCGTACCGCACCTTCACGTTCATCTGCTGGGAGGAAGATCCATGCGTTGGCCCCCCGGCTAAGAGCGGTTGACATGCGAGAGGCGTAAG
>JBBSFG010000131.1:0-9402 GCA_038238965.1 Candidatus Acidiferrales bacterium | reverse complement strand
GCACGCTTACGACGCCACCAACCTGGGCACCGAATTGTGGAACAGTGGCACCACCGCGGGGCAGTCCGTGAAATTCACGGTGCCTACGGTGGCCAACGGCAAAGTGTACGTGGGCACCGCCGGCGAAATCAGCGTGTACGGCTTGTCGCCCAACTAAAGACGGCAGAAAAACAGGGCTACACCGAGTGCGGTGCTCTTCCTCGGCAGCTCCATGAAAACTTAAGAGAGTTTTCCGGGCGTAAACAACGCCGTCATTTCCATGACGTCGCGATAATAATCTTTTTGCTTTAACTGCGCGGATGCCGGCTCGTCGAGGATGGCGGTGGCGTCGGGGTGAAGCTGCAGCGCGGAAGCCGTGACCGAAGCGGTAATGGGGCCTTCGACGGCATTGGCTACCGCGGTGGCCTTTGCCGCGCCGGTGGCGAGCATCAGCACGCGCCGGGTGGCTAGGATAGTGCCGATGCCCATGGTGATGGCGCAACGGGGTATTGTTTCTCCGGGACCGAAAAATTTCCGATTGTCCTCCACGGTGGCCTTGCTCAGAACTTTCAAACGCGTTTTTGACGCGAAGCTCGAAGTGGGTTCATTGAAACCGATGTGCCCGTTGCGGCCGATGCCCAGGATTTGCAGGTCGATGCCGCCGGCGCGCTGGATATCGTCTTCATAGGAGGCGCAGTATTTTTCGTAGTCGCCGGTGATGGTTCCGTCGGGAATATGAATATTGCGGGGATCGATGTTCACGTGCGAAAAGAAATTCTCCAGCATGAAATGATGAAAGCTGTGGGGATGCTGGGGAGAAATACCGAGATATTCGTCGAGATTGAAGGTGATCACGCGCGAAAAATCGAGCGCTTCCTCGCGATACAGCCGGGCGAGTTCGCGATAGACGCCCACAGTGGTGCCGCCGGTAGCCAGGCCCAGCCGCAGCGCGGGAGTCTGGCGTACCGCGTTGGCGACGATACGCGCCGCTTCACGGCTCAGTTCTTCATAATTGGATTTCAGGACCACCAGCATTGTCGAGGATCACCCGCATTCCATATTGGCCGCTCTTGCCATTTAGACTATTCTGAGCCATTCTCTGCGTCGCAGCGTCTCGATAGACTACAACATCCGGCCAGGATTTGCTGGCCGGCCGGTACTAAAACGATTTAACTTACGCACGTCCAAAAATAAACGGCGCCGTTGGAGATTTTTACCGGAGCCGCAAGCAACCAGGGAGCAGACACCGAAGATGGCGCTGACCGCTACCGACTGGATTGTAATCGGCACCTACCTGCTTCTCAACTTGCTGATCAGTTTGTATTACCGGCGGCGTTCTTCCGGCAGCACGGAAGAATTTTTCGTGTCGGGAAGAAATGTGTCGTGGTGGCTGGCGGGCACGTCGATGGTGGCGACTACGTTTGCCGCGGATACGCCGCTGCTGGTGGCCGGGCTGGTGGCCAAGAACGGAATTTCCGGAAACTGGCTATGGTGGTCGCAGTGCCTGTGCGGCATGATGACGGTTTTTTTCTTTGCGCGTTACTGGCGCCGCGCGGAAATCCTCACCGACGTGGAATTCGTGGAGCTGCGCTACGAGGGCAAACCGGCCGCTTTTCTGCGTGGTTTTCGCGCCATTTATCTTGGCGCGCTGATGAACTGCCTGATCCTGGGCTGGGTAATCAAAGCCATGATCAGCATCACCACCGTTTTGCTGGGCGACGCGATCGCCGCCGGGCGCGTCTTGCAAATCAGCGTCGGCGGCCATGTGCTGCTGCATTACACGCTGGGAGCGCCGTCGCAAACAGCGTTGCTCATCTGCGTGCTGATCCTGGTGCCGTTTACGGGAATGTACACGTTCATCGGCGGATTATGGGGCGTGCTGGTGACCGATCTGTTCCAGTTTATTTTGAAGATGACCATGATCGTGGTGCTGGCGTGGGTTGCAGTGGCCAAGGTCGGCGGGATGACGCTGCTAAAGGTGCAGTTGTCGCACGTGGATAGCATGGTGCGGCAGTCGGGACAGACTACCGGGTCGATCCTTTCGTTTTTTCCCTCGTTCCATCTGGGCTGGACGACCAACGCGCTGTGGACCCTGCCGGTGATCACCTTCTGTCTATATCTGGCGGTGCAGTGGTGGGCAAGCTGGTATCCGGGAGCGGAGCCCGGTGGCGGCGGTTACGTGGCGCAGCGCATGTTCAGCGCGAAAGACGAAAAAAATTCCCTGGGTGCGACGCTGTGGTTCAACATCGCCAATTACGCCATGCGCTCGTGGCCCTGGATTCTAACCGGACTGGTGGCGGTGGCGGTTTACTCGCCGCACGGCGGGCTACATCCCAGCATGGAGTTTGCCGCTGAGCCTGAAAAGGGCTACGTAATGGTGCTGCGCGATTTTCTGCCGCCGGCCTTGCGCGGCTTGATGGTTGCGGCATTTCTAGCGGCGTTCATGTCCACGGTGGGTACGCAACTGAATTGGGGCACTTCCTACCTGATCAACGATTTCTACCGGCGCTTCATCGTGCGCAAGGCCAGCGACAAGCATTACGTTTTTGTCGGCAAACTTTTTATCGTGCTGCTGGTCATCCTCAGCGGCTACGCGGCGGCCAATATCAATTCCATTCAGTCCGCATGGCAACTGCTTCTGGGCATGGGCGCGGGAACCGGGAGCGTGCTGGTGCTGCGCTGGTACTGGTGGCGAATCAACGCCTGGAGCGAAATTTCCGCGATGATTGCGGCGTTTGTAGTTTCTATTTCGCTGCAGCGCGTCCATTTCCAGGGCAACGATTCGGTGGTGTTCGCGAAAACAGCATTGATCACCACCATTTCGACCACCGTAGTCTGGCTGGTAACCACCTTCATAACCAAGCCGGAGTCCGATGCGCGGCTGCTGAAATTTTATCGCCGGGTGCAGCCAACCGTGCATGGTTGGCGCAGAATTGCCGCGTTGGCTCCCGAGATTCCCGCGGTGCGCGACCTGGGCGCAAACACCTTTGACTGGATCATGGGCTGCACGCTGGTCTATTGCTGCATGTTCTCTATCGGCGAGCTGGTGCTGCAGGAATGGCTGCCGGGATTGCTGCTGCTGCTGGGCGCCGCCGCGTCGGGATATTTCATCTACTGGAGTCTCTCGCGCCGCGGTTGGAAGACGTTTTCAGCGGAGCCCGTGGCGGTAACCAAGCCTGAAATCATTCCCGGCGCCGGCAAAAGCTAGCCGCTTATCGGAATTGCCTGAACAGGCACGGCTGCAACACTCCATTCGACCGCATCGGTTCATATGGTGCGACGATACGAAAGACAGATCGTAAATACGAAGTGCGTCCGCCCAGGACCAAATCCCTATGCCCAGACTCCTGACCACGGAAGATCATCGCCTCGAGGAAACGCGCACCCGCAAAAAGTATTGGAAGCGCTGGGGGCCGTATCTTTCCGAGCGCCAATGGGGCACGGTGCGCGAGGACTATAGCCCCGGCGGCACGGCGTGGGAATATTTTCCTCACGACCACGCGCGATCGCGCGCCTACCGCTGGGGTGAAGACGGCATTGGCGGCATCTGCGACCGCCACCAGATGATTTGCTTCGGGCTGGCGCTTTGGAATGGGCGTGACCCCATTTTGAAAGAGCGGCTCTTCGGGCTCACCGGCAACCAGGGAAATCACGGCGAAGACGTGAAGGAGTCCTACTTTTACCTGGACTCCACCCCCACGCACAGTTATATGCGCATGCTGTACAAGTATCCGCAGGCGGAATTTCCCTACAACGTACTGGTGGAAGAAAACGCGCGAAGAGCCCGATCGCAGCCGGAATTCGAACTGCTCGACACCGGTGTGTTTGCGGAAAATCGCTACTTCGATGTGTTTGTGGAATACGCGAAAGCCGACGTCGAGGATATGCTCATCAAAATTACCGCGGTGAACCGTGGGCCGGAGCCTGCGATGCTGCACCTATTGCCTTCACTGTGGTTTCGCAACACGTGGTCGTGGGGCCGAGACACGCGCCGGCCGACGCTGCGCAAGGCGGCAGAACTCCCGGACTGCCATTGCGTGGAAGTGGAACATTGGCAATACGGGAAGCGCTGGCTTTTGTGCGCCAGCCAGCCACAATTGCTTTTTACCGAGAATGAAACCGACTTTGCTCGCCTGTTTGGCGGGCAAAATCGTACGCCGTACGTGAAGGATGCTTTCCACGAATTTCTAATCGGCAAAAATCAAGCGGCGGTGAATCCCGCGCAGACGGGAACCAAGATGGCCGCGTATTATCCGCTGAATTTGAAACCCGGTGAAAGCGTCACGCTGAAGTTGCGGCTGACCGACATCGAGCCTCTGAGCGGGCTGGACAGCGATTCGGGGAAAGTGGGCACTATCACTTCCCCCGCGGAAGCTGAGAGGGGCAAGGATGTGCCGGGGACGAACGATTTCGGCGCGGGTTTCGAACGGCTGTTCGCGCTCCGCAGCGCGGAAGCGGACGAGTTCTACGCTTCGCGCATGCCCAAGGATCGTTCGGATGACGCACGATCCGTGATGCGCCAGGCGCTCTCGGGAATGCTGTGGTCCAAACAGTTTTATCACTACGACGTGCTCACGTGGTTGACGGGCGATCCCGCGGGGCCACCTCCTCCGGAAGAACGGTGGCACGGAAGAAACAAGGATTGGACGCAGCTGTATAACGACGACATCGTGTCCATGCCGGACAAATGGGAATACCCGTGGTATGCCGCGTGGGACCTGGCGTTTCACTGCGTGTCGCTGGCCATCGTGGATCCGGATTTCGCGAAGGACCAGCTGGTGCTGCTCCTCCGCGAATGGTACATGAATCCCAACGGGCAATTGCCTGCGTACGAATGGGCCTTTGGCGACGTGAACCCGCCGGTGCATGCCTGGGCCGCGTGGCGCGTTTACAAAATCGAGCGTCGCGTTCGCGGCGTGGCCGATCGCGGATTCCTCGAAAAAGTGTTTCATAAACTGCTGCTGAATTTTACCTGGTGGGTAAATCGCAAGGATCCGGAGGGCTCCAATATTTTTCAGGGCGGATTTCTGGGACTTGACAACATCGGGGTGTTCGACCGCTCCGCGCCGCTGCCGACGGGCGGCCAACTGGAACAGTCCGATGGAACCAGCTGGATGGGCATGTATTGCCTGAACATGCTGGCCATCGCGCTGGAGCTGGCCAAGGAAGATCGCGCCTACGAAGATATCGCCAGCAAATTTTTCGAACATTTCGTATACATCGCGCACGCCATGAATAATTTTGGGTCGGAGTCGCGCTCGCTATGGGATGAAGAGGACGGTTTTTACTACGATGTTTTGCGGCTGAACGGCAACAACCATTTTCTAAAGATTCGCTCTATGGTGGGCTTGATTCCGTTGTTCGCGGTGGAAACTCTGGAGCCGGAAGCCATCGACCGGCTGCCGGGATTCAAGCGGCGCATGCAATGGTTTATCGATAACCACCCGGATGTGCCCGAACACATCGACATGACGCAGAGTTCCGCGCGCGGCACCCGCTTCCTGCTCTCGCTGGTCAGCAAAAAGCAACTGGGACGCGTCTTATCGCGCATGCTCGACGAATCGGAATTTCTGTCCGCGCACGGTGTCCGCGCACTCTCGCGCTTTCACAAGGATCATCCCTTTGAGCTGCGCTTCGACGGCACGGTGAACACCGTCAATTACGAACCCGCGGAATCGACCACCGGCATTTTTGGAGGCAATTCCAACTGGCGAGGCCCCATCTGGTTTCCGGTGAACTACCTGCTGGTGGAGTCGCTGCAGAAATATCACCACTATTACGGCGAAGACTTCAAAGTGGAATGCCCCACGCGTTCGAACAACCAGATGAACCTGTGGCAGGTGGCGGCGGAAATCTCGCGCCGGCTGACGCATATTTTTCTACGCGACGATAACGGGCGCCGCCCCGTTTTCGGCGGCACCGAAGTTTTCCAGAGCGATCCGCACTGGCGCGACCTGATTCTGTTTTATGAATATTTTAACGGCGAGAATGGCGCCGGTCTGGGCGCCGACCATCAGACCGGTTGGACGGGACTGGTCGCCAAATTGATCGAGCAGAGCGGGGAATGAGCAGTCTTTCTCCATGGTTAATGAGCTTCAAGGCGGCGGCGTGACAGTCTACTGATACAGCTCGATCAGAACTTTGCGGCCCTCCGCTACGGCATCGGGAACGGGAACCAGGAAAAAATTTATAGTGGTTCCACGCGCACCCGGGCGGGCTTGCGGGTACAGCGAGGCGATACCAAAGTATTCGCGCAGAAGCAGCGTCGCGCGTGCCACGTCCAGACAAAAAAATTCCACTTGCTGGATGCCTTCGCCAAAGCGGGCCAAATAACGCGCGATGGCACCCTGCCCGCGGGGATTTCTGGAAGTCAGCACATCCAACTCGATGCCCTCAGCGAAATGCAGCTCAAACTCCTCGGCATCCTGATCGGGCGGAACGTCCGCGAGCGCCGGCGAGCCAGTGGCAGCGTGAATGCGCGCGAACGTTTCACGCCGCACCGCCAGCCCCACGGTGACATGCGGCTTGGGGCCCAACAGCAGGCGCGCCAACTCTCCATTTTGCCACCAGGGGAACACCGCGCGGTCGGCGGCCCCGCGGCCCAAGCCATAAATTTCAGCGGCGGCGGCGAGGCGAACGGATAACTCCGGAGCCGAAAGATTGAGAATTACGGATGAAAGGGAGTTAGTCAATACTCACCCGGCAAAGATGAATCACGCACTCGAAGCCATTTTACCGCGATCCGGCGCTTGCGCATCTGGCGGAAGGGGCCGCGACAGTAGCGAGACGATCAGCGCCACCACCAGAATCCCCGCGACCACGCCCAACGAAATATGCGTTGGGATGTGCATCCACGGCTCCACAATCATCTTTCCGCCGATGAACACCAGCACGCAGGCCAGCCCCACCTTCAGATAACGCAGCCGTCCCAGGACATGCGCAAGCATGAAATACAGGGAGCGCAAGCCCAGAATTGCAAACACATTCGAGGTGTACACGATGAAAGCATCGTGCGTGATGCCGAAAATCGCGGGAATGGAATCCACCGCGAGGGTGATGTCGGTGATCTCCACCACCAGCAGCACCAGAAAAAGCGGCGTGGCGAACAGTTTCTTATTCAAAAACACAAAAAACTTTTCACCATGGTAATCATGCGTTACGCGCAGGTGCTTGCTGGCAAACTGGAATATCTTGTTTTGCTGTGGATGCGCCGCTTTATCGCGCGCCAGCAGCATGTGGATTCCGGCGTACACCAGGAAGGCGCCAAAGATGTACATGATCCACGCGAAACGCTCGATCAGCGCGGCGCCCAGCGCGATCATGATGCCACGCATGACCAGCGCGCCGAGCACGCCCCACTCCAGCAAGCGATGTTGCACGCGCTCGTCCACGGAAAACGCGCTGAATATCACCAGAAACAAAAACAGGTTGTCGATGCTGAGGGCTTTTTCGATCAGGTACCCGGTAAAAAACTCGAGCGCCGGTTGGCGCCCCAGAAACCACAGCACGCCCACACCAAACAGCAGCGAGAGCAACAGCCATATGCCGCTCCAAATGGCGGATTCGCGCAAGCTGATTTTGTGGGGCCGGCGATGAAACACACCCAGATCGAGCCCGACGGCTGCCAATACGAAAATGTTAAAGAAAATCCAGCGCGAGAGGGTGCCCATGATTCGCGTTGGCCAGAATCAGGGAGCGGATGCGGCGCGCGAGTCGGTGGCGTTGAGATTGGTCAATTCGATGCGGGTGGTCTTGCCCGGCTGGATCGCCACGGGCACATCCCAGCGCACGCGGGTGTCGCCCGCATCGGCGTCAAGATTTAGCGAGCTGACCCAGTAGCTGCCCGGCGGCAGGCCGGAGACGCCGGCGCGGCCGTCGAGATCAGTGTCCGCCTTGGCCACCAGATACTTGGTCTGCGCCACGTCGGGCGCGAGGTGCTGCACGTGCTTCTTGTGGTCGCTCTCCAGCTTCGCCCATTTGCGCTGGGGATTTACGCCGTCAAGCTCCAGTTCCATGCCGCTCATGGTTTCGGGGCGCGTGCGAATAAACTTGCGCAACGCGGTGAAATATTCCTGGTGCTGCTTTTCGTACTTCTCCGGATGATCTTCCTTGTCCGCGTCGGTATATTTCGGCTTGGGAATGCCGCTGGTCACACCGCCGCTGTTGGAACGCTGGTAGGCCAGCAAAAACTCCGGCACGTGCAGGACGTCGTCCGCGGTGAGCGCTTTATCCAGGCCGGGCATGGTCAAATCCAGAATCTCGTGAGCTTTTAGCCACTCTTTCAACTCCGGCGATACTTTCAACCCATCGATGAACTCGTCCCGCGGAGGCACCACGTCGCCTGCTTCTACTTCCTGGGCTACGGATGCGTAACTCTTGCTGAGGATATAGAAAGTAAATTGCCGCACCGGTTCGGGACGCGCGGCGGTAGGCGTAATTCTGGCGATAAATTGCAACGCGCCGGTTTCAGCGGTCTGCGCTGAAGAACTGCCGGCCAGAAACACTGCGCCAAGCAAAATGGCCGGCGCGGCTATGCGCATTTTCATCATGCGCAAATGCTAACAGATTGAGAGCGACGCGCACACAGAACATCGGTGGTGTTTCGTTGAAGTGACGTTGGCGCTCTTGCCCGCCGCGGACGCGCAGCTAGTAAAGGTGGAAAGTTACTTCGATCTGTACACGGCAATCCACGGGCTTGCCGTTGCGCCCGAGAGCCGCGCGCATCTTCCAATTGCGAACCTGGCTGAGAGCTTTTTCTTCCAGGCCCAGACCCGGCCCTTTAATCACGATCGGGTTGGTGACCCGCCCATCGGCCGTGACGGTCACATCCAGCAATACCGTGCCTTGATATTTCGCTTTGCGCGCTTCGTCGGAATATTCCGGTTGCGGGCAATAGATGCAAACGGGGGAGCCTACTCCATTCACTCCCGCGCGGAAATCGCCGCCGCCGGTGCCCGCGGTATTGCCGGGACCCAGGCCCGCGCCGTTGCCGCTGCCGATACCGCCGCTCGTGCCCGTTCCGATGCCGCCGCCACCGCCGGGTCCACCGGACAGATTAACGGAGGCTGCCAGCGGGTCGCCCATGTTGGGAAGCGGAGGATTCGCCACCTTCAAATCCGGAGGGCCAAGCAGCGTCGGATCCATAGGCAGCTTGGGGGCCGGATTTTTCAGCGTAGCCTCCGGGGGCGTGAATTGCGTGTAATCAAATTTGGGAGCGCGTCCCTTAGTGGGAGGCGTGACGGATCGATCGCCACCGCCGCCACCGCCGCCGGCTTTCTTCGCCCCTGCGGGCAAGGTGGTCATGTATGGAGATATATCCAGCGGCGTCATATCCAGCTTGTTTTTGGCTTCGGTCGAGGGCGGCAAAATGTGAGTGAACAGCGGAATCACGAATAGCGCGATGATCACCGCGTGCAGGCCAAT
>JBBSFG010000130.1:0-9477 GCA_038238965.1 Candidatus Acidiferrales bacterium | reverse complement strand
GGGCTGGAGGAGAATGACGCCGATACAGACGAAAATCGGTCCAATCGCGGGCAAAATGGTGTGGATAAAATCGTCTTTGCAGAATTCCATTTTGGCGGCGCTGCGGCGCTTGAGGTCGAGGAACCAGGCGAGATAGAGGATCACGCCTAACTTGGCCAGCTCCGACGGCTGCAGATTCAGCGGGCCCAATTTTATCCAGCGGTGCGTAGCGTGCGATTTGGAGAGAAAGAATGCGCCGATGAGCGTCACCAGGACGACGCAAACGGTGGTGTAAATCACCGCAGGCTCGCGCAAGCGGCGATAGTCTAGACGCATCATGGCGAACATGCCGAAGAGTCCGATGACCAGCCAGGCCGCTTGCCGCAACAGAAATATGTACGAGCGGCCGTAGTGCTGCTCGGCGGTAACCGCGGACGCGGAGAAAACCATTACCGCGCCGAACAGGCACAAGATCAATGTGGCGCCAAATAGCCAGCGATCGTTTTCAAGACGTCTTGCCATGATTATTCGCCTTTCCATTGGTCTGCGGCGCAGCGGACGCGGCCGCGGATTGCTGTTCGCGCTTGCGCACCAGGTCTTTAAAGACCCGGCCGCGCTGCTCGTAATTTTCAAACTGGTCGAAGCTGGCGCACGCGGGAGCGAGCAAAACTACATCGCCGCGGCGGGCGGCCTGCGACGCGATTTCCACGGCGCGTTCCAGTGTGCCGGCGCGCTCGATGACCACGCTACCCGCAATTTGCTGCTCGATTTTTTCGGCGGCGGCCCCAATCAGCAGCGCCAGGACGCTTCTTTCACGCAGAGCGGGTTGCAGCGCGGAATAGTCGCTGCCTTTGTCTTTGCCACCGAGGATGACCAGAATTTTTCCAGGAAACGCTTCCAGCGCTTTCAGCGCGGCGTCGACATTGGTGGCTTTGGAGTCGTTGTAGTAGCGAACGCCGGCAATTTCGGCGACAAACTCAAGGCGGTGCTCAACGCCAGGGAAAGTCCGCACCGCGTCGGCGATAGCGGCGGCAGGAGCGCCTTCGAGCCGCGCGGCGGTGGCGGCGGCCAAGACGTTTTCAAGATTGTGCGCGCCGGGCAGGGAAATTTCTTCGCGCCGCAGCAAAATCTCTTCCTGCTTGCGGGTTCGGAAGATGATTTCTTCGCCGCGCAGATACGCACCCTGTTTCACCTGTTGTTTGCGGCTGAACCAATAGACCTGAGCACGTTTGGGAGCGAAGGGCGCGCATGCCGGGTCGTCGGCGTTCAAGACAGCGAAATCACTTTCAGTCTGGTTTTCAAATATGCGCGCTTTGGCGGAGGCGTAGGCGTCCATGGTCTTATGGCGATCGAGATGATCGGGAGTGAGATTCAGCAGCACGGCGATGTCGGGATTAAACGTTTCGACCAGCTCAAGCTGGAAACTGCTCAGCTCCGCGACGGTCACGGTGGTTTCAGTGGTCAGATTCACGCGAGAAATCAGCGGGGTGCCGATGTTGCCGGCGACCAGCGTGGAGAAACCAGCCACTTCAAGAATGTGATGAACCAGCGAAGTAGTGGTGGTTTTTCCGTTGGAGCCGGTGATGCCGATGAGGCGTCCGTCGAGAAAACGGTCGGCAAGTTCGATTTCGCTCCACACGGTAATATTTTTTGCGCGCGCCGACTGCAGCACGGGAGCATCGGCGGGCACACCGGGACTGGGGATGACGAGGTCCTGATTCAGCAAACTGGTTTCGGGATGGCTGCCCAGGTCGAGTTTCACGCCTTCTTCGCGCAGGTTGAGCACCTCCGCGCCCAGTTCACTTTCCGCGTGCGCGTCCATGGCCGTGACGGTCGCGCCGTGCTCGGCGCAGAATCGCGCGGTGGCAATGCCGGTGCGCGCCAGCCCAATGACCAGCACGCGCTTGCCTCGCAACTCGAATCCACCGGTCATGCGCCTTTATAAAATCCTTTCACACATCTTCAAACACAAAACTCACTACTAACGTAACTTCAGCGTGGTTAACGCGAATAACGCGAAGACCAGTGCGACGATCCAGAAGCGCACGATCACCTTGGATTCGCTCCAGCCCAACAACTCAAAGTGGTGATGGATGGGCGCCATGCGAAAAATGCGCTTGCCGCGCAGCTTGAAAGAGCCCACCTGCAAAATGACGGAGAGCGCTTCGATGACGAAGATTCCGCCGATGAAAAAGAGCAGGACTTCCTGCTTGATGATGACGGCGATCAGGCCCAACGCGCCGCCGAGGGACAACGAACCGACATCGCCCATGAAAATTTCGGCGGGGTGCGCGTTGTACCACAGAAAACCGAGCGAAGCGCCGACCAGCGCGCCGCAAAAGACGGTGAGCTCGCCGACTCCGGGAATGTATTGAATTTCCAGATAATTGGCCCAGCGAAAGTTGCTGCTCACATAGGTAAGCACGGTGAGCGCGCCGGCGGCGATAACGGTGCAGCCAATGGCCAGTCCGTCGAGCCCATCGGTAAGATTCACGGCGTTCGAGGAACCGGCAATCACCAGCGAAACGAAAAAAAGAAAAGGCACGAAAGCCAGCGGCCAGATGTGCGGCGAAGCCATGAGGGAATGAATCACCAAGTCGGGATGCACGCGCTTGAAAAAAGGAAGAACCAATTGCGTGGAGTACTTGCTCCAGGTGGCCAGAATCAGCAAGGCGATGCCGCAGACGAGGCTGACAAGTATCTGGAGCGAAAACTTTTTCGCGCTGGTGAGTCCGAGATTCTGCTGCTTGGAGACTTTGGCATAGTCGTCGACAAATCCGATGGCCGCGAAAGCCAGCAGCGCGAAAATCGCCAGCCAAACGAAGGCGTTTCCGAGGTCGGCCCACAGCAGGGTAGGCACGGCGGTGGACAGCACGATCAGCACGCCGCCCATAGTGGGCGTGCCTGCTTTTTTCTTGTGATCCTGCGGACCTTCCTCGCGAATGTACTGGCCGATCTGCAGCTCGCGCAACTGGCGGATCAACCATGGACCAAATACGAAGGCGAGAAACATGCCGGTGAGGCTGGCGTACACGGTGCGCACAGTGATGTAGCGAAACACGTTGAGCGGGCTGAAATATTTTTGCAGCGTGTGGTAGAGGAGGTAGTAAAGCATCAGTGCCGCGCCTCTTCGCGGGGAGCCTGCCCGCGCGGGGCATAGCGCGTGAGCAAGGCGTCGACGATGCGCTCCATTTTGACGCCGCGGGAACCCTTGACCAGCAGCACGTCCCCCGACTCCACGAAGCCGGCCAAAAATTTGGCCGCTTCTTCGGAGGAAGAGAAAAACTTTGTTTGCGCGCGAGGTAAGCCCGCAGCGACCGCGCCCTCGATAATTTGCGCGGCGTCGCCGGCAACGCCGACGATCCAATCAATTTTGCCGGCCTTGGATGCCAGGCGCGCGGCAAAGTGGCCTGCTTCGCGGTGCAACTCGGCGGAGGTGCGGCCCAGCTCGCGCATTTCTCCCGCGGCGAGGATGCGGCGGCGATATCCAGCGGTGGCGGCCAGCACGGCGGTCATGGATTGCAGCGCGGCCGGACTGGAGTTGTAGCTGTCGTTGATCAACGCCGCACCGTTGGTAAGCTGCATCAATTCGCCACGCATGAACGGCGCTTTCAGCGCGGCGAGAACGCTTTGGGCTTCGGCGGCGCCTATGCCCCATACGCTGGCAGCCGCCAGCGCAGCGAGCGCATTGGAGATCACGTGGCGGCCTGCGAGAGAGACTTCCAGGCGCACACGCTCACGGCTTGACACCAGATCAAAAGCAGAACCCGATGCGCCACGGTCTTCGATGGACTCGGCGCGAAAATTCGCGGGCGCATCGATGCCGTAGGTCAGAACTTTTCCGGGCGCGTAAGCGCCAAAGGCCGCGACGCGCGGATCGTCGGCGTTCAGCACCGCGACGGATTCAGCGCCGTTGAGGCCTTCGATCAATTCGCGTTTGGCGAGGGCAATTTCGTCGACGGAAACAAAAAATTCCAGATGCGCGGGCGCGACGCGAGTGACCACCCCGACGTCGGGGCGAGCGATGGCCGCCAGCCGCTTCAATTCGCCGGGGCGCGACATGCCCATCTCCAACACGGCGGCCTGGTGGGTTTCGTCCAGACCAAATAGGGTGAGCGGCAAGCCGTATTCGTTATTGAAATTTCCCTCCGATTTCAGCACGCGTAATTTCGAGCCCAACAGTGACGCCAGGATCTCTTTGGTTGTGGTCTTGCCGACCGAGCCAGTGACGCCGGCAATTTTTCCCGGCCATGCTTCGCGTACGTCGCGCGCGAGCTGCGCGAGCGCCTCGAAGGTGTCGGCCACCGGTATGCAGCGGTCGCCGACCCAACCTGGATAACGCGGAAGCTGCCAGTCCGCCACCATCGCCGCCAGCGCTCCATGTTCCAGCGCGGCAGGAACGTGATCGTGTCCATCGTGACTCGGTCCGTGTATGGCGATGAACAGTTCTCCGGCGCGTAGCGTGCGAGAATCAATCGAGATGCCGGCCACCCGGGCCAGGGGGTCGAGCCCCGCGCCCGGCTTGGCAGCCACCGCGCCAGCCACTTGTGCAATCGTCCACCGCATATATTCCTCAGCGTATTCGCTTTGCTCTTACCATCCAGGGATCGCGTCTTGCTCACCGTCCGGCCACCAAACGTTTCAGATGCAGAAGCACATACGGCACGCGCGGATTGCGTCGTGCTTCAGTGCAGCGCACCTTTTTCAACAAAGAAGGGAGAGCGCGCAGCGTGCCAAACAGGATTCGCAAAATGGATCATGAGGCACTCTCGTTTTTGCGCGGCGCAGGCGCCTCCGTCGAGCCGGTATGACCGCGCTGGCGGAGCGCGCGACGAGCCACGTCGCGATCGTCAAATTCCAGGGTGCGATCGGCAAGAATCTGATAATTTTCGTGACCCTTTCCGCATAGCAGCACGATGTCGCCGGCGCGCGCTTCGTCCATGGCCAAGCCGATGGCTTTTTCGCGGTCCGGCTCGATGACATATTTGCCGGCGGTTTTCTGCACGCCGACGATAATGTCGCTGATGATTTTCAGCGGATCCTCGTTGCGGGGATTGTCACTGGAAAGAATGGTGAGATCGCTGAGGCGGCCGGTGACTTCACCCATGACCGGACGCTTGGTGCGGTCCTTGGAGCCGCCGCAGCCGAAGAGAGTGATGATACGGCCCCGGGGATTCAGCTCGCGTGCGGTGCGAATGAGGCTCTCGAGCGCGTCGTCAGTGTGCGCATAGTCGACGATGACCAGAAAAGGCTGGCCGAGATCGATGCGCTGGAAGCGGCCGGAAACGCTTTCGAGATTGCGGATGCCAGTTTCGATGATGTCGTTGGACAGGCCCAGCGCCTGCGCGGCGCCGATGGCGGCAAGAATGTTGTAGACATTGATTCGGCCGACGAGCGCGGAGGTGACCTGAATTTTTCCGTTGAGCGTTTGCGCGATAAATGCCAGGCCCTCGAAACCTAATTGGAATTTTCTGGTGGTGATGTCGGCGGTGGCGTCCAGGCCGTAGGTGACGGTATTTTTCGCGATGCCGAGAAGCTGGTTGCCATATTCGTCATCGATGTTGATGACGGCGTTTTCAGGAACGGTTGCGCCCGTGCCGGTGAAAAGCGTTTTCTTCGCAGCGAAATACTCCTCGAAGGTTTTGTGATAGTCCATGTGCTCGCGGGTGAGATTGGTAAAGACAGCGGCGGCGAATTGGCAACCCCACAAGCGATCCATGGTGAGCGCGTGGGAGCTGGCTTCCAGTACGGCAAATTTTCCGCCGGCGTCGCGAATTTCAGCGAAGAAACCCTGGAGGTCAACGGATTCAGGCGTAGTGTTCGGCGCAGGATAGGTTCCCGCGGGAGTTTCGTAGGCGATGGTGCCGAAGAGGCCGGTCTTGAATCTGGAGGCCTTGATGATGGAGTCGATCAGCGAAGCGGTGGTGGTCTTGCCGTTGGTGCCGGTGATGGCTACCAAGTGCAAGGTGTTCGCGGGATGATCGAAGAAATTAGCGGATGCGATGGCCAGCGCTTTGCGGGCTTCGCGCACATGCACGGCGGCAACGCTGGGTGGGAGCGTTGCGGCGAGCGGTTCTTCGGCTGCCACGGCTATAGCACCGCGGCTGACAGCGTCCTGGATAAAGGCTTTGCCGTCTTCTTTTGCGCCGCGCATTGCGAAGAACAATGCGCCGGGTTTCACTTTGCGCGAATCGCAGGCGATCTGGTTGATTTCCTGAAAGCCGGTAACCGGCGCAAGAAGGTCGACGCCGCGTAGTACTTCGTTGAGACTTTTGGGGCGCGATGCGCGCGGAATGGAAGTCTGCGGCGTGCGATCGTCATTGGAGCGCGCGGAAATCCTGCGGACTTCTTCTTCGCCGGTGTAGCTCAATTTGGTGTGCGACGGCAAGTGCTTGACCCCATTTCTAATATCTCTGCTTGCGACGCGACTTCGAAACTTTCGCGACCCGGGCCACTCTTGCCACATGCAAGGGGGCCGGTGACTTCGCGGATTTCGCCTGAGACGCCGATTTCAGCGGCGTTCCAAATTGAACGGTGACGCGCGCGCCGCGCCGGACCTGCAAACCGGCAGCGGGCGTCTGATTTGTAGCAAGGCTACTGCCAACCAGGACGGGATCGAGGCTGAGGCGTAAACACTCTTCGGTGACTTCGCGCATGGTCTTGCCGGAAAAATCGGGGAGGGCAAATTGGCTGTCATCCCCGGAGTTGGCCGGGAGAGTCAGATGAGAAGGCGAATCGAAGCTGCTCGCGGACGGTGTTACGGAAGCGGAGGCAGACGCGGCGGGCGCGGGCTCGAGTTGTTCGGGCAAAAGGAGAAGATCGGACGGCGTGAAGTCTTCGAGCGATGCGGCGTCATCCAGCGCCGGTTTTTTATAAGAGGCCTGCATCAGCAGCTGGTTGACGGGCACGTCGCGCGGAACATCGAGGTAGGGGAGAACCTGTTCGGCGATGCGCCGGAAGACGGGCGCGGCAACCATGCCGCCTTCGTGCAGGCCCACGGGAGAATCGAGAGAAACCAGAATGGTTACCGCGGGATTATTGATGGGCGCGAATCCGGTGAAGGAGGCGATGTACTGCGTGGGCGAATAGCGGCCGGTGTTGGGATCGATTTTTTGTGCCGAGCCGGTTTTTCCCGCGGAGGTCCAGCCGTCGAGATGCGCGAGATGGCCGGTGCCGTTCAGGACCACGCCTTCCATCAAGCGGCGCAGCGTGGCGGCGGTTTCGGGGGCAATGACGCGGCGAGGTTCGCCGGGAGCAAGCGAAGCATCGGGAGGCAAAACACTTTCGCCGCGGCGGACTTCCGCGACGACGTGCGGCTTGTAAAGCATGCCGCCATTGGCGATGGCGGAAACAGCGGAGATCAGTTGAATGGGAGTGACGCCAACTTCCTGGCCCATGGAGATGGCGCCGATGGAGATGGCCGACCAGTTGGAGAGCGGGCGAAGCAGGCCGCGGCTTTCACCGGGGAGATCGACGCCCGTGGGCGCGCCGAAACCAAAAGCGCGGATGTAGTCATAGAACTTCGGAGCGGTGAGGCGTTCGGCGATTTTGATAGCGCCGACGTCGCTAGATAGCGCGAGAATGTCCGCGACGCTGAGCAAGCCGAAGCGCTTGTGATCGTGAATTTTGTGTCCGGCGACGTAGATGGCGCCATTTTCACAATCGAAGATTTCCTCCGAATTGGTGATGTGCTGGTCGAACGCGCCAGCCAAAGTGATGAGCTTGAATGTGGAGCCGGGCTCGTACAGCGCGGAGACGGCGCGATCCATGCGGGCTTCCGCGGGAGTTCCGGCGGTGGCGGCGTTGGGATTGAACGTGGGCCAGTTGGCGACGGCCAAGAGTTCGCCGTTATTGGGATTCATGACCACGACGCTGCCGGCAATGGCGTGAGTTCTGTTGATGGCCGCGGCCAGCTCGCGTTCGGCGACGTATTGAATTTTTTCGTCAAGGGTAAGGATGACGTTGGCGCCATGATCGCGGAGGGCTTCCGCGCCGTCGAACCAGCGCTGGTGGGCGTCGGCGAGCATGACGATTTTTTCGCTTTTGCCGCGAATCTGGCGGTCGAGGGAGTACTCAATGCCGCCGAGACCTTTTTCATCGACATCGACAAAACCGATCACGTGGGATGCGAGATTACCCTTGGGATAGAAGCGCTTGTTTTCCGGCTGGGTGTACACGCCAGCGAGGTTGAGGGCTTTCAGCGCTTCGGCTTTTTCAGGAGTGAGCTTGCGCTCGATCCATACGAAATTTTGCGAAGAGTCGAGGCGCGACTCCATGACGTCGCGGGGAACGTCGAGTACGCCAGAAAGCAGGCGTGCGGCGAGGTCGCGGTCTTTCAGTTCACCGGGAATGGCGAAGGCGGAATCGACCTTGATGCTCATGGCCAGCGCATTCATGTTGCGGTCGTAGATGGCGCCGCGCTTGGGAGAAATTTCGATGGTGCGCTGCTGCTGGTGTTGCGCGCGAGTGAGATAGTCGCGGTGACGATAAAGCTGCAGGTAACCTAGGCGGCCAAAAACGACGACAGCCCACAAGACGGCCACGCCAGCGACAATCAGCAAACGGACGTGGGCTCGATTTTGTTGCATTGACGATTACGCCGGCAGGCCCTCCAGTGGGACGCTGGACTGGTAGATGAAATGGAGTGGAACCGCGAAGGAGGCGAAGGATTGCGCGACTACAAGCGCCCGCTTCAACATGGGATCGGGATTACTGCGCGCGATTCACGCGGATGATTTGCGCCGCGGCCACTTCCGCGCCAGCGACGGGCTGGTATTCATGCACCTGAGAAGGAAGCGTTTCGGTCAAGCCCAACTGGCGACGGGCGATAGTATCGATGCGTTTAGGATTGCTGAGACTGGCAATTTCCAACTTCAAGGAAGAATTGCGCGCGGCGGATTCGACGCGCTCGAGACGCGCGGCTTCGAGTTGGAAGCTCAAGTCGATGCATTTGAAATGCTGGAAGATATAGAGCAGGAGAAATACGGCGATGACGCTGCCGAGGGCCACGGTGCGGTAAAGATTGCGCATCTTCACCGGCTCAATGTGGCGAACCAGGCGGGTATTATCCAGCCGCTTTACAGTATGAAATTCCGTTGCCCGGTTCTTTTTGTTGCGTGTCATCACTGTACCTTTACTGGCGCCTATGCGGCGGCCACTTTCTCTGCACACCGCAGTTTCGCGCTTCGCGACCGCGGATTATTCTGAAGCTCTTGTTCGCCGGGCGGAACGACATGGCGGGTGAGCACGCGCAGCGTTCCATCGCGCTCGCCTTCCTGAAATGCGTGTTTCACGAGGCGATCTTCGCGCGAGTGGTAGCTCAACACCACCCAGCGGCCTCCTGGAGTTATTGTGGCGGGGGTCCGAGAAAGAAACTGCCCGAGTTCCTCCATCTCTCGATTCACCGCGATCCGCAGCGCCAGAAACGTTTTTGTTGCGGGATGCAGTCTCTGCCTTCCCCATTGCTTTCGGGCCCCTGCCACAGTCGTTGCCAAGTGC
>JBBSFG010000129.1:0-9482 GCA_038238965.1 Candidatus Acidiferrales bacterium | reverse complement strand
CTGTAAAGGCGCGCACGCTGCCGCCAAGAGGAGACGTTCATGAGCGAATTTCAAGAACCGGTAGTGGTCAACAATACCGGAACGCCGCGCTGGGTGGCGCTGGCGGTGGCAATTCTCGCGGTATTGTCCGTCATTGGAGTCGCTGTCGGCTGGAGCGCCTTGAGCCATGCCAACAGTCTTGAACAGTCCACCGTGGCGTCGGTGAAGCAGACCAACGACACCCTCGGGCTGCGCCTGACGAAAGCCGAAGAGCAGAACCAGCAACTGCAAAGCGATCTCAAAGTGGTCACCGACAAATTGAATGTCACCCAGTCGGATTTGATCACCGCACGCAAGCAGACCAAATCCGCGACCGTGGCGTACGAAAAGAAACTGTCGGGCCTGCAATCTTCAGTACAGACCGAACTGGCTGCCAAAGCCAGCAACGACGATGTCAACAAGCTGAATGGCGATGTGACCGGCGTCAAGGGCGACCTGGATGCCACCAAGAGCAGCATTCAGATGGCACGCAGCGAGATGGGCACGCTCATCGCGCGCAATCACGACGAGATCGATCAGCTCCGCCGCATGGGCCAGCGCGATTATTTTGAGTTTGCTTTGACCCGTAAATCCGGACCGCAAAAGGTCGGCAGCATTCAGGTCGAGCTGAAAGACACCAACGTGAAAAAGAACCGCTACACCGTGAACGTGTTGGCGGACGACAAGAACTTTGAAAAGAAAGATCGCTCCGTGAACGAGCCGATCTTCTTCTACACCGGCGGAAGCCGCGCGGCGCTGGAACTGGTGATCAATAAAGTTACCAAGACCGGAGCCACGGGTTATTTGAGCCTGCCCAAGTCGGGCACCACAAGTGCGAGCGCCACCGCAGCAAGCCGCTAGAAATACCGGTCATTTCTGTAAAGATCAGCCGCCAGAGCCGGATGCTGATCGCCGAAAGGAGGACTCCACAAGGGTCCTCCTTTTTGTTTTAAAACCCTGCCAATCGAGACTCCCTCATTCCCGGGGTTTTGTATGCCGCGTCGTTTCCGCTACGATGTTGTCCTGCCATGACCACCACCCTGATTCACGCTGGACGCGCTCTGACGCCCGCCGGAGAAATTCCGGACGCCGGCATTTTAATCCGCGGCACCATCATCGAAGCGATCGGCCCGCGCGAAGGAATGAGCCTCCCGGCCGATGCCACGGAAATCTCCGCCACCGATAAATCCGCGATTCCCGGTTTCGTGGACGTGCACATTCACGGCGCCGGCGGCCGCGACGTGATGGAGGGTACCCACGAGGCGCTGGACACGGTGACGAAGACGGTAGCGCGCCACGGCACTACGTCCATCGTGGCCACCACGATCACAGCCAGCGCCGACGATATCTGCCGCAGTTGCGAAGGCATCGCGAAATATATTGCCACGCAGCATGAGTCCGGCGAACCCCACGCCAAAGTCCTGGGCATTCATTTTGAAGGGCCGTTCCTCAGTGAAGTCAGGCGCGGCGTGCATCCCGCCGAGTGGCTGCGGCTTCCTTCCGCTGAATTGCTGGAAAGATTCGTGGCCGCAGCGGGCGGCAAGGCCCTGATGATGACCATTGCCCCGGAGCTACTGGGGGCCATTCCGCTTATCGATGCGGCGATCAAAGCGGGCATGGTAGTGGGTATCGGGCACACTGACGCCACCTACGAGCAGGCTCGCCTGGCCATCGCGCACGGCGCGCATCACGCCGTTCACGTTTACAACGCCATGCGGCCGTTTTCCCATCGCGACAGCGGCGTAATCGGCGCGGTGCTGACCACTCCCGACGTCACCGCCGAGTTGATCGCCGACGGCGTGCACGTTGAAGAAGCCGCCATGCGCCTGCTGTTGCAGGCCAAGAGCCCTGCATGCGTGATTCTGGTGAGTGACGGAATTTCGGCCACCGGCATGCCCGACGGAAAATACATGTTGGGACCAATGGAAGTGACCGTCAGCGGCGGCGTGTGCAGAAACTCCGAAGGTAAACTGGCCGGCAGCACCCTTACGCTTGATCGTGCGCTGCGAAATGTGGTGGCGCTGGGCAAATCATTCGAAGACACCACTCGCATGCTGACATTAAATCCTGCGGGCCTGCTGGGTCTGGAGTACAAAAAAGGCGCCCTGCGCGCCGGCGCCGACGCCGATATTTTGCTGCTCGATGAAGCATTACAGTTGTCGGGTGTATGGATCCGCGGAGACGCGCTGGATTAGCTACGAGTGGCGAAGCGGTCTGAACTCACGCCGGAGAACGAAACGCCATTCCGCGTTGCTCATTGAATTGCTGCGTAGCACTCAGGTCCAGCGTTTCTCGCGCCACGCTGCGCTGCAAGCCTTCGCTCGAAATATACCGCAGCGAACCGCTCTCCCACGAATACGCCACCGCAAAGAAAACTGTCCCGTCGCGCCGCACAAAAATATATTCCGGCACATCCCGTTGCGGCGCGGGAGGGCCCAGCGCAGGCAAACGATCCACATTGTGAACGCGCGCCGGCCGCTCCGCCGGTGCCGCCTCTTCGTCTTCCGCGTCTTCTACCGGCTGCCCTTCAGCTCCGTAATCCGCAAGCACGTCGCCCGTCGGCACAAAATATCCGCCTCCCCCGAAAAACGGAAACAGCACCGCGCCATCGCTTCCACCGTTCCTATGGTGGCGCCGCCCGTTTACACCGCCAGGACGCGTCGCCGCCACGTGCGAGTAATCAAATCCCAGCCCCGGCACAGCGTTCGATGAACCTCGCGAAAATTCGCGCCGCCGCGCAGCGCTTACTTGTCCAGCTCGGGTAGCCGCCCCAATCCGGGTCCGATACAACGGGTGCGCTCCGCTCGTTCCCACGCCACGCCGCAGCAAAACCTGTCCGCTGGGCGACCGGGAAATCATCACGCGGCTTCCCAATGATCCGGCTCCTAATCCACCCGCTCGCCCCAGCGCCATCCCGCTTGGCATCACCGCCGCGTGCGGCGCGCCAGCCATCGTGGCGCCAGCTCGCGCAGGCATACCTCCGCGCCCCTGCGCTGCCACCTGCCCTGGAATGCCCATTAAAATAATTACCGCGAAAACCGCAACCGACAAAGCCTGGCCCATGTTGATCACCTGAAACCCGCTGCAGAGGCCTGTAACTTCCCCTGCTCGTATTTATATAGATGCCCCGCCAACCACTAGGGTTTCGACCTGCACCGCAGCACGTCACGTGTATAGTACACTTCCCCGAGTCTTTCCATCAGTGGTGTCGCCGGGCAAACTTCGCTCCAGGTGCAACGTGAAAAAGGATCGTTGGTTCTACAGCGCCGCGGGCGCCACTTTTATCGTGATGATGCTGGTAGGTTTCCGTTGGTTCGTAACCAGCGGCAAAGCGGCTGGCGGCAGCGAAATCGATCCGGTTATGGTCCGCCTCGACCTGGTCCACGGCCTCGCCATTACAACGTGGTACGTGCTCTTCTTCACTCAGTCGCTGTTGATCGGCGTCCGTAATCGTCAGCTCCATTTCAAGCTGGGTTGGAGCGCAATCGCCGTTGCTCTGGCGATAGTCATCACCGGACCGTGGGTCGCGATCCGCTCGGTGCAAATCAGCCCACCGGATTCCCAGTTCTTCGGCATGCGATATTCGCGATTCCTGCTGGTGATGCTTACCGAGATCTCCCTCTATGCCACTTTCGTTACGATGGGTATCCTCACCCGCAAGAAGCCGTGGATCCATCGTTCCGCCATGGTGTTGGCCAGCCTTTGTCTGCTCGCCGGCGCCACCGCGCGCATGCCATTTCTGCATCCGGTCTTCGGCGCTACAGGCTGGGTCGGGCTCTTCGGACCAGTCTTCTGCCTCGGCGCCGTACTACTGCTCATTCACTACGTCGTTACCCGGAGCTTCGATCGCTGGTTAGCCTTGGGGTATGGGTTCTGGGTCGTCATCTTCATCGCCTCTGAAAAATTGGCACTCACAGATACGTGGAGCGCTGCGGCCGCAGCGATTCTCAAACTCTAGAGAGCCAGCTGCGGAATCCTCCCATCCACGCTAGCCGCACACCTCCTACCGTGTCGCCCCGCTTCCCCGTTCTCCGGGGATGTGCTATAACCTTCCAGCCGTGCAACCTACCGCGAAGCAGGCGCTGGTTAACGAGGCTCCCCAGCCGGATCGTCCGACAGAGACTTCGGACGACAAGGGCCCCGCGACCATGCCCTACGAACACGCTTCGTGCTTTTGCCCTGTGTGTTCGCGGCGGCTCGAATCGCGCCGCTGCAAATTGATTTGTACCGTTTGCGGTTATTACATGTCCTGCGCAGACTATTATTGATAAGCTTCGTGGCGCTGGGCGTCTTGGGTCCGGAGCCCTTTTTCCGATGAGGAGGAAAATAAAGTGGCATTGAAATTTACGAATCGCGAAGTGGACGGCGTTGCCGTCGTAGCTCTGGATGGCCGCATCGTGCTCGGTGAAGAAAGCAACGCACTGCGCGAAAAAGTGAAGGGTTTGGTCGCCGAAGGCAAAAAGAAAATCGTCCTCAACATGGACAACGTCACCTTTATCGACAGCGCCGGCCTCGGCACCCTGGTCGCCGCCCACCATAGCGCCAAGTCCCAGGGCACCGCTCTCAAGCTTTGCCACCTGGGCAGCAAGTTCCAGGAAGTCCTGCAGATCACCAAGCTCCTCACCGTTTTCGACGTCTACAACACCGAAGCCGAAGCGGTGGGCAGCTTCGACAAGTAACCCAACCAAGCCAGGCAGCACACTAAAGTGCGTCATCTGCGCGACTCTGCACGCAAAGCCAGGTACCCTACCCTAAGCTTTCGCAGGGTGGGAATAACGTGCAACCGTCAAGAACGTTACCGGGCAGCCGCGCCGGAAAGGATGTCTTTGACGAATGGTCAACGCAAATGACGTACCGCCGCGCGCAGGCAAGATTGCCCCGCGGGCCGCGCGCCAGGGATCATGAGGATTCAGTTTTTTAGTTAACGCGAGATACATGGATGTTTAGCCGCTAACGCTTGTCGGCCAGCTTAATCCCACGCCTCTGCTTTCCAGAATGGGTGGCCTGAGATGCGTGCCGAAGCTACCGCGAAAAGCACGCCTAGAATAATCACGCCTGGCAGAACTGCCCACCGCCCTTCGGAAATATCCATGCCGATGTCAAACAACTGAATTGCGGCGGTAAGCAACACGAGGGCGTTCAGTGCTTTGTTAGCGCGCAGGAACATGGTCAAAAAAAGCATCAGCGCTAGTGCCATATTTCGGGACGCAAGGTAGCCCGCATAGATGCGCGTTGCCTCATTGATCTGATCGTGCGGCGAAACCAACAGAATCGGATGGACCAGCGCGATGATCGCGCCCGCGGCCAGCAAGACACTCCCGAGCCCCACGATCACTCGCGGCCATACGGGAATCGCAACGAGGTCCCTTTGTTTTGCAGGCATAAGCCGCATCTCCCTCCGGGCAGCCGTGAAAGCCCAGTCCAACGGTAAGTACGCCGGTCAGGGCCAGGAATTACCAGGACGTACTTGTTTTACCTTGGAGTTTATGAACTTGCTCCATTCTGGAACATGTGCCGTTTCGGACATCTTGTGCTCCTCAATACCCATAGCATCAATCTGGGGGCCTCCATCTATGGTCAAAACACGCACACTCCTTCTGATCGACGATAACCTCGCGCACGGGCATTCCTTTCAAGATGCGCTACTTATGGCTACCGACGGGCCTTTTTACGGGGAATGGGCTATCACCGTTGCCGAAAGCGTCGAAACACTCGCAAACAAAGATATTTGGGCCATCTTTCTCAGCCTCTGCTTGCCCGGCAACCAGGGCCTTCCGCATTACGACGAGCTTCGCAAGGTTGCACCTGGTATACCGACTTTAGTGCTGGCTGGCATTGGCGATGAAGAGATGGTTACCGAAGCTCTTAGACGAGGCGCCAAAGACTTCCTGTTGGGCACGCACATTGACAGCTATTCGTTCGCCCGGGCTATACGCCACATGGCGGAGCGGGAAACAGCGGAAGAAGACTTGTTCACAGAAAAACAGCGCGCCCGGATTACCCTCGACTCCATCGGCGACGCTGTCCTTAGCACTGACATGCTCGGAAATGTTACTTACCTGAATGGTGTAGCGGAAAAAATGACGGGTTGGTCTAAGGAGGAGGCTCTCGGCAAGACGCTCGCACAGGTATTTAGGATTATCGACGGCGTCACGCGTGAACCGTCACCGGATCCGATGGAATTGGCAGTATCCAGAAACAAAGCTGTAGGCCTCACTGCTAATTGCATTCTGGTTCGACGCGATGGAGCAGAATCTGCCATCGAAGATTCCGCCGCTCCTATCCACGACCGCGCTGGCTCAATCTCGGGAGCGGTTATCGTTTTTCGCGACGTGACCACCTCCAGAGCGATGGCAGGCGAGATGATGCATCTGGCCCAGCACGATACTCTTACCGACCTTCCTAACCGTACATTATTGAAGGACCGGCTTGCGCAGGCCATTGCGATTGCCCATCGCAACGACACCCATGTCGGGGTGATGTTCTTGGATCTGGACAACTTCAAGTACATAAATGACTCCTTGGGTCACACCGTTGGCGACAAATTACTGCAATCCGTTGCTGCTCGACTGCTAGCTTCCGTACGAAGTTCTGATACTGTGAGCCGTCAGGGTGGAGACGAATTTGTTTTGCTGCTTTCCGAAATCAAGCGCGCCGCAGATGCGGGTTTCGCGGCTGGAAAGATCCACATTTCACTGGCTGCCCCGCACCATTTGGATCAACATGATCTGAGTATCACAGCAAGTATTGGTGTGAGTACTTATCCGGAAGATGGCGACGACGCAGAAACACTGTTGAAGAAGGCAGATACCGCGATGTATCAAGCTAAGCAAAAGGGCCGCGACAGGTATCAAGTCTTTCTAGAAGACCGCCACTGAGTTCCTGCCGGGTGCCCCTGGTTCGCTTTCCGAACCTGGGTCTTGACGGGAGGGGGACAGACGGGACGTTTCCCGGCACTTTATTTTGACGCCGGGTGCCCCCCTGGTTCGCTTTCCGAACCTGGGTCTTGGGTTTGACACGATTGTTAGCTTTACATATACAGTATTGTATAGTAATATCAGATATGTCCGTCGGTGTCCTACCCGAAACTTGCCCGCCCCGCAGATCCCTGGCTATCCCGCATGGTCGCTGTCACCCTCCGTCGGCCGTTTCCACCTTTCTCGCCACCGCCGCGGCTTCCGTCTCACCAACATTTAGACTCTTTGCGCCGGGTATCCCACGCCTCACCCTTGGGTGCGGGAGTTTTGTAAATGTGTCAGCACGAGGCCGAGACGTGCATGCCGCACCATCCGTCGAAAAAACCCGCTGTATAGAGCGCTCGCTACAGAAAAAGTTCCAGTACCCGAAAATCAGCGATCGAAACAAGGGAAATCAACCCGACGCCCAAGATTTGCGCCCAAGAACGTCTCCGTGGAAGACGTACTTTCAACAAGTTACACACTCTTTGTCGCTCTTGCGCGACCCTACCCTCTGTTTTCATCAACTTCCACACTCTTTTCGCAAAAATAGGGGGGTGTATCCCCCTCGCGTAAACACCCACGCCCGTATTACTGTTTCCTCGCCTACGCCGCTCTTGTCGCGCTCTTTTTCTCTCTTGCCTCTCTTTTCGCCACTCCTTCTCTTTCGTTTCAGCAACTTCTGGGCTCTTTGCAAAAACAGGGGGGTGGGGTAGCGTGCTAGGTTGCTTCCCCGTCCACGCTGTACATGGTGATCCCGCTCATCAGCTTGGGATAGAAATCCGTGGACTTCTGCGGCATGACTTCGCCCGCGGTGGCAATCCTGATCACCTGTTCTACATCGCAGGCATTCAGCAAAAACGCAATCTGCGCCGCGCCGCTGTCCACGGCATCCAGCGCCGCCGCGGCTTCGCGTTCGTAGGTCAGGTTCGCCTCCGCAGCCACCGACTGGGGAGTGATGCCCAGCCCGGGCTCCAGAATTCCTTCATGCAGCAGCACCACATCCAGTTCGCGCTGCAATGGAGAAACATTGGGCAGCAGGCGCGCCAGGTCCGCGCCCTCGCGCAGCGTCAACACGTAAAACGCGCGCTCCCCGTTTTCCCCAGCCGCGGGATATATGCCAATCGCACGCTGCGCACGCGCCGCCGTCAACTGCTTCAGGAATTCTTCGCGTGTTGCGAATCGTTCCGCCTTGAACCACGGCTCCAGGTATCTGCGCAGGTCCGCCCACTTGAAATCGCGCAGTTTCGCAACTACGCGATGCGTCGGCAAAATCGTCAAGCCCGCGCCCTGCGTATTAATAAACGTCATCATGGCCCGCTCGTAAGGAGCATCCCCAACAATTTTCTCAGCCTGCGCGCGCCGCTCGTTTCGATAATTCAGAGCGGTCTCGTAACGGTGATGCCCGTCCGCGATCACCAGCTTCTGATCCGCCATCGCGTCCTGAATCGCTTTCACGCGTTCCGGTTCGGCAATCATCCACAACCGGTGGACCACGCCGTATTCATCCGTCATTTCCGTCGCGGGCGTCGCAGATTTTTCGGCTTCACCGAGCACCGTGTCCACGCGCTTTTGCGCGTCGGAGTAAATGAAAAACAATTGCCCCGTGGACATTCGCGCATGCCGCAGCAATTCCAGCCGGTCGGCCTTGGGACCGGACAAGGTATGCTCATGCCGGTAAATCACGCCCGCGGAATATTCCTCCAGCCGCCCTGCGCCGATAAATCCGCGCCGCGTCTGCCGCTCGTTCGTCCCTGGCACGGCATATTCCTGCGTGTAGGCGTAAAACGAAGCCGCCGGATCCTGCACCACGATTCCGCTGCGAATCCATTCCTGTATTGCCGCCGCCGCGCGAGTGTACACGTCATTTCCCGGAGCATCGCCCGGATGCACTCGTCCCTTCTCAACGGCAATCAAATTGTGCGGGCTGGCGGCGTAATACTTCTCCTGCATCGCGGGAGAAATCTTGTCATACGGCTGGGTGAGCACGCGCTCGAACGGCGCGTGTGCGGGGTTGTAGCGAAAGGCGCGAAACGGAAAAACCTGGGCCATGTAGTCTCCAAAAATATTTTTTTATTTTTGACGCTCTCTAGTTTACGCGAACTCACCGCGAAACGCCGCGCTCACTCGCCGCTAATTCGTGGCTCGCAGGCACCCGCCCATTTTTCATTCGATTGTTTTAGAATGTTTACATCCATGCGGGACAATCGTTTTTCTGCAGTTCGCGCTTTGATTTTCGATCTGGACGGCACGCTCATCGATTCCAAGTTCGACCTGGTCCATTCCGTGAACGCCACCCTGCGCGAATTGCGGCGCCCCGAGTTGCCCGAAGAAACTATTTCCAGCTACATCGGCAATGGCGCTCCAGTCCTGGTGGCCAAGTCGCTGGGCCAAAATACCAATGCTGCCGAGCTCGACCGCGCGCTGAAATTTTTCCTTACCCACTACGAAGCGCACAAAATGGACAACACCTGCGCCTACCCCGGCGTTTCGGAAGCTCTCGAACAT
>JBBSFG010000128.1:0-9489 GCA_038238965.1 Candidatus Acidiferrales bacterium | reverse complement strand
CGCGAATATCGCGCGGAGTTGTTCATGGATGGCCGCATCGACTCGCGCAGCCAGACGATTAAGAATCATGGCCAGAAATTTACCTTGCGGCTTCTCGAACGACTATCGCGCCACGCGCCCGTGACGTTGCTGTGCCATTGCGCCGAAGACCAGCAGCACTGCCACCGGCATTTACTTCGCAAATTAATTCTCAGTAGCCGCATCTGAATTCCGGAATTCCGCAAGAGGCTTGCGGAATTCCCCGGTACTGGCGATATAATCGGTTACCCTCTCACCTGCGCGTCCACAGTCGATGGTTTAGTCGAAAATTAAGATTATTTTTCCAAACTTTGTGGGCATGGCCAACATCTTAGTTTCGCGGAGAAAATGCTAATGACCAAAACTGAGAAAACTTTTTCTGCTCTTGTGTTGGCGGCTGCGTCCGTCACGCTGCCTATCGCAGTGGCCGGATGCAATTCGCAGCCGGCGCAGGACAACACGGCGCAAAATCAAACGGCACAGCCAGCGGCTGCCGACCAGGCGGCGAATCCGGAAGCCGATGCCAATCTGGCGGTGGCGGACACTGCGGCGGACAACACCGCTCCGGTGGACAATGCTCCGGGCAATTCAGCGCCCAGCGCACCCGCGCCGAGTCACACCAGGCGGCGAGCGCCCGTTCCGAGCGATCAGCCGCCGCCGAATTATTCCAGCGACAGCTCCAGCGGATACGCTCCTGACAACTCCGGCAACTACGACAATTCCGGCATCTACGACAATTCCGGCGATCAGGGCGGCGATTACTACGCCGACGATGAAGACTCCAGCTACGGCCAGCCGGTGGTTTACGCTTCCCAACCGCCGCCGCCGCTGCCCGAATATTCGCAGCCCGATATCCCGGGCGACGGTTATCTGTGGACGCCCGGTTACTGGAGCTACGCCCCCCAGGGATACTATTGGGTTCCCGGGGCGTGGGCGCAGCCGCCACAGGTTGGTTATTTGTGGACGCCCGGATACTGGGGGTATCGCGGCGGCCGTTACCGCTATAACAACGGCTACTGGGGCTCGCACATCGGCTACTACGGCGGCATTAATTACGGTTTTGGCTACACCGGCGTCGGCTACCAGGGCGGCTACTGGAGCGGCGATCGCTTTAATTACAACCGCTCGGTGAATAACGTAACTATCACCAATGTGCGGGTGTACAACCGCACGGTGACCAACACGGTGATCAACAATGTCACCATCAATAACACCACCAGCCGCGCCAGCTATGCCGGTCCCGGAGGCGTGACGCGCAAACCGCTGGCAGTGGAAGTGGCTGCGAAGCGCGAGCGCCGCATTCCTCCTATGAATACGCAGATTGAGGAACGCAAGCGCGCGCAGGAGAATCGCCAGCAATTCGCCAAGGTCAACAACGGGCGCCCGGCTGTAGTGGTTGCCGCGAAGCCAATTCCACAAGGCAAGCCGATCGCGGCGGTAATTCCCGCACGGCCGGCCCCGGCGGCCAGGCCTGCGCCAGCCGCCAGGCCAAATGAACAGCCCAACGCCGCGCCCGCGGCACGGCCGAATGCCCCGGCTCCAGCGAAACTCGTGCCGGCACAACCGGCGCCCGCTCCGGCCGCGCGTCCTGGTGCGCGCCCGAATGAAAGACCGAATGCCAAGCCAACGGAAAGGCCGGCAGCAACGCCCCCAGCAGCGAAACCGGCACCAGCTCCACGTCCAGGCGCGCGGCCGAATGAAAGACCGAATGCGAAGCCAATGGAGCGACCGGCTCCAGCGCCGGCAGCGAAACCTGCACCGGCTCGGCCGGCACCTCCGCCGCGTCCACAACCGAATAGACCTGCTGACCGCCCAGCGGCGAAACCCGCGGCACCGCCGCCCGCTGCACCCAAGCCAGTTGAACGGGCAGCGCCGAAACCCGCCGAACGGCCGGCGGCGAGGTCAGCGGAACGACCAGCGGCGAAACCGAACGAGCGGCCCGCAGCGCGGCCGGCTCCCCAGGCGCAACGGAAAAATTCGCCGCCTGCGAACGACAAAGAAAAGAAGAAAGAACCGCCGAACGATAAGCCGTAATCATCGAGTTCACACTACCGAGCCGTAATCCGTCGAGTGCATCGAGGCTAGCGAAGCGCGTCACGCCGCCTGTAGCCGAAGCTCGTGTCGAATGCTGCTTTGCTGATCACCGTTTCGTGGCCCATCTTTTTTTGTCCGAACTTCGCTCTGCTTTTTCTATGCCCGCTGATTGCTGAATGCTCCGCTGAATTCGCGCACAGCGATTTGCTACTGCGGGAGCGGAGTGAGGGGGATGGATTTTCCGGTTTGCGCGGAGCGCAGCGCGGCGTCGAGGATCTGCATCACTACCATGTTGGTTTCCAGCGAAGAGAGATCGCCGTCGGGACTGATTTCGCCATGCAGGACCGCGGCGAGATAGTGCAGCGAATCGCGGTGCGGCTGCGCGAGAGGCGGAGCGGTAAGCTGCAACTCCATGTCCTGGCCGCGATAGCGCACGCGAAGGCGATCGGGACCGACGGTGATGGCGTAGCCGGCGTTGCCGTACACTTCCATATCTTTACGCGAGAACGACCAATTCCACGAAGGCATCAGCACCGCTTGCGTTTTTGCATAACGCAAAATGACGGTGGCGTCGTCGTCCACGCGAGGATAAATTTCGGGCTTATCCGTTTGCGTGACGGCGGTGACGCTGACGGGCGGCTGGCCGCGCATCAGCACAGTCATCAAATCAGCACCGTAGCAGCCAAAATCAAATAAAGCGCCCGCGCCATCCTGCGCGGGATCGGTAAGCCAACTCAGAAACTCCGGCTCGACATTAATTTCCTTTGGTCCTTCGTGACCGTCGTGAATCACTACTTTTCGCAGGTCGCCGAGCTTGCCCTGCGCCGCTTCCTTGATTGCTTCGTGATTGCTGGAATACCAGGTGGTTTCGTAATTGACGAGCACGTGAACGTGTTGCTGACGTGCGATGGCGCGGATGGCGAGCGCGTCTTCGAGCGTGGTGGAGAGCGGCTTTTCCACCATGGAGCTGACGTCGTGGCGCGCCGCGATCTCGATGACTCTGCGATGGTCGGCGATGCTGGTGTAGACCAGCACGGCGTCGGGGTGTTGCTCGGCAAGCATTTTTTCCACGTCGGTGTAGAAAAGTCTTGAGTCGAGATGATATCTGGCGGCGTATTCCTGCGCGAGAGGCTGCTGCGGCTCGACGATAGCGACGAGGGTGGCGACGTCGTTGCCGGGCAGGGCGCTGAGGAATCCTTTCGCGTGTCCGTGAACGAGTCCCACGATGGCGACGCGGATGCGCGGCTGCGATAAGGCAACGTTGGGCAAGGAGAGAAAGAGAAAAACGCCAAAGGCCAAGCAGAAAAAGCAGATTGTGTCGAATGGCTTGCGCATGGAATTTATTTTCGGAAGGATCATAGATCTAAAGACTAGTCTGCGCAATTAGACGAGGACGAAGTCAAAAGAAAAGCCCACCCTCCCGAATCCAAGGGTGGGCCGCCTGCCGATGATGTTAAGGATTGTCGCGCAGCTAGAACCTTAGATGCAGAGACATCTGGAGGATGCGCGGCTGCGACACGGTTGAAGTGCTCTGGCCAAATTGCTGGTCGTTGATGTTCTCGTTGTTGGTACCCGCGTTAGTGTCTCCGATAAAAAACGTGGGATGGTTCAAGACGTTAAAAGCCTCGGTTCGGAAAGTCAACTTGATACGTTCCGTGAGATGGAAATCTTTGGATGCGGCAAGATCCCAGTTGAAGTAGGTTGGACCGGTAAGAGCATAGAGCGAGAGGTTTCCCGCTTCACCGGGCTGTGGGTTGCAGAATCCACCGGTTACCGCGGGAACACAGGTCAGTCCATTGGAAGGCGAAGTGCCGGTGCCATCCGAGCTGATCAGTTTGGGATTAATTATGTATACGGTTCCGTCTTTTTGCACGAATACCCCGGTGTCCCCGGCAATCTCCTGGGGCGAAATCGTTGCGAAGGCGGTATTGCGGGTTCAGAGGATTGCGATCGAGAATCGGCAACTCATCAATCTGTTTCTTTTCTACTGTGCCGGTGACTTCGGCTCGGGTAGTCTGAACCACTTCTTCACCCGCTTCGACGACCACGGACTCGATTCCCGCGCCAACCTCGAGTTTAATCGGTACGACGGAGTATTCCGTGGCCGTGTCGAGCTTGATGCCGTTAACTAATCCAGACCTAAAACCCGCCTTGTTAACTTCAACGCTATAGCGTCCATAGTCGATGCGAGAGAATTGATAGCCGCCAGTGGAACTAGTCTTGGATTCATATTTGGTGTTTGAATCCAGGTTTGTCAGGGTCACCGTGGCATCCTCGATCGGTAAACTCTGGGGGTCTACAACTGTGCCGGTAATTGATCCGGTCGACGTCTGAGCCATCGATGCCAAGCTCGATACAGCAAGCAACGCGAGGCAGGCGATCATCCGCAGGATGGTCACCGCGATTTCAGGCCGGCTGTAATACTTAGATTTCGTCATCGTCTATCTCCGGAATTCGAGGTAAGCAAATCTTGCCACGCATAAAACGGCGTAAATTAGGTTCAAACTGGCGTGACCCGGCTTGAATTTCGAACATCCAACGAAAAATGAAACGTCGATTTACGCTCCGTTGCCATTTTCAAATGGCACTTTGATTTCCAAACAGGGTGGGAGATATAAATCAGTTTTGAGATTTAACTTAAGCCAATTGTTTATAAATGAATCTGGGAACCGTCAGAGAGGTCTCGCGCCACACACGAAAGAGCTATGGATTCGAAGTAATTTCAAAAAACCAAGATACTTATATATCTTTGTATAATTTATGAAGCCTGATGCCAACCAGACTTACCCGCCCGATCCTCTTTTCTTCGCTAATTTCAAACGCTAAAGTACTGCTCGCGTCGGTCGATAGCGGTTTCTCTCAGGGCTTTTTTCCTTCCAGCAGGAGGCGGCGGAGCTTGGTTAGGTCGTGGAGAATGCGGCGGGAGGCGGCGATGTGGGTGGTGAGTTGGGCGAGTTTGTATTTGACGAGTTGCAGGGCCTGGTGGCGGCGTTCGAGTTCGGGGTTGGTGGCGCGGAGGAGTTCGGTTTCGATTTCGGATTGGGCTTCGCGGGCGGCGGCGAGGAGCTGGCCTACGTAGTCGCGGGCGCTTTCGATATTGTCGAACGGGGTTTCCGGGCGGTAGGGCATTGCGGTTCTTTCTCCGGCGCAGTTCCTGCGCGATGTTCGTTCACAAAAAGAATAGGGCTTGTGGGAGGGCGGGGCAACTTTTGGTTGGAGATTCGAGATTCGCGGGAGAGCAACGACGGACCCAGGTTCATACCTCAACTGCGAACCAGGGGCACCCGGGTACTTGATTTGAAGCGGTCGGTACGGTGCTGGATCTGGCACGGACAAATTACGAGGCGCGAATCAGTAAGCGTTTAGCGAATACTTCGCTCTCCAGGCCAAAGGCGGAGACAGCGGTGACGGAGCGCAGCCCTTGCAGGGGCCAGCCGGTGAGGGGATTCAGGATGTGGCTGAAAAGTTTCTTGCCAATGACGAACTGGCGTTCATTGGTGCCTGAGGTAGAGAGGCACTGGCCGGATGGCAGCGACAGGTGTCCCGCGCAAGTCCGATCGCGCGCTGGATCGCAGATCGCGATTGGCCAACTGGCCAGGATGGAGGGTGCGGATTCGAGCGCGTGCGGATCGCTGGGTAGAGCGAGGTGCGAAGCGGCGAGGGAGCTTCGGCCGAGATTGACGAGCGCCGAGATGACGCCGGTGCTCTGGATGCGCGCCGCAGCGATTTGGGCGGCGTAGCCTTTGGCGAGACCGCCGAAATCGAGCTGCATGCCGTTTTTGAGAAACCGCAATGTGTTGGCGCGCAGGTCGAGGCGCAGTTTGTCGCAACCGACAAGTTTTCGCGTGGCGGCAATTTCGATTTGCGCAGGCAACCGCGGCGCGCCCTGGTGAAATCCCCAAAGGCGCATGAGCGGAGCGACGCTGATGTCCACCATTCCGGATGAGCTATGCCACGAGCGAATGGCGGCCTGGGTGAAGTAAGCGAATTCGGCGCTGACGGGAGTGGCGCGTTCCGCGGCTTGGCTGTTCACGAGCGACAGTTCGCTGCCGGGGCGGTACGCGCTGAAGATTTGTTCCACGCGCTCGATTTCGGCGAAGCCTTCGCGAAAGGCGCGTTGCGCGGCGGCAGCAGTCCAGCACCAGGCGCGAATTTCACACGCGGTGCCCATGGCGTAACGCACCTGACGAAAGAGACTGATACTTCCGTCCGGAACGGAAACGGTGAGCAACGGGGTAATGGCCGCGGACATTTCAAAGCTCGCGGGAAAATTCGAAGCGGCTGGGGCCTGGTGGCGCGCTTCAGGCGGATAGAAGGCATCGAGCAAAAACAAAGCGCGTTTAACGCCGCGAGCCACGGCTTTGGAACTCAACGTAGCGCCGGTGTAATTGATGATGTCTTCGTCGACGCGGATGGAACTGTGTACGGTCTTGCCGTGAAATTGATTGAGGAAGCGTTTTTCTTTCACTTCCCAGCCGCGATTTTCACGGAACTCCATGATCACGACGTCGGTGACTTTACCCTGATCGTTCATGCCCACCATGAAGGTGATCGGCTCGGTTTTTCCGATCTCGTTCATCACCAGGGCGTATTTCTGAGGCTGACCCGGTTGTCCGGAGATAAAAAATGTGCAGGTTGGCTCGGGGAAATGTAGATTGCTGGCGTGTTCCAGCTTCGCTCGCAGTTGCGGATCGACGCTGCGCTGCTCGCGACGGACTACGGCGGTATCACCGAAGATGACGCCCAGGGCCTGAGCTTCCGTCAAGTAGACTTCCGCCGCGGCAGGCACCGCGGAGGCCGCCAGCACCGCCGAGGCGGTTAACCATGCGGCTCGATTGGCGCGAGTGATCGTCAACGTAACATCTTATTACTACTGGTAGTCTTCGTTCAAAGAACGCAGGAAAGCCGCGACAGCGACTTCCTCCTGGTCGTCGATAGAAATCCAACACGTTCTCGATAAATCGAGGTTAGAACACATAGGCAACCGAGCCGGTAAAGCCGTTTTTGCCGTAGTCGCGGAAGGGGATAGGATCGATTCCGAATTCTCCGCCATTGATTGCGCCCGGGGGAGGAACCTTGCCGAAAGTGTGGTTGATGACGTAATCCAACTTGAAGATGACACTGGGCGACGGCGCGAGGTTGACGCCGAGTGTGGCGCGTCCCTCGTTCAGGTAGAAATCGGAAAGAGTGCGGTCTCGCCGAATGGTTTCGAAACGCACCACCGGCATGATGTAAGCGCCTTCGTCGAATTTCTCGCGATTGCGGAAAAGCGCATGGAAAAATTTGTAGCCGCTCTCGACATAGAAGCCGTCCTGGCCCGGGGTGGTCTGCGCGACATAATTTCCCAGGGCCGCGATGCTGAGGGGATCGTTGATGTTGAAGGGTGGCGGAACGGGACTTTGACGCGCTATTCCAGCGCCGACGATGTTCGAGCGGCCATATTCCCCATTCAAAATGAACGGGCCGTGCTGGTAAGAAGCGTCAAGGAAAACGATGGTCGCGGATTTTCTGGGGTCATCCCGCGCGGTGAAGGTCAAAGCGTAAGTGGAGAGGCCGAATTCCAGACCCAGGATGGGAGAAAATCCAATCCGGCCAGCGACCGCTTTGGAGTTGCGCGAGGCCTGGAAAGCAATCAAGCCTGGTTCCGCGGCGGACGACTGCCCGACCAGGCGCGAGAACGGTGTCGGTTCTCCGTCGGCGTTCAGCGCCTGAAAACCGTTTACGACGTCAGCTTCATAGGAGAGCTTCATCTCGTGCGGCAAACCGAACACGCCGCGAACGCCAATGCCCGCGTCGCGATACGCGGTGGGCACGATGTACTGGTTGATGAGTGGTCGAAGCGTGAGAATGTTTATGTTCGAGTCGTGATAGGTGTTAAATCGGCCGATGGGCGGAACGATGATGCCGGCGCGGAAATCGAACTCCGGCCGAGTGCGCCAACTGATGAAGGCCTGTTCGACGTCGATTTCGCTGGTACCGAGTTCATATTCAATCTCGGAGTTGAAAGTGATGTTTTGTTTTTGCGAGAGGACGGCCGCAATGCCAAGGACGAAGCGGGTGCTCTGAAATGTAGACGTTCCACCGCCGTCGGCGCGTTCGTTCAACGCCGGAGTGCGAAACTGGAAGTCGCCGTAGCCGCCGACGGTAACGCGATCGGTGCGCAGCAGATTTCCGTTGCCGGACAAATCTCCGCCGTGAGCTTTGGTGGCCATGGCGACCTGCGGGTCAGTGGAGCGTCCGGTATATTGCGGCAAGCCGGTGTCTGACGCGGCGCCCTCGCGGCCTTGCCGGGCCGAGCTGGGTAACTGATCGACGGGAGCAGGTTGCACGGCCGGTTGCGCGGCCGGCCACGAAGTTGCCGCGACCGGCGCGGGAGCGGCAGAGGCGGTTTCTGTGGTGCGCTTTTCTTCGAGCATAGCGTGCATACGCTTTACGTCTTCGCGCAACTCGCGGACTTCCTGGCGCAATTCCTGGACCTCGGATGACGATGCATGAGTGGGCGTGTCGCTCGATTGAGCTGCGATGCGACGGGGAGACAGTCCGGCGAACAGCAGAACGATGAGGCACAGGCGCAACACAGCGGGCCACTGCAGTCCGCGGGGCGTCACCCTGAATGCGCGGTTTAATGCGACGATTATTTCTGCTATGAATACACTTGCAGTGTTGCAGTTACGTGCGGGCATCAACCCCTCCATGTGATTGCGAAACAGGTCTCCGCCGTTCGCGCGGCGGAGACCATCTATTGCGACTATTCACTGCCGAAGCCAAGTACAGCTGCGACCTACTTGCAATGTATTTGCAACAAGAAAACAAAAAAAAGCCAGCCCGTTCGCACTAGGCAAAAATTCGTGAGACGGCGATCATCCCTTTCTCTGGTGAAGCGGCTGACGGTGTTTCTTGCTCGCGTGGCGAGCGAAATACATCAGCAGCCCGGTAGTAAGCATCGTCAGCCAAAGTAGAGTGATCGCGTCCAGCAGTAGAGCTCCAGTCGTGCCCAAGATCCTGCCGGAATGCAAATCTGCAATTACGATGTCGGCTCGCACTCCGTCTCCGCCGTCCTGCGGGCGATAGCGGGGAGGGAGAATTTTTCGGCTGATCAAGTGTTCGTCGAGGTGCAGTAACGAGACGTGCTGGAGCACCAGGCCGGTGGTGATGAGCAAGAGTAAATTGAGCGCCGAAATTGCACCCAGAAGAGCATGCGTGCGGCGCACCCAGGGGCGGCGATTTCTCTTGCGGTGCGGCGAAAGTAGCGAATCCACGAATCACAGCCCTCTCGAACGAATGCGTGGTATTGCGTGAATATAAAGAATGTAACGTTCTGTTTACACATGAACTGCAAATCACTTGCAACTAGCAGGACTGCGAGAGAGTCGCAGAAAGGCGCCGTGGGGTGCAACGGCAATGCAGCGAATGGCGATTGGAGTTTGTTTAACGGGG
>JBBSFG010000127.1:0-9554 GCA_038238965.1 Candidatus Acidiferrales bacterium | reverse complement strand
TCTGGAAGCCGTCCCGGCGCTGGGAATTCGGGGATTCAGCGTAACGCTGCCGCACAAGCAGGCAATTCTGAAGCATGTCAGCAAATGCGATCCGCTGGCGGCGGACATCGGCGCGGTGAACACCGTGACGGTGGGACGCGACGGGTCGTTGTATGGATGCAATACGGATTATGTTGGCGTTCTGCGAGCGCTGGAGAAAAAAATGCGGCTGCGCAGCAGCCGAATACTGATTTTTGGAGCGGGAGGAAGCGCGAGAGCTGCGGTGTTCGCGCTGGCGCGCGCCGGTGCGGCGGTGGTGGTCTGCGCGCGGCGAGAAAAGCTGGCGAAGGAACTGGCGCGCGCGGTAGGAGGCGAGACGGTGCCACGGCGGGCGCTGCGTACGGAAAAATTTGACGCGATTGTGAACGCCACGCCGGTGGGAATGTATCCGCGCAGCGGGATTTCGCCGCTTTCGGCGAGCGAGTTAAACTGTCGCATCGCGATGGACTTGATTTACCGGCCGATGCGGACGGAATTTTTGAAAATGGCCGCACGCAAGGGAGTCGCGGCGGTATCGGGAATAGAAGTGTTCTTAGCGCAGGGATTTTCGCAATGGGAAATGTGGACTGGCAAGAAGGCTCCTGAGGCGGCGATGCGGCGCGCGGTGCTGAAGCACTTGTTGGCCGAAGAAAAGCGCCCTGCCAAAGCGGGACGGAGCCGCTTATGATCCAACCGGACTTCCACGAATTCGAGCGTCTGGCCAAACAGGGAAACCTGGTTCCTGTTTACGATGTGTTTTCTGCGGATTTGCTGACGCCGGTAAGCGCATATTTGAGAATCGCCCAGGGTGCGCGATATTCATTTTTGTTGGAGAGCGTGGAGGGCGGGGAAAAAATCGCGCGATATACGTTTGCGGGCGCGCATCCCGAGGAAGTATTTCGTTATGCGAACGGCGCGTGCGTGCTGGAGGGCCGCAACCGGCTGGTGTGGGAAGAACGCGACCCGGTCACGTTTCTGCGGCAACGCATGGAGAAATTTCATCCCGTGCGTCTGCCGGGGTTGCCGCCGCTGGTGGCGGGCGCCATTGGCTACTTCAGCTACGACATGGTGCGGCTGATCGAGCGTTTGCCAAAGAAATTGCGGGACGAAATCGGGCTCTACGACGCCGCGCTGATGTTTTATCACGGGATACTGGCGTTCGATCACGTGCAACACCGATTGTGGATCGTGCGCAACGTGTTTACAGAGGGTCCAGGAACTTTGCGCACGAAATATAACGCCGCGGTGCGAGAGATAAAACGCACGCGGGACTTATTACAGCAGCCTGTACCCGCCGAACAGCCGCGCAAGGGGTCCAGGAAAAAATCGAAGGCGCTGAAGGTTACTTCCAATTTCCGCAAGGCGGAATATCTGGCGGCGGTTCGCAAGGCTAAGTCGTACATCCGCGCGGGCGATATTTTTCAGGTGGTGATCAGCCAGCGATTTTCAGTCAAGGTGCAGGCGGAGCCGTTTGAAATTTATCGCCAACTGCGCGCGCTGAATCCTTCGCCGTATCTTTTTTACCTGCACATGAACGACGTGCACGTGGTGGGAAGCTCGCCGGAAATGCTTGTGAAAGTGCAGGGACGCGACGTGTTTTACCGGCCGATTGCGGGAACGCTGCCGCGCGGGCGCGACGAAGCGGAGGACCAGCGATTCGAAAAGCAGATGCTGGCCAGTGAAAAAGAGCGCGCCGAGCACGTCATGCTGGTGGACCTGGGCCGGAATGATTTAGGGCGGGTGTGCGAATACGGCAGCGTGAAAGTGGAGCAACTGATGTCGGTGGAGAGGTTTTCCCACGTGATGCACCTGGTTTCGAGTTTGCGGGGGCGTTTGCGCGAGGATGTGGATTGCTTTGATGCGCTGATGGCCTGTTTTCCGGCCGGGACGGTTTCCGGAGCGCCGAAAGTGAGAGCGATGGAAATCATCGAAGAACTGGAGCGCACGCGGCGGGGGATTTATGCGGGCGGAGTTTTGTACCTGGATTTTGCGGGGAACCTGGATTCGTGCATCGCGCTGCGAACCATGGTGATCAAGAATGGCGTAGCCCACGTGCAGGCCGGAGGCGGGGTGGTGGCGGACTCCACGCCCATCGGGGAATACCAGGAGACGCTAAACAAATCGCGGGCCTTGCTGGCGGCGATGGAAGCGGCGCATCAAAATAAAGATGGAGTGGCCGGGATGGGCGCGCGTGCGAAAACGGCGTTGCGCAGAAGCAGGAGGAAACGCTGAAGTGATTTTGCTACTCGACAACTACGATTCGTTTACTTACAACCTGGCGCAGTACTTGGGCGAACTGGGATGCCAGGTTGAAGTGCATCGCAACGACAAGATCAGCGTGGAAGAAATTGCGCGGCGTAAACCGGAGCGCATTGTGATCTCGCCGGGGCCGTGCACTCCCCAAGAGGCTGGGATTTCGGTGGAGTTGATTGAGCGGCTGGCGGGAAAGTTTCCAATTCTGGGCGTGTGCCTGGGGCACCAGGCCATTGGCGCGGCGTTCGGCGGCAACATAAAACGCGCGCCCGCATTATTTCATGGCAAGACCAGCGCGATTCATCACGATGGGAAGGGAGTGTTTCGCAAACTGGCGGACCCTTTTACGGCAACGCGGTATCACTCGCTGATTGTGGGGAGAAAAACGTTGCCGCGCGAGTTGATGATTACCGCGGAGACGGATGACGGGATCATCATGGGGTTGCGGCACCGGCGGTACAAGATCGAGGGAGTGCAATTTCATCCCGAGTCGGTGCTGACGGAATCGGGGAAGCAGCTGTTGAAGAATTTTTTGGAGCTGTAGGGTAGTAGGTCTGTGAGTGGGCTGAATGTGGAGAGGCTGCCGCGACGAATCGAAGAGAGATTCCTCGACTGCGCAGACCGACTCCTTTGCGGAGCGAAGGAGAGGAAAATGCGTCGGTCCGCTCCGCTCGGAATGACTGAGCTGAACCGTTCGGCTTAGTTATTGCCAGGATCAACCGAGTTCCGCACTACCAGTGCTACCAATTTAAGTCTGCGAGGATCGCGCCGTAGACTTCCATGCCACGCCAGAGATTGCCGAGGCGGAGGTTTTCGTCGGAGCTGTGCTGGTGATTGTCGTAATTGACGATGGGGACGCCGATCCAGGGGATTTGCAGATCTTCGAAGATATACATGGGGACGCTGCCGCCGAGGGTTGGCGCGATTACAGCTTCGCCGTTGGTGGCTTGCTGCACAACGTCGGTGAGCGCCTGGGAAACGGGCAACTCCATGGAAGTGCGCGACGCGGGATAGTTTGAGGGGTCTTTTTCGACGCGGGCGATCGCCGGATGGGCGAGGCGTTCTTGCTTGGTGGGTTCTTCAGCGGTGACGTAAAAATCCTGCTTGCGAATGTAATTCAAAACTTGTTCGAACTTCTTGTCCGGGTCTTCGCCTTTCACCAATCGAATGTCGAGAGCGGCAACGGCTTTTTCGGGGATGACATTTTGGGTTTGGGCGCCAACATAAGCGCTGCGCAAGCCGCGAATATTGAGAGAAGGGAATTGGAGAAGCTCAACCAGGCGTTTGCCGTCGCCATCCGGCGCGGCGAATTGCAGTTCGCGCTGGAGTTGCGCGTCATTGTCGGGCATGGCGGCGAGCGCGTCTTTCTCGGCGGTATTGAGCGGCACGATGTCGTCGTAAAAACCGTCGATCAGAACTTTACCGTCTGGCGATTTCATGGAAGCCAGCAGGCGCGCGAGTGAAAAAGCGGGATTGGGCGCCCAGTTTCCGTAATGACCGCTGTGCAGCGCTCGAATAGCGCCATAGGTGGTGATTTCGAAGCCGAGGATTCCGCGATTGCCGAAGAAAACGAGCGGGCGGCCGCTTTGGTGGACCGGGCCGTCGCCGGTGAGGAGCACGTCGGCGTCCAGCAGATTTTTGTGCGCCAAAAGGACGCGCTGCAAATTCGGCGAGCCGTCTTCCTCTTCGCCGTCGAGAATCAGCTTCAAATTTACGGCGAGGGGAATCTTTTTTGCCCGGAGGGCGTCGAGTGCCGCGAGCAGGGCGACGATAGGCGATTTGTCGTCGGAAGAAGAACGCGCATAGATGCGCCAGTCATCGTTGTAGATGGCAGGATGCTGCGGGCTGTTGGCGGGGAATGGAATCTGTTTTCCGCCGGCTTCGAGCGGGCCGGAGAGCAATATGGGCTCAAAAGGTTTTCCGCCGGTCCACGCAGCGGGATCGACCGGCTGGCCGTCGTAATGGGCGTAGAAAATCACGGTGTGTTGCGCGTTGGGAGCGGTCAATTTTCCGAAAACGACCGGTCCGCGCCCGGTGATAGGCAGGAGATGCGCCTCGATGCCGCGAGCTTCGAGCATCTCGACCAAGTGGGCGGCGTTTCTCTGAATGTTGGCGGTGTCGCTGGCGATGTTGGGAATAGCGAGAAATTCGGAAAGCTCGCGAATGATGCGATCTTCGTTGTTCATACGATAATCGCGGACTTCCTGGGCGACTTGATCGGGCTTCAGCGGATGAGGTCGCTCGGGGGCCGGAGGGACTTTTTGTGCGGAAGCGTTCGGCGCCACCATTAGAGCGACGATTGCGAGTACAAGGATTCTAAAGTTTTCGACTGAGACTAACATTTGATAGGCACCGTAGAAATCGTCTTCATGACGGGGAATCTTGATTGGTAAATTCGACCAGCGCGGCCAGTTTTTGTTTGGCCATGCCGGAGGAGATGGCGCCGGCAGCAAGTTGAGCGCCGTCGCGAAAATCAGAAGCGATACCGGCGACGACCAGGGCGGCGGCGGCGTTGATTACGGCGACGTCGCGGCGTGGGCCAGTTACGCCATCGAGAACCGTACGGATCATCGCGGCATTTTCTGCGGCGGTGCCGCCTCGCACGCTTTCGATGGGCGCACGTGTGACACCAAAATCTTCCGGCGTCACGATAAAGCGCCGTATCTGGCCGGTCTGAATTTCGGCAACGAACGTTTCGCCTCCAAGCGAAAATTCATCGAGGCCATCGGCGCCATGAACGACAAAGGCGCGTTGCACGCCGAGTTCGGCGAGCGTGGCGGCCATCAAATCAATTACCTCGGCGGAATAGACGCCCACGACCTGAGAGTGCGCGCTGGCAGGATTGGTCAGCGGGCCGAGCAGATTGAAGGCGGTGCGCACGCCGATCTGTTTTCGCGCGGGAATGGCGTGACGCGTGGCAGCGTGAGCGGCGGGCGCAAACAAAAACCCGAGTCCAATTGTGCGAATGGCTTCGCCGCAGCGCTCCAGCGGAATATTTACGCGCACACCGAGCGCCTCCAATACGTCGGCGGAGCCGCACCGCGAACTGGCGGCACGGTTGCCGTGCTTGGCGACGCACGCTCCTGCAGAGGCGGCGATGAGGGCCGCCGCGGTGGAAATATTGAACGTGTCGCAGCCATCGCCGCCAGTGCCGCAGGTGTCGACCAGATGAGGAGGACGGAGGCGCTCGTCGGCGAAAACGGGAGCGGCGTGGCGGCGCATTACGGTGGCAAACCCCGCCAGCTCCTGCGGCTGGATGGGGCGCGCGTTCATCCCGCGAAGCAGGCTGACGATTTCAGGCGTTTCGACGCGGCCGGAAAGTATTTCCTCCATGGCTGATTCGGCTTCGGCGCGCGTTAAAATCTTGCCATCTTCCACGCGCTGCATGAGTGAAGGCGCCATGGTCTCCTTGCTCCGGTGCGGCCTTACTAGTAAACTTTAGTGTTCACGAACGCAAAATACTATCACTGATGGATGGTCGATGAAGATTCACGAGTATCAGGCGAAAGCCATACTGGCGCGCTATGGTGTGGCCATTCCGCGTGGGGAAGTTGCCTATCGCAAGGAAGAAGCGCGCGGGACGGCGCAGCGCTTGAAGTCCAATCTGGTGGTGGTGAAAGCGCAGATTCACGCCGGTGGGCGCGGCAAAGCGGGAGGCGTGAAATTGGCGCGTTCGGCGGATGAAGCCGCGGATATCGCCAGCCAGATCCTGGGAATGAATCTGGTGACGGCGCAAACCGGGCCGGGCGGGCGGATCGTGAAGCGCCTGCTGATTGAAGAGGGCCTGGATATCAAGCGCGAACTGTATCTTAGTTTGCTGATCGATCGGGCCACGGGAAAAGTTGTATTTCTGGGCAGCACCTCGGGTGGCGTGGAGATCGAAGAAGTAGCCAAGGATAATCCCGCGCTGATTTTGCGGGAAGTGATACAGCCCGTGGTGGGGCTGCAGGCGTACCAGGCACGCAAGCTGGCGTTTGGCCTGGGGCTGCCGATCGACGCGGTGAACAACGCTGTGCCGTTCCTGCTGGCACTTTATAAGGCGTTTATCGATACCGACGCGTCGATGCTGGAAATTAATCCCTGTGTGTTGACGGGCGACAACAAACTGGTGGCGTTGGACGCCAAAATGACGATTGATGACAACGCGCTGTTTCGTCACAAGGAATTGCGCGAGCTGCGCGATCTGGATGAAGAGGATCCGCTGGAAGTGGAAGCGTCGAAGTACGGACTGAACTACATCAAGCTGGACGGCAGCGTGGCGTGCATGGTGAACGGCGCGGGGCTGGCGATGGCCACGATGGACATTATTAAGTATGCGGGAGGATCGCCTGCAAATTTTCTGGATGTGGGCGGCGGGGCCTCCGCGGACCAGGTGAAAAATGCCTTCGGGATTTTGATGGCCGATCCTGCGGTTAAGGCAGTGTTTATCAATATTTTTGGCGGGATTTTGCGGTGCGACGTGCTGGCCACCGGGGTGGTGGCGGCCGCGAAAGATTTGCAGCTCAAAGTGCCAGTGGTGGTACGCATGGAAGGGACCAACGTGGAGCTGGGGCAGAAAATTTTGCGCGACAGCAAATTGAATTTTACGATTGCGGACGGTATGAAAGATGGCGCGCAAAAAGTTGTGGACCTGGCGGCGGGTGCGCGATGAGCGTACTGGTTAACGAAAAAACGCGGCTGCTGGTACAGGGTTTCACGGGACGCGAAGGCACGTTCCACGCGCAGCAGATGATCGAGTACGGCACGGTGGTGGTTGGCGGAGTGACGCCGGGAAAAGGCGGAACGAAACACCTGGAGCGTCCGGTATTCAATACCGTGTGCGACGCGGTGAAAGAAACCGGCGCGAATGCTTCGGTGATTTTCGTGCCTCCGCCGTTTGCGGCAGACGCGATCCTGGAAGCCGCGGACGCGGAACTGCCGCTGGTGATCTGCATCACGGAAGGCATTCCGGTGCTGGACATGGTGCGCGTGGCGGCGGTGGTGGACTTCAAAGAGACGCGGTTGATCGGGCCGAATTGTCCGGGAGTGATTTCGCCGGGAAAGTGCAAAATCGGAATTATGCCAGGGCGCATTCACAAGGCGGGGCACGTGGGAGTGGTGAGCCGCAGCGGCACGCTGACCTACGAGGCGGTGGATCAATTGACGCGCCTGGGCATCGGGCAATCGACATGCATCGGGATTGGCGGTGATCCGATTATCGGGACAACATTTCTGGATGCCATGAGGCTTTTCAATGACGATCCAGATACGCATGCGGTCATTCTTATCGGTGAAATTGGCGGCGACGCGGAAGAGCGCGCGGCGCAATGGATCAAAACAAATGTGAAGAAGCCGGTGATCGGATTCATCGCGGGGCAAACCGCGCCGCCGGGAAGACGCATGGGGCATGCCGGCGCAATTATCAGCGGTGGACAAGGCACCGCGAGGGATAAGTATGCGGCCATGAGCGCGGCGGGGATTCGTTGCGTGGAAACTCCTGCCGACCTGGGGTCGACCGTGGCGGCAGCGCTGAAGTAAACACACGCAGGAAATCGAACCTAATTTTATTCTGCATCTCGGAGGATTTTCGTGGGATTGGAACGTACATTTGCGATTATCAAGCCGGACGCCGTGGGCGCCGGGCAACAAGGCGAAATACTTTCGCGCATTCACAAAGCGGGATTCAAGATTGTGGCGATTAAAACGATGCGCCTGACGAAGGATGAAGCAGGTGGATTTTACGCGGTGCACAAGGCCAGGCCTTTTTTTGGCGAGCTGACGGATTTCATGAGCTCCGGGAAAATTGTGGCTCTGGTGCTGGAAGCCGAGGGCGCGATTATGAAGTGGCGCGACACCATGGGCGCCACCGATCCGAAGAAAGCGGCGCCAGGAACGATTCGGCATGACCTGGGCACCAGTATTGGAAACAATTGCAGTCACGGGTCGGATGCGCCGGAGACGGCGGCGTTTGAGATTGGATATTTTTTCGCGGGGCACGAACTGATTTAGGTCGTTCTCGTGTGGCGGCCAGGCTCACGCAATAGATCGAAGAGCCATTCCGCGTTACTTCGCTCGGAATGACCGTTTTCTGGTGGACGGAATCAGTATTGCCGAGATCAGATGAAAATCCTGCATGCGATTTTGGCGTCTTGGGCACCCGAAGACAAGACTTCCAGTACAATTTGCGTATGGATGCGATGCGGGAGCTTGGGCGTGGTCTGCTGATTTTTGGCGGAGTGGCGTTGGTAGCTGGGGCGTTTCTGTATTTTGGAGGGCGGCTGCCGTTACGGCTGGGGCGCTTGCCTGGCGATGTGGTGCATCGCGGCGAGCACACCACTTTTTATTTCCCCATCGTCACGTGCCTGGTTTTGAGTGTCGGGTTGTCACTGCTCTTCTGGCTGGTGTCGCATTTTCGCCGCTGAGCGACCACGCATTCGCATTGCTCACCTGTGATAAGGTTCTCCTCCGATGACTGCCGAAATGCCCGCCGATCGTGCGCTTTCGTGCCGGTTGGAGCGTGCCGAAGGGCTAACCAACGCCGCTTTTGTAGAGGCCCGCGCGCGGCTGATGCCGGAGTCACGCGCGAAGTGGATCGAAGTTGCGGGCACGATGGCCATGTTCGATGGCGTGGATTCGCCCTGCACGCAGACGTTCGGACTCGGCTTGTTCCAGATGCCCAGCGCGGAAGAATTGACCGCCATCGAAAAGTTTTTCAGGGCGCGAGGCGCGCCAGTGTTTCACGAAGTGAGCCCACACGCCGATAAGGCGGTGCTGCCGATGCTCAGCGAACGCGGGTACCGTCCGTTCGAACTGACCAACGTGATGTTCCTGCCGCTGGCTGTGCGCGTTTCGCCGCCGGCAAATCGTGAGCAAGCCGTACGGGTGCGCATCATCAAGGATGATGAGCGCGAATTGTGGGCCCGCGTATCCGCCGAGGGATGGAGCGAGTCTCCGCAGTTGGCGGCGCTGATATTTGAAATGGGGCGAGTGGCGGGCGCCGCCCGCGAAAGCACACCGTTTCTGGCGGAATTGGACGGCGAGCCCATCGCAGCGGGATCGCTGGCCATTCACGATGGCGTGGCATTGTTTGCGGGGGCCAGTACGATTCCGGTGTGGCGCCGGCGCGGAGCGCAACAGGCGCTGCTGGAAACGCGCTTCCAATTTGCGATCGATGCGAGCTGTGACCTGGCCATGATGTGCGCGGAACCCGGGAGCGTTTCGCAACGGAACGCCGAGCGGCAGGGATTTCGCATCGCGTACACGCGCACCAAATGGACGTTGCCGAGCTAAGCGGCGAGCCGCAC
>JBBSFG010000126.1:0-9564 GCA_038238965.1 Candidatus Acidiferrales bacterium | reverse complement strand
CACATCTCCGGGTGGCCTACCCTTGCTCCTCTGCCTCACGCAAGGGTGGGACGCCGTAACCTTCACCACATGTACGCCCATCAAACTCCATGTGTACATACGAAACCCTTCAATCCGGCCTAAGCATTAATTCAACAGTTTGATACATCGCACCTTTTGACAACTCAGTCACAGCAGCCTTAGGCCGTTCGGCGCGCGTTGTTAGATGACCCGCGCATAAAAATCGCCGGTGAAATCCATTTCCCCCGCTCACACCAGCCCCCCACCACACCCGTCATCCCGAACCCGCGTTTTTTGCGGGTGAGGGATCCGCTTTTCCTCACCTGATCTCTCTCGCTTTTCCGTCCGCATTATATCCTCGCGACGTTCCGACTCACCGCCTCCATGGCCACGGCATTCATTCCCACCAACAAATCGCTCGACTGCAGGAAAACTGGAACCGATTTGTAGAGAAAAATAACCTTAGCGATTTTCATGCTTCCGCCTGCGTCGCGCTTACAAGTAAAGACTCTCAATATCAAAATTGGAGCGAAAATAAGAAAAAACATGTCTTCTCTAATATTTGCTTCAAACTCGAATCAACTCGGTCAGGTCCCCCAACCCGTACCACTTCTGCCCGTCAGTACAGTAGTAGTTACGCTACCTAACTAGTACAATGCCTCGTGATCGCCGCCACGCACCTCCGCCTCGCACGCCGTCCGAGTAATTCCGAAATTCTCCACCTCTCTCCCCGCCCTTCTGTCCCGCAAACACCGGCACCCACCCAAAACCGCCTCCCGGCCTTTATCCCCATTCCCCTCACCAAATTACGAACTCTTGCGCTCCGCCGAAATTTTCCAACCTTTGTTCTCAGCATCTTACAAACTCTTTACGTCTCATCAATCGCCCTTTTCCCTTTTCCTTTCATCACCATCCAGACTCTTGCCTCAAAAAAACAAGGGGTATCCCCAGCCCCCGTCATTATCTTTTCGTTTCATCGCCTTACAAACTCTCAACAAAATTCATTCCACAACTTAAGGACACCACATGCCCACTAATTCTCATCAGCCAGCCGCAAAACTCGAGACCTTCGGACGGTGTCGATACCTGACCGCCACCAACCGACGCTGCCGCAGTCTGCTTCTCGACCCCGACGCTAACTTTTGCCCGCGCCACGCCTGTACCCAGGCTATGCCCGACGATCTGCGTAACCTTCTCACCAATCGCGCTCATCGCTTCCGCTGCGCTCATGGCATCAATAATTCCCTCGCCGACTTATACGGTTTCGTCGCCGCTGGAGTCATCACGCCGCGCAGAGCGTCCTCCCTCGCCTACATCTCCAGTCTGCTGCTTCGCACTCTTCCGGCCATCGAAAAAGAGTCCGCACTCCCCTGCTACCGCCCGATCCATAGTGCTTCGGGACTGACGCTCGCCGTGCATCAATCCGCTCCACAAACGGCAGCCGCGTCAGCGCCAGTCCGCCCGCTCGTCCAAAAAAACCCTTCGCTCTCCCCTGCTTCGGCGGCCGCCTCTTCCGCTCCACCAGTCAGTTCCAGCCGCGCTCCATCCCAAGATATTCTTGCCGCCTCATCGCCGTCTCGTCCGCCTGCGCCTTCATCACAAACGTCTTCAGCGAGGCCAGTTGCTTCGCCGTCTACTCCGTCCCTGCCCCCACCCGCGTCCATCGCCGCATCGTCCGCAGCTGCCGGCCTCGATAGCACTACGCCAACGGATACCCCCGCCGTCGAAACGCCAGCCGCCAACACGGCCCGCACCTTCCCCGACACCCGCGCCGAATTCGCCGGCAAAGTCATCGAAGCCGCAAAACTATCCCATCCGCCTTTCATTTCCTTCGCAAAACCAGCACTGCGCTATCGGCGATACGATTGAACCCACCCGGCACGTCCGCCGCTTCCGGCTCAGCATAAACGCAGGTAAAATTAGTATTGAGGGCACGCCAATGTGCAGAAACATCAAAAATCTTTTTAACTTTGAACCGCCGGTGACCGACGAAGAGATTCGCAACGCTTCGTTGCAGTTCGTCAGGAAAATTACCGGGTTCAATAAGCCGTCGAAGGCCAATGAGCCGCAGTTCAGCGCCGCCATCGAGGAGGTTGCGCGCGTGTCGGCCCAGCTATTGCGCTCGCTGGAAACCAATGCGACTCCCAAGAATCGCGAAGAGGAAGCGGAAAAACTGAAGGCCCGCGCCGCGGAACGATTTGGCGCCGGGGCATGAACGGCAGAAAAGTGCAGCGATGATGAGAACGGAATTGCTGCGATTCAACAGCGCAGTCGAGCGGGATCCCGCCATCGATGCGTGGTTTAAAGAGCGTGCCGGCGAGTTGGGAGCCATCGCGCAGCAGTGGTTTGAGGCCATGCGAAACTGCGGAGACGAAGTCCGCGAGCTTGTGCATGATGGCTGTCCGGTAGCATGTCTGGGAGATGCACCCTTCGGCTACGTCAATGTATTCACGTCGCACGCAAACGTGGGGTTCTTCCAGGGCGCAGCGCTGCCCGATCCCGCCCGCTTGTTGCAAGGCAGCGGCAAGTTCATGCGCCACGTAAAGCTAAGACCGGGAACGGCGACAAACGCTGCCGCGCTAAGCAGACTCATCGATGCGGCGTACTCGGATATAAAAGCGCGCGTCGAAAACGGCTAGCTCCCTACACCGCGAAACCGAGGTTCTAGCTCGGAAAGCAACCGGAGCGCTAGTGACGAAGCGCGCGGGCTTCGTGTTATCTTCAGTATTCCGCATGGCACAAACACCAGATAAACAAACGGCGGCTGAAAAATCGCGGGCACCTGAAACGCAAGGCGCGCGTGAGATTGCGCTGGGGAAGCTGCGGCTGGGCGGCGCGAATGCGCTGTTTCTGATTGCCGGGCCGTGCGTGATCGAAAGCGAAGCGCACGCCTGCGCGATGGCGGAGAAGATTGCGCGCATCGCGGGCGATTGCGGCGTGCCGTACATTTTCAAGGCGTCGTACGACAAGGCCAATCGCTCGTCGGGGAAATCGTTTCGCGGGCCGGGATTGCAGGAAGGGCTGCGCGTGCTGGCGAAAATTAAAAAAGATTTTGGCGTGCCGGTGCTGACGGATATTCATGAAAGCACGCAGGCTGCACCTGTGGCGGAAGTATGCGACGTGCTCCAAATTCCGGCGTTTTTGTCGCGGCAGACGGATCTGCTGGTCGCGTCGGCGAAAACCGGGCGGATTATCAATGTGAAGAAGGCGCAGTTTCTTTCTCCCTGGGACATGAGCAACGTGGTGGAGAAAATCGCGAGCGCCGGGAACGACAAGATTATTCTGACAGAGCGCGGCGCGTCATTCGGCTACAACAATCTGGTGGTGGATATGCGGGCGTTTCCGGTGATGCGGAAATTTGGATATCCGGTGGTGTATGACGTGACGCACTCGGTGCAATTGCCGGGCGGCGAAGGGAAATCGAGCGGCGGGCAGCCCGAGTTTATCGAAACGCTGGCGCGCGCGGGGGTGGCCGCGGGCGTGGATGGAATTTTTTTGGAAACGCATGACAATCCGGCGGCGGCGCTTTCGGATGGCGCGAACGCGCTGCCGCTGGCGCAGCTTGCTTCCCTGCTGGCGAGATTGAAGCAAGTGGCAGAGCTGGTGCGGAGTTGGGGAACGCGATGAGCCTGGAAACCGCGCGGCGCGTGCTGAAGATTGAGGCGCAGGCGATTCAGGAAGTGCTGGCTCGGCTGGACGCCAGCTTTGTGCGCGCGGTGGATGTGCTGTTCGGCTGCAAGGGGCGCGTGGTGGTCAGCGGGATGGGCAAGTCGGGCCTCATCGGGCGGAAAATTTCGGCGACATTTTCGAGCACCGGCACGCCATCGTTTTTTTTGCATCCCGCGGAAGCGCTGCACGGAGATCTGGGAATGCTGGCGCGCGGGGACGCGTTGCTGGCGGTGTCGTACGGCGGGGAGACGGAAGAAATTGTGCGGCTGCTGCCAGCGCTGAAGCGGCTGGAAATGGCGCTGGTGACGTTGACGGGGAAAACGGATTCGACGTTGGCGGAAGCGAGCGACGTGGTGGTGGACGTGAGTGTGGCGGAAGAGGCGTGTTCGCTGAACCTGGCGCCGACGGCGAGCACTACCGTGGCGATGGCGGTGGGAGATGCGCTGGCGGTGGCGCTGCTGGAACGACGCGGATTTCGCCACGATGATTTCGCGGCGCTTCATCCCGCCGGGCGATTGGGCAATAAATTATTGCGCGTGGAAAACGTGATGCACGCAGGCGATGCGCTCCCGCGCGTTTCGCCGGAGACGCCGATGCCGGATGTATTTCACGAGATGAGCAAGAAGGGCCTGGGGATGACTACCGTGACGGAGGCGGACGGGCGGCTGGCGGGAATTTTGACAGATGGAGATTTGCGGAGATTGATGGAGAAACATCGCGGGGCCACGCTGGAGATGACCGCGAGAGAGTGCATGACGCGCGGGGCGCAGACGATTGGTCCTCACGTGCTGGCGAGTGAGGCGTTGAACTTGATGGAGAAGCGGAAGATTACTTCGATTGTGGTGGTGGATGAGGCAGCGGCGGTGCTGGGTGTGGTGCATTTGCATGATTTGTGGACATTGGAGTTGATGTAGAGAAAGCAAAGATCAGCGGCGGAGGATTTTACTTGGCTAAGGTGAAGAAAAAGATTGGCGGGCGAGTTGCGAAGCAGAACTCTGCGCAGGTGGCGAAACGGGCGAAGGGGATTACTGTTTTTTTGATGGATGTGGACGGGACGATTACCGACGGGAGCGTGACGCTGCTTTCGCTGGAGAACGGCTCGACAGAAGAGATCAAGACGTTTGATGCGCATGACGGGCAGGGGTTGAGCCTGGCGCATACGGCGGGGATTCGTACCGGGTTGATCACCGGGCGAGGGAGTGCGGCGCTGCAGCGTCGCGCCAAGGAATTGAAGATGGAGTTTGTGTACGAGCACCAAGCGCACAAGATTGCGGCGTACGAAGAAATTTTGAAGAAGACGGGCGCGAGCGAGTCGGCGGTGGCGTTTCTGGGCGACGATTTGCCGGACATTACGGTGATGCGGCGCGTGGGATTGGCTGTAGCGGTGGGCGATGCGACCGCTGAAGTGAAACGCGTGGCACATTACGTGACGCGGGCGAATGGCGGGAAGGGCGCGGCGCGGGAAGTGGTGGAATTGATATTGAAGAGCAAGGGGATTTGGGAAGAGATGATTGATAAAGCGCGGGCGTGAGGGCTGGGGCGGTCGGCGGCGCGTGTCAATCGAAGATAGATTCCTCGCCCCGCTCGGAATGACCGGTCTGGTTTTTTGCGCTAAGAGTGTTGCCGAGTTCAAATGTGCGCGGAATGCGGGTCGTTTGTGGTGAACGGAAGGAGCGAAAGACTCGATGATGCATGCGTGGCATGACGTTTCGCCGGGGAAGGATCTTCCGCGGGATTTTCAGGCGGTGATTGAAATACCGCTGGGATCGAACGTGAAGTACGAGTTGGACAAAACCAGCGGGTTGCTGCGCGTCGACCGGATTATTCATTCGGCGGTGTATTACCCGGCGAATTATGGATTTATACCGCAGACGTATGCGGAGGATGACGATCCGCTGGACGTGCTGGTGCTGTGCCAGGAAGCGGTGCAGCCGCTGGCGTTGATTCAGGCGCGGGCCATCGGATTGATGACCATGGTGGATTCCGGCGCGAGCGACGACAAAGTGATCGCGGTGGCCACCAACGATCCGGAGTTTAACAATTATGTGGAGGCGCGGGATTTGCCGCCGCACCGCTTGCTGGTGCTGAAGCGATTTTTTTCGGATTACAAGCAACTGGAAGGCAAGCAGGTGCAGGTGGAAGATATTCGTCCCGCGTATGCGGCGATCACGGTGATTGAGAAGGCGCTGGCGCGTTACAAGAAGGAACGCGAGAGGCTGCTGGCGGATGACGGGCGAAGCGCGCAGGCTTCTTCTTTGCCGAAGTCGAAAAGTGATGCGTGAAGGATATTGCGTCGGGACTGATGCGCTAAGAGGGTTGCCAAGTTCAGCTGCGCTGAATTGCGGCTGCATATGCGATGAACGGACAGATCGAAGAGAGACTCCTCGACTGCGCAAGCCGACAACTTCGCCGAGCGAAGTTGGGGAAACGGCGTCGGCTCGCTCCGCTAGGAATGACCGGTCTAGGTTTTTGCGTTTTGAGGATTGCCAAAATTAAAGGAAACGCTCTCATCAAACGAAACGCGCCGATGAAACGGAATGTGCCGATCAAGCGGGGTACGCCAGAAGGTGATGCGTCGCGGCGTAGCGTGGGGTTGGCGCGGGCGATTTCGAAGATGGGGTATTGTTCGCGGAGTCGGGCGGCGGAGTTGATTCGTAGCGGGCACGTGCGTGTGAATGGGGTGTTGCGGAGAAACGCGGAAACGCCGGTGCATGTTGGTGAGGACCGGGTGGAGATAGATGGAAGGGCGATTGGGGAACGTGAAAAGATTTATTTGATGATGAACAAGCCCCGCGGGGTGGTGACTACCGCGAGCGATGAGCGCGGGCGCGAGACTATTTACGATTGTTTGGATGCGGCGATGGGGAAGGATTTTGCGTGGGTGGCGCCAGTGGGGCGGCTGGATAAGGCGAGCGAAGGGTTGTTGCTGGTGACGAATGATTCGGAGTGGGCTGCGCGGATTACGGCGCCGGAAACACATGTGGACAAGACATATCACGTGCAGGTGACGGGACGGTTAACGGCGAAGCAGGTGGAGAGTCTGGAGCGCGGATTTGCGGTTGCGGATGGCGAGTTCCTGGGCGTGAAGGGGGCGGCGCTTTTGCGCGAGGGTGAGCGGAATTGCTGGGTGGAGATTGTGCTGGATGAAGGGCGGAACCGGCATATCCGGCGGATGTTTGAGAGTATGGGAGTTGAGGTATTGAGATTGATTCGCGTAGCGATTGGAACGGTGCAGCTGGGGGATTTGGCGAAGGGTGCGGTTCGGGCGTTGAGCGAAGAGGAAAGAGTGTTGTTGTTTATGAAAACCGAGGTTGTTGCGGTGCGGTCGAAGCGTGGGTGAAGTGCATCACAATTGATGTGTAATGCCTGCGCGCCCAGCGTGGGGTTTGGCAGGTCGCAACATAATCTGCGTTTCGACTGTTTGGATTTTTGAACTTTGCGTGTTGCGGAGGTTGGGTGTGCAGAGTTGCGACTGCTTTTGCAATTATCAGATGAATCGAAGATGAAGGGCAGATCGAAGAGAGATTCCTCGACTGCGCGAGCCGACAACTCGCGGAGCGAAATTGGGGAAACGGCGTCGCCTCGCTCCGCTCGGAATGACCGGCCTGAGTGCTGCGCTTTGAGTGTTGCCAAGACGAAATGGGAGACACGTCGGATAGGTTGCTGGAGTAAGGTTGAGATTCCACGCTAATCAGATGCGGGAGTACAGGACTAATGATTATGGGGACGACGAAAATGCGAGCGAGGCGGATTGGCGCCGCGGTGGCGGCGGTTACGCTGTTGGCAGCGGTGTTTGGCGTGATTGCGCCGCAGGGGGTGCGGGCGGATGCGGCGTCGGCGTTTGATCTTTCGGGGCCGCGGGTGGAAATGAAGGTGATGCGGGCGGGAAAGACGCTGCCGATTGCGAACGTGCCGAATTTGCAGGCGGGCGACCGATTGTGGATTCATCCGGATTTCCCCGATTCGCAGTCGGTGCATTTTCTGGTGATTGTGGCGTTTTTGCGCGGGGCGACGAATCCTCCGCCGGAAAACTGGTTTACGAAAGCGGAAGCGTGGAACAAGGGCGTGCGCGAAGAAGGATTTTTTGTGAACGTGCCCCCGGGCGCGCAGCAGGCACTGCTGTTTCTGGCTCCCGAGACCGGCGGAGATTACGGATCGCTGCGGGCGGCGGTGCGCGGAAAGCCGGGCGTGTTTGTGCGGGCTTCGCAGGATTTGAACCAGGCGAGCCTGGACCGTTCGCGGCTGGATCAATATATGGAGCGTGTGCGGGACAGCGCGGGACTGGAAGCGAAAGAGCTGCATGACCGGTCGGTGCTGCTGGCGCGCACGCTGAATATACGTCTGGAGATGCAGTGTTTTGACAAGCCGGTGGAGCAACAGCCGTCGTGCCTGATGCAAAACAGCGACCAGAAAGTTCTGGACGACGGGCACAGCCAGTCGATGGTCGCGGCGCTGACGTCGGGTCCCTCGACGGACTTGATCGGCGCGGTGAGCTCGACGCCGCTGGCGGGCGGGGGCTCGTACAGTCCTTATGTAGGCGCGGTGGTGGACCTGGCGCGGATCATGGAAAGTTTTCGCAGCCCGGAATATCAATATATTCCGGCGCTGGCGCTGCCAAAGCAGGAGCAACTGAATTTGCGGCTGAATAATCCGCCGTCATTCCGCAAGCCGAAGTCGGTAATTGTGGTGGGATTGCCGGCGGTGGAAGCGGCGCAACTGCCGCCGCTGCGGCCGGTGCATCCGGGAGAAATTTATTGTTTGCAGAAGCCGTCGCTGGTATTGCCGGTGGAAGGCGCACCGCTGGTTTTTTCGACGGACATCGGACATCACTTTGCACTGGAGTTCAAGGACAGAGCGGGAACGGAAGTGAAGCTGCCCGCCAAGGCAGATGCGGTGCACGGCGGATTTGTGATCGACACAAAAGAGCTGCAAGGGCGGGAAATGGAACCGGAAGTGACGGGAACGGTACGCGGATACTGGGGCTTTGAAGCGTACGCGGGACCGCGATTCGATTTGAAGTCGGCGCGAGCGGGAAAGTGGACGGTTGCGCCGGCGGAGCAGAGCGCGCTGGTGGTAGGGCGCGAGGACGTGCTGCACGTGCAGTCATCGTGCGCGACGTGCGTGGAGAAAATCGTTTTCAGAAATGAGAAGGGCGCGGAATTGAAGACCGGCTGGAAACTTTTGCGGCCGGACGCGCTGGAAGTGGTGGTGGCGCTAAAAGACGAAACCCCGGGAACGGTAACGATGGTAGTAAAACAGTTTGGATTGGAGAAATCCGAGCAAGTTTCGCTGCACACCTATGCGGAAGCGGCGCACCTGGAGCGCTTCACGATAAATTCGGGAGACGTGCAGGGAGTGCTGCGAGGGACGCGGCTGGATGAGGTGGACAGCGTGGAGCTGAAAGGCGTGCGGTTCACACCGGCAAAACTGTCGCGCGCGAACGAGCGGGACGAGTTGCGCGTGGCGGCGCCGAATGTTGGCGCGGTAGAAGCATGGCAACCGGAAGAAAAAGCGGTTGCCCACGTGACGCTGAAAGATGCGCGAGTGCTGGATCTGCAGGCGACGGTGGAAGCGGCGCGGCCGAAAGTGACGCTGATGAGCAAGAACGTGCAGGCGGGAGCGACGCCGACGGCGCTGCGATTTGGGAATCAAGAGGAGCTGCCGCAGGACGCGAAGTTGTCATTTTTTCTGAAGGGCGAGGTTCCGGCGAAATTCACGCACGCTGTGAAAATAGAAGTGGCGACGACGGACGAAGCGTTTCACGTGATGTTGAGCGTGGCGGACGGAAGCCTGGTTTTACAGGATGCGGAAAATCTGCTGGCGACATTGGAGCCGCTGAAAAGCTTTGGGCCTTCGGCGTTCGGGCCGCTGCGGTTCAGGCCAGTGGCGGAGGAT
>JBBSFG010000125.1:0-9565 GCA_038238965.1 Candidatus Acidiferrales bacterium | reverse complement strand
GTAGATATTTTCAGAAAGGATGAATATGTTACCGTGTCGTGCATGGAACCGGTGATCTCGGCAACAGAACCGCGCCGAAGCGCGCCAATTTCCAGCTCAAACGTGAGCTTGAAACTGCTCGCCGTCGCGCTGGTCCTGGTCTTTCTTTATTACGCGGCCGGCGTGGTAATCACGCTGCTGCTTTCGATTTTGATCGCCTATTTTCTGGATCCCATCGTGGAATATCTCGAACGGCTGCGCATGCCGCGAACGATCGCGGCGATGATTACGGTATTGATTTTGATCGCGGTTTTGGGGTCGCTGGCCTATGGGGTGTCGACGCGAACCTCGGACTTTGCCGCAAACTGGCCAAAGTACGGCGAAGTGTTACGGAAAGTGGTCGGCACGGTAGAAGCAAAAATCAACGGACTGGAAAGACAGGTAACCCAAACTTCTCCCCAGGACGAAGCTCATCCGCGAACGGAAGCCGGAGCAGAAAATGCTTTGCGAGCGTTGATTGTGCGAATCGTCGGCTCTTTGTACGCGCTGGTGCTGGAAGTCACGTTCGTGCCTTTCTTGGTATTTTTCATGCTCGCCGGAAAACAGGGAGTCTGGCACGCGACGCTACAACTGTTTCCAGTGTCGCGGAGGACCGCCGTAAAGGAAACGTTGGAGGATCTGCGCGACGTGCTGCGCGATTATCTGGTGGGGATGTCGCTGGTGACCCTGGTGGTGATGGCCGCCAGCAGCTTGTTTTTCTGGTCGATGGGGTTGGACTACCCGATATTGACGGGCATGGTTTCCGGACTGCTGAACATGGTGCCGTACATCGGCGCCGTACTCGCGTGGCTTCCACCATTTGTGATTGCCCTGGCGAAATTCAAAGCGGTTAGTTCCTACGCGCTGATCGCTGGAGTGCTGATGGCGATCCATATGCTTTCGAATAATTTGCTGGCCCCCGCGCTGGTGGGGAAACGAGTGCGCCTGAATGCGCTATCCATTACCATCGCGCTTCTTTTCTGGGGATGGATCTGGGGCGGAATGGGATTGCTGCTGGCGATTCCGCTGACCGCGGCATTGCGGGTGATTTGCGATCACACGGAATCCTGGAAACCGGTGGGAAAGTGGCTCAGCGCGTAATTTTCAAGTGGCTGTCGTGCTCTGTCGATCAGATGAATCTCGCTTTATAGATACTCAGACTTCTTGCTCCTTTTAGAGAATAGGCGTCCGTTGACTTGCGGGTTAACAGCGGCCTAAGATGCGCGCAGCGTTTCAGCAAGCGCAAAGCTTCCCGATTCGGCCGAATCTGGCCGAGCCGGTCCTCCCTGGCGGTGTCTGTGCCGAATGCCTTGGTGTCGCATTACCGTCTACTTGAGCCATTGGGCAGCGGCGGGATGGGTGTGGTGTATCGCGCGGAAGACACCACGCTGGGCCGCACCGTGGCGCTGAAGTTCCTGCCCCCACAAATCGTACATGACTCCAAGCAAGTGCAGCGCTTTCGGGAAGAAGCGCGCACCGCGTCGGTACTGAACCATCCAAATATCTGCACGATTTACGAGGTGGCCGAAGAGCACGGCGAATTGTTCATCGCCATGGAGTTCGTGGAAGGTAAGCCGTTGTCAGAATCCATCCGGGAAGGTGGGATGCCGGTAACGAGCGTGATCCGCTATGGGCGGCAAATCGCCGGAGCCCTGGAGCATGCGCACGCGCGAGGCGTAATACACCGGGATTTGAAACCGTTGAACATCGTGATCACACCGGAGGGCGACGCGAAAATTCTTGATTTCGGGCTGGCAAAACGGACCGATCCCAACGATGTAAATCGCAAAACGCTGGCTGCGGCGACGGCGTCATCGGTCGGGTTGGCTGGAACGATGCCGTACATGGCGCCCGAACAACTCGAAGGAACGGAGGCGACCGGCCGCAGCGATATCTGGGCGCTGGGAATTGTGTTGTATGAAATGGCGTCGGGAGAAAGGCCCTTCAAGGGCGACAATCTGTATCGCCTGTGTACCGGAATTATCCAGGAACCATTTCCGCCGCTGGGCGAAACGGTGGCTCCCGGTTTGGCGGCGGTCATCGGGCGCTGCCTAGAAAAGGAACCGGCGCGGCGGTACCAGCGGTCCGGCGAAGTTCGCGCGGCGTTGGAGGCTTTGGAGCCATCCTCGGCGGTAGGCATCGTTACCCGGCCGGTGGAGAGAAGAAACCGAACCATTGTTTTGTGGGTGCTGGTCTTTGTGTTGGTAGCGGGAATCGCGGCGGGCGCAATATGGCTCGCCAAAAAATATTGGAAGGGATCGAAAGGCTTCGGCGACCACGAACGGGTGCAACTGGCGGTATTTTCACCGGAACCCGTGGCGCAAGCGGACGAGGCAGCTTTCAACAGCGGACTGGTGGAAACGTTGACGTCCAGCCTTACGGAATTGTCGGGACGGCATCCGCTGGCAGTAATCCCGGCCAGCGAAATGCGCGCGCATCATGTGCAGACGCTGGAGGCGGCGCGCCAGGAATTTGGAGTGAATTACGGGCTGATGCTGAACATTCAACGGGCCGCGGGACAAGTACGGGTGAACTATTCGCTGGTGGATGCGCGTTCCCACCAACAGATTCGCGGCGGCAACGTCACCGCCGAGGCAGCCGATCCCTTCGGACTGCAGGATCAGGTTTCCGCGCGGGTCGCGGAAATTTTGGAGCTTGAGCTGGAGCCGCGCGAACGAAAATCGATGGCGGCTCACGGCACCACTGAGCCCGCGGCGTATGACTTCTACCTGCAGGGCGTGGGTTACCTGCAGAATTACGACCGGGCGGAAAATATCGAAAACGCCATCAGTGTGTTCGGACACGCGTTGGAAAAAGACAAAGAGTTTGCCGGCGCCTATGCCGGGCTGGGGGAAGCATACTGGCAGAAATTCGAGCAGACCCATGAGCGGCGATTCGTGGATGAGGCGACCAAGGCCTGCCAGTACGCCACGGCAAAAGACGAAGCGCTCGCGCTGGCACATACCTGCCTGGGACGGGTTTATCAGGGGACTGGAAAATACGAAATGGCAGTAGGCGAATATCAAAAGGCTTCGACGAGCGAACCGACGCTGGATGGCGCGCAAGCCGGGCTGGCACGGGCATATGAAAGCTTGAACCGTTTGCCGGAGGCCGAACAGTCCTACAAAGCAGTCACTGCGCTGCGACCCGATTATTGGGCGGGATACAACCGGTTGGGCACGTTTTACCTGCGTCACGGAAGATTTGAAGAAGCCGCGCAGATGTATCAGCAGGTGATCTCGCTGGTGCCCGACAGTTTTACCGGCTACACCAACCTGGGCATCACGCGCATCCAGGAAGGCCGCTACGGCGAAGCCATCGATCCCCTGGAACGCTCGCTGGCCATTCGCAAGACAGGCAATGCCACCTCAAACCTGGCGATGGCTTATTTTCAATCCAAACGGTATGGCGATGCGGCCCATATGTTCGAAGAAGCAGCCACCCTGGACACGCAGAATTACGAAATCTGGGGGAATTTAGGAGACGCGTATTATTGGGCGCCGGGCATGCGCGAGCGCGCGCCAAGCGCGTACCGCAAGGCGCTGGAGCTGGGAGAGGAACTGCGGAAAGTGAATCCGCGGGACGCGCACATGTTGAGTTACCTGGCGGGATACCGCGCCATGCTGGGGGAAAAGGAAAAGGCCAGGAAACAAATAAGTGAAGCGGAAACGTTGGCACCGCGGGACCCGGAAGTTTTGTACTATGCGGCGATGGTGTACGTGCAGGCGGGAGAAAAAGACAAAGCACTGGAAGAACTGCAGCATTCCGTGGCGGCCGGGTATCCCCCAGCAGCCGTTCGCGACACGCCAAATTTTTTGGTATTGGAAAACGAACCCCGGTTCAAGGCCCTTATTTCATCCGCGAAAAAGTAAGAGAGGAAAATTTATGAGAAGACCCAATGTTTTCCAGATGTTTCCCTGTACCGCTGCGATGATCGTTCTACTCGGAGCGTGCACCGGCTGCGAAAAAAAGATGACCGACGATCAGACCAGCAGCGGACCAGCCCGAACGCATGCGCACAATCTGAAGTTTGTGAAGTGCAGCAGCCAGAACGGTGAAGGAAAGAATGTGACCATAGAAGTCACCGCTGCGGCGCAGGTACTACAGCAGGCGGACGACCGGCTAGTTTTCGTCTGCCCGGGCGAAATGGTCACGTGGCATACGACAAGTAAAAACGTAACCATCGACATCCATTTTAAGGACAATAAGCTTTTTAGTTCGAACCATGTGGATATTAAGTTGGTGGCGGGTGACACCGGAGACGCCGCGACAGCGCCCGAAGAAGTTGTCGATACGGCAAAGGCAGATTCGACGCATGGATACACCATCAAAGTGACGAAAGGCAGCGAGGTCTTTGAATTAGACCCCCATATTATTCCGGTCGGAAATTAGGATTTAGAGGCGTACGCGGAGAGCTTGTACCAGAGATAGCAGGTCGGCGACTTCTTGAAACAGGCGGATGGCGGCGATGCCTGCGGCTCCCGCAGCGAGGCACGCGGGCGCGTTCTCGAGAGTAATCCCACCGATGGCCAGCACCGGAATGGTTACGGAGCGACAAATTTCCGAAAGCAGCGGCAAGCCCTGCGGCGCGCCAAACGCCGCTTTTAAAGGCGTAGCAAAAACCGGGCCAAAAAAAATGTAACTGGCGCCGTCGCGGGCGGCACACATTGCGCTGTTCATAGAGTGACAAGACACTCCCAGGAGAAATTCCTTGCCCGGTCCCGCAGCGAGTAAATCGCGCACATCTTTGACGGGTAAAGACTGCTCTCCGAGGTGCACGCCGCCGGCGCCCTCAGAAACTGCGATGTCCAGGCGGTCGTTAACTACGATTTGCGTGGTCGGGCCATCGCGCTGATTTGCCCGCTTCGTTCGCGCGAGGGCTTCGCGGGTGAGAGATACGATCTCCTTTCCGGATAAATCTTTTTCTCGAACCTGGATCCAATCGACGCCGGCCGATATCGCGTCCGCCATCCGTTGGACAAGCACGTCACTATGAGTGTCGCCGGTACCGGAGGCCAGGCTCCTGCTGTCGGTGACGTAGCAAAGAATCGGCGAGGCAGGCGAATTACCGCGAGGGGACACGAGGGGCATCCGGACGTGGGCGAATCAAACCAAAGGCCAGAAAAATGTCGAGCACACCGATACCGCTGACCAGCCCGCGAAACGAAGGGTGCAGCAGCACCGGCAGGAGCGACGGGAAGTGGCTCAGAAAATAATTCTGCTCCCAGAAGCCAGTCCACGGAAGGTACAGGAGCAGAGCGCCCATCTCAAAACACAGAATGATCGACAAGGCATGAAACACACGATTCATGAATGCGAGGAGCTCCGCCGTACGGAAATGTCCAGGTCAGCGGCGGCTAGGCTTTTGAAGAGCGGCGATGCGTTCGGCCACGTCGCGATAGTCGATGTTCATCGCGTAAACCTTGGAAAAACTCTTCAGCGCCGCTTCGGGCTCGCCAGCCGATTCCTGGGCAATGCCCAAATCATACCGCAAGGCGAGGATGCTTTCCGGCTCAACACCAGGTGTCAGCAGGGCGCGCTCGTACCAGATGGCCGCGATGGCCGGCTGGCCCTTCTCCATGAATGCCAGACCGAGGAGAGTGCAGCACTGCATGGCGTAGCGGAACGGGCGTCCACGCTCGTTGGCCTTAGCGACTTTCTGAAATTCGCTGATGGCTTCTTCGAGCAAACCCATTTCGCGGAACGCGGTGCCGAGGTTGTAGTGCGTTTCGAGGTCCTCGTCGTCGGAGCCCATCTCGCCGAGTTCGGCGCGAAAATCGTCAAACACTTCCTTGAGCGGACCGGAGTCGCTGAGGTTCGAGGTATCGACCATCTTCACCGGAGCTTCCGTGCCGGCGGTGGAATAGGAAGGCGTGAGCCCGCCGGTGCCGAGGTGTTCTATCTCGCTCGCAAGCTCAGCAAGGAATTGGTCGGAGGCAAAGCCGCTGCCTGCAGGTGGCGCAGCGGAATTTCGAGCGGCATGCGCGGGTTCGGCATCCACCTGGCCTTCCTCGATAAGGCTATCGGGCTGCCTCTGGTCATACGCTGGAACTAAAGGCTCAGGATCAAGAATGAGCTCATAGTCCTGATCCAGCTCAAACTCAGGCTCCTCTTTCGGCGCGGCAACTTTTTCGACAGCGCTGCTGAATTCCACAGCGGCCATCTCGGGAACTTCCTCGGCTGCTTTGGCAGGTGCGATTTCATCGAGCGCCGGCAATTCGTCGACAACGGCCTCCACGGGCAAATGATACGAAGATTCATCAGGCAAATCTGCGCTAACCGGCTCTGGCGCATCAAGGTGAATTTCGGCTTCAGCTATAACGTCCTGCTTAACTTCCTGGCTAACTTCGGCGATGGTCTCCTCTGGAACTTGCTCAAGGAATTCGGGCGCGGGCACTTCGGAGGCGGCCTGCGGCAATTCGCCGGCTGGTTCCTCGATGTGCTCAGGAGGAGCTTGCGGCGTGACCTGGAATTCTGCATACGCCGGCATGTCCGAAGGAGGAACGAAAGCCGATGAAGAATGCACAGATTCCAGATGCGCAGCAGATGAAGCGGAATCGCTTTCGATGAGCACCGGGTCCGCAGCAGGAATCTCAAAATCAGTGGCCGATTCCGGGGTATGCGCGGTTTCGACGACGGGCTCGGGCGCAGCGGCGTGTTCCGCGGTGGAGTGTTCGGGAGCAACTTCTTTGAGCACCGACAACCACTCCTCGGACAAGTCCACTTCATGAACGTCTTCCGGCAAAGTGGTGGAAGATTGGGCGTCCACCCCGACGGGAACGGGCTCGGCAGCAGCCGGGGCTACAGGAATTTCCGCGATGACATCTGGAGCAATCTCGAAAGCTGCGAATTCTTCCGACAAATCCTTGCCGGCATCGCCGGCTACCGGGAAGCGTTCTGCCAAAGCCGCTTCACTGGCTGCAGCAAGATCGGCATCGGACAGGCCGGCGGCACGTTGGAACCGGCGGCGCAACTCTGCGAATCGTTCCGCGCTGCGCTGGTCGCCGCGCTCGGCGTGAAGCTTTTCAAGACGAGCGGCAAGCTCCGCGGTGCGGCGCTCGTCACCGGCACCCAGGACAAAATCCAGAAGTTTTTCGATGGTGGGGGTATGCCGGGGCGCGCGCCGCAGAATCGCTTCGAGCAACCCGATAGCTTTCTGGGTGAGGCCGTAGCTGGCAAAGAGATCGACGTCGGTGAGGGACTGGGAGATAAATTTTTGGGTTTCTTCATCAAGCGAGACGGAGGCATCGCGGGTTTCGGCGTCGGCGGGAGACAAAATTTCGGCCGCTGGAACTTCCATATCGGGGCGAAGCTTCGGCGACTCCGGAGGCTGCAGATCGGTCTTAAGGTTGTTTTCCGAAGATGGGTCTTCCTCGGAAGGCGCGATACCCATTTTTCGCAGCAGGTCAGTCAATTTTCGGCGGGCGGAATCGCTGTCCGGTTCGCGGTCCACCAACTGTTCGAATACTTCTTTGGCACGCTCAAGCTGTCCGTCGGCGACCAGCGCCTCGCCCAGCTGCGCGAGGGCATCGGGCAAGCGGAAAGAATCGCTGGTGCGGCCATAACTATCCACAAGCCAATCGTGGGGCTCGATGCGGCCCGGCAATTTAACGACCAGCTCATTCAAGAGACGCGAAACGGCTTCGTGCTCGCCGGCGTCGAGCATGGGAATGCGCGTGCGCTCGATGATGGGCATGGCTTTTTCGCCCTGGTTCGATTGCATGAGAGCTTCGGAAAGCTTCTGCGTAAGGCCAAAATTCTTTTCGTCGGCTTCAAAAATGCGCATTGCGAGTTGCGTGGCTTTTTCCCAATTCGCACTCTTGATGTACAAATCGAGAAGCAGCTCGGCTTGTTCACCGCCTTTTTCAAGGTTGGGAACATTTTCAAGAAGCTCGGCGGCCTGGGCAGCGTTGCCACGCGCTGAATACGAGCGGGCTTTGACGATGACGGCGGCGAGGTTGTGGGGATCAATCTTGAGCGCCTTATCCGCCAATTTTTCACATTCGGCCTGGTCGCCGCGAGCCAGCGCGCGCTGGGCGGCGGATACGTAGGTGTCCATGGCCTCTTTGGACTGACCCATGGCTTGGTACAGATCGGCCAGCCGAACCTGGATGCGCAGGTTGTCGGGCTCGGCGAGCAGCAGTTTTCTCAGTAGACTGACTGCTTCCGGCTGACGATTGTTTTTGAGGTGAATTTCCGCGAGCTGCAAAAATAACGGGCGCGCCTCGCTCATCACCCCCTGCTGCACATAAAGATCCGCAAGCTTTTCGAGCGGGCGAATTTCCTCCGGGGCGAGTTTGGCGATGCGCTTGTATACGGCAATGGCTTTGGTAAGAAAGCCGTCGCCTACAAAAATTTGCGCCAGGCGTTCGAAATAATCGATGGCCTGGAAAGTTTCACCCTGGCGAATATAAAGCTCGCCCACGGTCATCAGCGTGACCTGGTCGCGGGGCTCGAATTTCAGGATTTGCTGGTATTCGGCGATAGCCTGCGCGACTTTGCCCTGGTTCAAGAGCTTTTGCGCGGCCTCGACGAATTTGCTTTTGTTATACGCCATGCGCCAACTGGGACAGCGCGAGCGAAGCCCGCAGCGCAGGTGGGTTCACCGCAGCGGGGACTCGCGGAGTCTGTCCGGGACAGTTCTCCTCAATTCGCCACGGCTCCAACAGAGCCGCAGCGTTACCCTGTTACGCTAGCAGGCGGGAAAAAGACAAGTCAATGAAGGCAAAGTCCCGTGTGAGCATGCAGTTATCCCCGTTCATGGCAGGAAACTTCGCTGCGAAGCGAAAGCGAAGTGCCGGGAAGCAATTTTTGCGCCGCCACCTACTCATTTTGCAAGGGGGCGACAGCGGGTTCAGGAGCGTCCACTTCGGCAAGAAAAGAAATCTGCGTAGCGCCCACTGCCCAGCACTGCGACTCACGGACTGGAGCGAAAGAGTAGCGATGAAGCGGACTGGGCCCGTGCTGGCGCAGAGCTTCCAGATGATCGGCGGTGGCATACCCTTTATGACGAGCCAGTCCATACTGCGGATAGATGACGTCCCATTCTTCCATGCGCGCGTCGCGATGGGTTTTGGCGAGGATGGAAGCGGCGGCAATGGAGACGCTGCGGGCGTCACCGTGGATCAGGGATTTCTGCTCGATCAATACATCCAATTTGATGGCGTCGAGCAGCAGGTAATCGGGGAGAATCGAGAGCTGGTTGAGCGCGGCAGTCATAGCCTGGCGGCTGGCTTGATAGATATTCCAGGCATCGATACGCTGGGCGTCAATCTCGGCGACTGCCCAGGCGAGCGCGTGTTCGCGAATGCGCGGTGCCAGTTCTCCACGCCGATCGGCGACCAACTTTTTGGAATCGTCCAGGCCGACGATGCGGCGTTTGGGATTCAGAATAACGGCGGCAGCGACGACCGGGCCGAACAAGGCGCCCCGGCCTGCCTCATCGAGGCCGGCGATGCGTGTCCAGCCCAATTTACGGGCGGCGCGTTCGAAGCGGGTGCAGCACAGGCGAGTCATAGGACGGCGCGATTCTAACATGTGCGATGCC
>JBBSFG010000124.1:0-9634 GCA_038238965.1 Candidatus Acidiferrales bacterium | reverse complement strand
GCATTTGCTGGTGGAGCAAAAACAATATGACGTGGCGCTGGCGGAACTGGATCGCGCGGAGGGCGACGGCGCAGCGCCGAACCTGGAATCGCTGCGGCTGCGAGCGGAGATGCTGGTGGCGCAGAAAAAATGGGACGAGGCCATCGTTACGCTGAACAAAGCGATTGCGCTGGCCGCGAATGACGGCGGGTTACATGGGGAGCGCGGGCGGATTTATCTGCAGAAACGGGATTTTGGCGCGGCGGAGAAAGACCTGAAGATCGCCCTGCTGACGGACCGGAAAAATCTGGATTACTGGAAGGATTTGAGCACGTCCTATTATTTGTCGGGGGATTGCCCGTCGACGCTGGGAGTGCTGGACGAGATCGCGAAATTGGAGACGCCGGGCGCGGGGCCATGGTTCATTCGTGCGCTCTGCTACGATAAGTTGAATCAACCGAAGCCGGCGCTGGAGGCGTATCAAAAGTTTTTGAGCCTGGACCAAGGGCGAAATGCGGACCAGGTGTGGCAGGCGGAGGAGCGCAGCAAGGTGTTGCGCAAAGTGCTGGAACACAAAAGGCCGTGATGACAGGGCGGCGCGCGCATAGGGGAAGATGGCTGGCTGCGAGCGTCATTTTTTGCATGACCTGCGCGGCGGCAGACAAGATCGGAGAGCTGCAAAAGCGCTTCGACCATGAAACGGACGCGGTGCACCGCGCGAGACTCCTGCAAAAGCTGGGCAACGCGCAATTCGAGGAAACGCGACGCGCTTACAAGGCGAATGACCTGGTGACGATGGGAATCGTGCTGGAAAAATATCGCGACAATGTGCAGGTGGCGCTTGAGGGCTTGAAGAAAAAGCATCCGGACGCGGAGCGGCAGGCCGCCGGATACCGGGAACTGGAAATTCACACGCGCAGGGGGATACGCGAGGTGGAAGAAATTTTGTTGCGGGTTCCGGAGCAATACCAGCCGCCGCTGGAAATCGTTCGCGGCGACCTGGACCGCATGGACAAGGAAATGATCGGCATGCTTTTCCGGCATCCGGGAGATCAGCCGCTGAAGCCGGCGGGACCGGTTGCCGGGCCGGGTGAAGTTGCCACGCCGGATAAAGAGGAGAAACCATGAAAGGCCAGGGAAGGATCATTGTGGCGCTGTGGGGCGTGCTCTTGGCTGCGGCGGGATGTTTGGCGCTGCCCGAAATGGGGCGAGCGCAAGAGCAAAAGGATTATTTGTCTTCGCTGGAGACGGACAAAATTCGCGACGCGGAGACGACCAACGAGCGGGTGAAATTGTTCCTCACGTTTGCGGACGACCGCTTGAAGAAATTTCAATACGAGCTGGATCATCCGTCGGGGAACCGGCACGTGGATATGCTGAATTCGCTGCTGAACGGCTACGCGGGTTGCGTGGATGACGCGGCGGACCTGATTCAACTGGGGATGGAGAAGCAGGAAAGCATTCGCGCGGGTGTCGAACTGATGGCCACGCAGTCGAAAGAGTTTTTGGCCACGCTGGAGAAACTGGCGGCCGCGGGCGGGCCGGATCTGGAAAGCTACAAAGATAATTTGAACGATGCCATCGAAGGTACGCGCGACGCGATGAACGAGTCGCAAAAAGCGACCAAGAAGGTGGCGCCGCCGCCGGTGAGGCGAAAGAATTAGTTCTTATTGCCGACTCTGCAGCGGCGGGACTAATTACCATTACACATGAAAAAATCTGAAAGATTCCTTCTTCCTGGAGGCAGTGCGCTGTTCCAGCGGATGTTTACGAGGCTGGGCTGCAACGGGCGCCCGCCGCGTTTTCGCGTGGAATTTTATCCCTACGCGAGCCTGGTGCTGACCATCCGGCGGCGGGAAGAAACGATGTACGTGCGATTTTCGGATTTGTTGCGGCGCGCGCCGATGGAGGTGCTGGAAGGTGCCGCGGCGCTGCTGCTGTCGCGCGTGTACCGGCGGAAAGAACCAAAGGCGGTGGCGGAGCCCTACCTGCGATACGCACGCTCGCACCAGACGCGACAGCGCATCAGCATAATGCGGCGCGGGCGGGTGCGCGTGGCGCAAGGAGATGCGCGGGGGCAACACTTCGATCTGTCGAGTTTGTTCGACGAGCTGAATGCGAAATATTTTGCGGGCGAGCTGGAACGGCCACACATCGGCTGGAGCGTGAGAAGCTGGCGGCGGCAATTCGGGTGCTACGATCCGGGGCCGAACCAGATTTTGTTGAACCGGCGGATGGACCGGCCGGGCGTGCCGGCTTGCGCGGTGGAATACGTGCTGTTTCACGAGATGCTGCATGTAAAGCATCCGACCCGGCGGTCGGGTTGCAGCCTGGTGTCGCATTCGCGGGAATTCCGTGAAGAAGAAAAACGTTTTGTGGGATTCGAACGCGCGCGGCGCGTGCTGGACCGCTTAGCCCGCTGATTTGTCTTTTTTACCGACTTCCGACCACAACTTGTCGATTTTTTTGCGGACTTTGTCTTTGTCTTCTGCGTGGGGATAGAGATCCAGGTAGCGGGTGTAGGCCTTTATGGCTTCGCGCTTCTGGCCTTTTTTTTCGTGGGCTTCGCCGAGATAGCGGTAGGGAATGGCGAAGCCGGGCTTGGAAGTGGCGGCGTCTTCGAAGCGGTCGATGGCGGCGTCGAGATCGCCCTTTTTCATGTAGTACTGGCCGACTTCCAGATCTTTTTCGGCGCGTAGCGGGTCCCAAGTGGGTTGATCGGGCGCGGACTTGATCGGCGCGTCTTTGTTTTTATGTTTGGTGGATTTGGCGTGGGGCGCATCGGGCGCGGCGGCGGGTGGCGGTTGCGGTGCGGTGGAAGAGGATTCGCTCTGAGGGTCTTGGGCGCGGACGGCGGGTGCGGAGAGGACGAGGCAGGCGAGTGTCGCGGTCATGAACAGAACGCGGGCCCGCTGTATTTTGCTTCCCCGCATCGCGGTGTAATTCAGAGGCATCTAATTAGTTTTGGTTCCTTTCGCGGCTCTTCCAGTGTGTCGGATTCACTTTAGTATCATAGTAGTTGTATGAGGTGATCTGCGCGGTATTTTGGTGTGGTTCTACGGAGTGATTGATTAGGGTTCGGACAACAAGAAAGGCGAGTGGCTTGCGCGATCAATCGAAGAGAGATTCCTCCACTGCGCGAGCCGACAACTCCGCCCTCACGCGCTACCGCAAAGCTCAGGGTAAACAGGAGCGAAGTTGAAACAAAGGCGTCGGCTCGCTCCGGTCGGAATGACAGGTCTGGGTGCGTTGGTTTTGGTGATTGCAAAGATCAAATGAGTTGAACAACGTCTTGGGAGAAAGTGGCGTACACGCGCGAGACAGCATAGATCGGGAGACAGATAGAGTTTTATGGAGCCACGCGAAAAAGCGGTGTTGTTGCCTGATGCGCCGGGGGTGTATTTGTTTAAGGATGCCGGCGGGAAAGTGTTGTACGTCGGCAAGGCCATCGGGTTGCGCAGCCGGGTGCGGTCTTACTTTCTGGAATCGAGCTGGGTGAATGCCAAGACCGGATCGCTGGCGCGGGAGATTGCCGACCTGGAAACGATTGTGGTGGCGAATGCGCGGGAAGCGCTGGCGCTGGAGCACAACCTCATCAAGCAGTACCGGCCGAAGTTCAACGTGCTTTTGCGGGATGACAAGACTTATCCATACATAAAATTCACGGTGACGGAGAAATATCCGCGGGTTTATTTCACGCGAAAGGTGAAGAAGGATGGGTCGTTGTATTTCGGTCCCTATTTTCCGGCGAGCCTGGCGCGGCGGATTCTGCATTTTGTGCACAAGCGATTTCTGGTTCCTTCGTGCACCGTGGATTTGACACGGAATCACGCGCGGCCGTGTTTGCAGTACTACATCAAGCGCTGCCAGGGACCGTGCGTTGAGGGATTAACGACGGAAGAGCGCTACGCGGAGGCGGTGCGCGACGTGCGGTTGTTTCTGGAAGGGCGGCGCCACGACCTGGTGAAAAGCCTGGAGCAACGCATGGAGGCGGCGGCGGAACAGGAGATGTTCGAGCAGGCAGCGGCCTATCGCGACCTGCTGCGCACGCTGGAAGAAATTGAAGAGCGGCAGCGCATCGCGTCTTCGCAGGGCGACGACACAGATGTGCTGGCGTATCACGCGGAAGCTCCACTGGTGGCGGCGAATCTTTTCCATTTGCGCGGCGGAAGGGCAGTGGACCGGCGGGAATATTACTGGGAAGACCTGGAAGAATTCGATGCCAAAGAATTCGTGCCGTCACTGCTGAAGCAGATTTACCTGGAGGCGGCGTATCTACCGAAGGCGATTCACGTGCCGGTGGATTTTGAAGATCGCGCGGTGCTGGAGGAGGCATTGACGGAGCGCGCCGGCCACAAGGTGGAGATTTTTACGCCGCAACGCGGATCGAAGCGCGCGTTTCTGGACCTGGTGGCCAATAATGCGGCGCACTCGTTTGAGCAGCGGTTTCGCGTGTTGAAGCCGACGTCGAAAGCGATCAGCGAAGCGGTGCAGGCGGCGCTGAATTTGCCGGAAGAGCCGCAGCGGATTGAAAGTTTTGATATTTCGCACATTCAGGGGACCGATACGGTGGCGTCCATGGTGGTGTGGGAAACCGGGCGGATGAAGAAATCCGACTACCGGAAATTTATTATTCGCGGGGAGCAAAGCACGGAAAGAGCATTGCGGCAGGATGCGGCGCAGAACGACGATTTTGCGAGCATGCGCGAGGCGGTGGCGCGGAGGTATAGCCGGGTGTTGCTGGAGAAGCGGGCCATGCCGAATTTAATTTTGATCGATGGGGGAATCGGGCAGTTGCGAGCGGCGGCGGCGGCGTTGGAGTCTTTGCAGATTATCAACCAGCCGCTGGCGAGCATCGCGAAACGGGAAGAAATTTTGTACATCTACGGGCAGGAAGACGAGCCGTGCGTGCTGGACCGGCACTCACCGGTACTGCACTTGATACAGCAAATACGCGACGAGACGCACCGGTTTGCGGTGACGTTTCATCGATTGCGCCGCGGGAAGCGGCAAACGAAAACGGTGTTGAGCGATATTCCGGGAATCGGGCCGCTGACGGCGAAGCGATTGCTGCGCGAATTTGGCAGCGTGGCGAATCTGCAGCGCGCAGGAGTGGAGGGATTGAGCCGGGTAGTCACGCGGAAAAGCGCGGAGAAAATTCTGGCGCATCTGGGCGCGGAGACGCGCGAGAGCGAGGCGCCAAACCCTACCAGTTAGCCTGTATGGAAAGGTGATTGGTGGTATTATACGATTTCGACGGAGGTCGCCATGGCCGATAATGTAGGTTCCAAAGTGAGTTATTTTCTGGTGGGTCTGGGCGTGGGCGCCCTGGTGGGCGTTTTGTTCGCACCGAAATCGGGCGAGGATACGCGCGAGTACCTGACCAGCAAAGCCGATGAAGGCCGGGATTATGCGCAGCGCAAGGCTCGTGAGTTGCGGGAACGCGCTGACGAACTGATTGAACGAAGCAAGGATGTGGCGTCGCGCAAAAAGGAATCTTTTTCGGCGGCAGTGGACGCGGGACGCGAAGCGTATTTGCGGGAGAGCACGAAGTCGTAACGGCACATCAGGTCTAAAATTTTCCGCTCAGTTCTGCGGGGCGGCCCGAGGCGCTCATGGAATTCTGGCTTGAAGTCTTCAGCATAGTGGCCGCGATCGCGCTGGTCGTACAGGTGGTAATCCTGGGGGCGCTGTTTTTTGAGTTGCGGCGGACGGCGGAAAAGGTCAACAAGCTGACGGGCGATTTACAGACGCGCGTAGCGCCGATTTTGACTCGCGTGCAGACCCTGCTGGACGATACCCAACCGAGAATTTCAGAGATGGTGGCGGATGCTTCGCACGTGGTGTACCTGGCGCGCGGGCAAGCGCAAAAGATGGATCGCGTGTTGACGGAAGCTTCGGACCGGCTGCGCGGGCAAATGGTGCACGCGGACCGGATTCTTTCGGGGACCTTGGAAGCGGTGGAAGAAGCGGGAACAAAGGTGCGGCAGAGTTTCTGGGGACCGATGCGGAAAGCTTCGGCGGTGGTGACGGGGATTCGCGTGGGGCTGGATTTATTGCGGGCACGGCGGACAGCGCGGCGACCGGAAGAGCAGCAAGAGGAAGAGCTGTTTATTTGAGATTGACTTACGTTCTTGCCTGAATTCGGTTTATTTCTGTAGTCCTAATTGCAAATCCAAACATGTAGTCTTTCACGGTGGGGTGCAGGTTTGCCCGCGTCATCGAAGAGAGATTCCTCGCTGCGCTCGGAACTGGGCTGGGGGCGTTGATGTTGATGATTGCCAAGATCAAGATCAGGTTGGTGATTGCCCAGTGAAGTTAGCGATCGCCAAGATCAGTGGGTTAGCGGAGCCAGCCGCCCGCGAGGATGCGGTCGGCGTCGTAGAAGACGGCGGCCTGGCCTGCGGTGATGGCGCGCTGAGGAGTGTCGAAGGTGACGCGGGCGCGAGTGGTTTCGAGGGCCTCGATGGAGGCGGGGGCGGCTTCGTGCTTGTGGCGGATTTTTACGTCGGCGCGGATGGGCGCTTGCGGTTGCGCGCAGGATACCCAGTTTACGTTTTCAACTTCGCAGACGGTTTTGTGCAAGGCCTGGTCTTCGCCGACGACCACGCGGTTGGTTTGAGCGTCGATGCTGAGGACGTAGAGAGCTTTTCCGGTTGAAAATCCCAAACCTTTTCTTTGGCCGACAGTGAATTGATGGACGCCGTCATGATGCGCGAGGACGGCGCCGTCTTCGGTGACGATTTCGCCGCCGCCGTCGTGGCGGGCGATATTTTGTTCGCTGGCGTAGGCGTGGATGAACTGCACGTAGTTGCCGGTGGGGACAAAACACAGCTCCATGCTCTCGGGCTTTTCAGCGACCGGAAGATTTACGCGTCGGGCGGCGGCGCGGACTTCCTCCTTGGTGAGTTCGCCGAGGGGGAATTCGCTGGCGGCGAGCTGTTCCTGGGTGAGTCCCCAGAGAAAATAGGATTGGTCTTTGGATTCGTCGCGGGCGCGGAGGAGTTCCCAGCGGCCGGTGATTTCGTTTTTGCGGATGCGCGCGTAGTGGCCGGTGGCCAAGCGTTCGGCGCCAATCTGGCGGGCCATGCGGAGCAGCGGGGCGAACTTAATGTCGGTGTTGCAATTGGTGCAGGCGATGGGAGTGCGGCCGGAAAGATATTGGTCGACAAAGGGGCGGATGACGCGGGCTTCGAATTCGTCTTCGAAATTTACGACGTAGTGCGGGAAGTCGAGGTGCTGCGCGACGCGCTTGGCGTCGTAGACGTCGTCGATGGAGCAGCAGCGATGTTGCTTGGGTGCGCCGGTTTGCAGCGCGGGAAGCCGGCGCTGATTCCAGAGTTGCATGGTGAGGCCGACGACTTCCCGCGATTGTTCCTGTAGGAGGGCGGCGACTACAGAGGAGTCGACACCGCCGCTCATGGCTACGGCGACGAGGGTTTTGTGCGCGTCTCGTGCGCTGGCGTGATGCGGATCGGATTGGAGTGCGGTGGCCATTCGCTTCGTGCGCTTTCTATTGTACTGAAAGTTTGAGATTCGGACATGCTGGTCGACGGATACGCGGGTGCGATTCCACGTTACAAGACCCACCCTTAAAAACCTAGGGCGGGGCACCTCCGCGGACTTTCTATCTCGGTCGAATGAGAGGACCGAATAACGACACGTTTTCGGATTCAGTGATTAAGTTGTGGCGGAGAATTGTTTGCCGGTGGGGGAGATGTGACGGAGGTGGGCGACGGCTTGGGGAATGGTGAGGAGGGCGAAATCAATTTCTTCGCGGGTGGTGTGGCGGCCGAGGCTGAAACGCAGGCTGCTGCGAACCTCGCCGGCGGTGAGGCCGATGGCGGTGAGGACGTGGGAGGGCGCGACTGCTCCTGAAGAGCAGGCGGAACCGGTGGAGCAGGCCAGGCCCTTGAGGTCGAGGGCGATGAGCAGAGCTTCGCCATCGACACCGGGAAACAGCATGTTGGTGGTGTTGGGGGTGCGCGGCGCGGTGGCGGCGTTCACTCGAGACTGCGGGACGCGCTGGAGGAGGCCGCGCTCGAGATCGTCGCGCAAGGCGCTGATGCGGGCGGTGTCGTGTTCGAGCGAGATGCGCGCGAGCTCGGCGGCTTTACCCAGGCCCACGTTGCCCGCGACGTTTTCGGTGCCGGGGCGAAATCCGCGCTGGTGGTGGCCACCATGGAGCAATTGTTGGAGTGGCGTGCCGGTGCGGACGTAGAGGGCACCGACTCCTTTAGGGCCATAGATTTTGTGGGCGGATATCGAAAGCAGGTCAATCTGCAGGGCGTTGACGTCGATGGGCAGCTTGCCGGCGGATTGCACGGCGTCGGTATGGAAGTAGACATCGAACTCGGCGGCGAGACGGCCGATTTCTTCGAGGGGCTGGATGGTGCCGAGTTCGTTGTTGGCGTGCATGACGGAGATGAGAGTGGTGTCGGGAATTTCGTCGAGAAGGGCATGAAGATGCGCGGGTTCGACGAGGCCCTCGCGGTTGGGTGAGAGATAGCCGACGGTAACTCCCCGCGCGGCCAGGGACTGGCAAGTGTTGAGGACGGCTTCGTGTTCGATGGTGGAGGAGATGAGGTTCTGGTTGGCGTAGTTGGCGGGGTCAAACATGCCGAAGATGGCGTGATTGTCGGACTCGGTGCCCCCGCTGGTGAAGATGATCTCTCGGGGGCGCGCGTTGATGAGGGCGGCGACTTGTTCGCGGGCGGTTTCGACGGCGGAGCGGGATTTCTGGCCGACGGTGTGAATGGATGCGGCGTTGCCGAAGTCTTTAGTGAAGAAGGGGAGCATGGCGTCGAGGACGGCGGGGTCGACGGGGGTGGTGGCGTTGTAGTCGAGGTAGACGGGGGTGTTCATGGCAACTGATTAGAGGATAGCAGGAGTGAGATTGGGGTGGAATTGAGGGAGAAATTGTTTCGCTAGGAATGCCAATTCCAGTTGGCGAATTGCTGGCGGAGGGCGAGTTTTTTGAATTTGCCGACGCTGGTGCGAGGGATGGCGTCGATGAAGACGAAGGCATCGGGGAGTTGCCACTTGGCAAAACTTTTTGCGAGGAAGGCGCGGAGCTCTTCGGGGGTGGCGCTAAAGCCATCCTTTAATACGACGGCGGCCAGGGGGCGCTCTTGCCACTTGGGATGAGGGACGCCGACGACGCAAGCTTCCTTGACGGCGGGATGACCCATTAATGTGTTTTCGAGATCGACGGAACTGATCCATTCGCCGCCGGACTTGACTAAGTCTTTTGCGCCGTCGACGATCTTGACGTAGCCGTCCTCGTCCATGGTGGCGACATCGCCGGTGCGGAACCACCCGTCGTTGGTCCATCGATGGCACTGGTCGGGAGATTCGTGATAGCTGGCAGCGACCCACGGGCCGCGGATCTCGATCTCGCCGGAGGTGAAGCCGTCCCAGGGAACTTCGGTATTGTCTGAAGTGGGCCGGTCTGAAGAAGCTTCCGAGCGCATCAGACGAATTTCGACGAACGGCGCTGGCCAGCCCTGTCTCGCGCGAGCTTCATATTTTTTGTCGTCGGGCCAATCGCTCATATGCGGCCGGAGCCCTCCGGAAGTTCCGACGGGAGTTGTTTCGGTCATGCCCCAGAGATGCTTGAGGTGCAGGCCGAAACGATCGAGCTGGCGAAAGAGTT
>JBBSFG010000123.1:0-9755 GCA_038238965.1 Candidatus Acidiferrales bacterium | reverse complement strand
CAAGCTTGAGCGCGCCCGCGTTCAGGCCACCGATCGGCTCGGGATGGTGCAACAGTTCGGCCGGCTAATCCAGCAGGTCATCACCACTGTGTCGCTGGCCGCCAGCATCGTTTTCTTCTCTCCGTGGCTGTTACTTGTCCTAATAGCCTGCGTGATCCCCGCTTTCGTCGGCGAAAGCCACTTTGCCTTTCTTGGTTACGCGCTCGCATACCGCCAGACCCCCGTTAAGAGGCAGATCGACTACCTCCGGTTTCTGGGCGCAAGCAAAGACAGCGCCAAGGAACTAAAACTTTTTGGCCTGAGCAAATATCTGACCGACAGGTTCGAGCACTTGTCCGACGATATTTATAAACAAAACGTGGGGCTCGCGAAGCGCCGGCTCTTTGCCAGCTCACTGCTCTCCCTGTTGACCACGGTGGGATATTACGGCGCCTATGCGTATGTCATTCTCGAAACCGTGGAAGGCCGGATGACCGTCGGCACCTTGGTGTTCCTGAGCGGCGCGATCGCCGGAGCCAGCTCCAACCTGCAGATGATTTTCTCGACTTTTTCAAGCATCGCCGACCAATCGCTCTTCTTGACTGACTTGCTGCAATTTTTCGCTGTTCGGCCCACCGTCTATTCCAAGCCGAGCGCTCTGAAAACTCCCAGGCCGATCGCCCGTGGAATCGAATTTCGCGATGTCACCTTTTCTTACCCCGGTGGCGGGCGTCCCATTCTTCGCAATCTGAATCTTTTCTTAAAACCGGACGAGCGAATCGCCTTGATCGGCGAAAATGGCGAAGGCAAGACCACCATCGTGAAGCTGCTGACTCGGCTATACGATCCGACCACCGGGCAGATTCTTCTGGATGGGATCGATCTGCGCGAATACGACCTGGAAGATTACGCCCGCAATATCGCCGTGATTTTTCAGGATTTCATGCGCTACGACATGACTGCATGGGAAAATATTGCCGTCGGTCAGATTGGCGCACGCGAGAATCTGGATGCCGTAGAGCTTGCCGCGAAAAAGAGTCTCGCCGAAGGCGTCATCAAGAAGTTGCCTCGCCAGTACGACCAGATGCTGGGACGCCGTTTTGAAACTGGTGTTGATCTGTCCGGCGGAGAGTGGCAGAAAGTCGCCCTGGCACGCGCGTATTTACGCGACGCCCAGATATTGGTTCTCGATGAGCCTACCGCCGCACTCGATGCGCGCTCCGAACACGAAGTATTTGAACGTTTCGCGGAGTTAACCAAGGGTAAAATGGCTCTGCTGATTTCTCATCGCTTTTCGACGGTGAAAATGGCGGATCGCATCATCGTTCTCGAGCGAGGCGTTATCGCGGAAGATGGCCGCCATGAGCAACTGATAGCCCACGGTGGACGCTACGCGGAGATGTTCGAATTACAGGCCTCCAGTTATCGCTAGCGAGCTAGTGCTGGTGTAATGTACCAATTTTGAATGCGTAAACATGACCGATGAGCCGATCGCACAGCCGTTAGCGCCCGAGGGTGCGGGTGAGGCGCCGCGCATTCCGCACGACTGGAGCGGTTCGCCGGAACACTTCTCTCCTCCCGCTGAATCGCGTGTCGCTTTAGACGAGTTGCGTGAAAATGGCCGGGTACGAGCCAGGGATTGGCCGGTAACTGGCCGTAAAGGGTTTAGCCTCGAGATGGAGAAGCGCCGGCAAAAGTCTGCGCGCATAATTTTCGGCAGCCCCCTGAAAAAAGTTATTCCCGATCGGAAAGTCTCAGCGTCTACGCAGCTGGTGGCCAATAACCAGCGTATGTTGCGGTCCACTTCACTCGACATCCGTAATGCATTGCGCTCCAGAGTCACGTTTCCCCAGGTACGCGTCGACGCGACTCCGCCCGACCTTCTTCCCCGAGCCTACCTCGCCGCAAAAGCCTACCTGGCGGCCTCACACTTTGAATTTGACGAGCGCGCGTTCGTGGCGTTCATGCACGGCGCGCAGGAAGCCGCTTATTTCGAAATCGCTGAGATTTGGCTGCTCAAGCAGATGCTCCAGCTTGTGCTCCTTGAACGTTTTGCCGATCAAACCGTTGATCCCGCGCTGGCGAATGGCGCTGCGCTCTCCGATGGCAAGCCGCCGGAACGCCATTCGGTAGAGAATACCCGCTTGATTGAAAGCATTCGAAAGCTGAGCGACGCGGACTTCAAAGCTGTGTTTCTCGCACTCAGTAAGACCGAATCTATCCTGCGCGATGATCCCGCCAAGGCCTATCCCTGCATGGACCTCGACAGCCGCGGAAATTATCACACCGCTATCCAGGAATTTGTTCGTGGTTCGAAAGCCGATGAATTTACCATCGCGCGCCTGGCCGTCGATCTTGCTGCGCAGGCTCGCGTACAATTTCGCTCTATTCCGGTCACTCGTGAGCGCCGCGGCCACGTTGGGTACTATCTGGTCGCTCGCGGCCGCCAGGCCCTGCAAACCAGGATCGAGTATCGCGCGCGCGGTTTCAAACAGATCACGGAAGCGTTTCACGATGCGCCGGAGCTGCTCTACTTCATCAGTCTGGAAGTCTTGATCGTTGCCATCATGGCCTTCGTCGTCAGTGGCACCCGCGTCGGAGTTCCCTTGATCGCCGCCACTCTGCTGCTGTTGTTTCCCGCCAGCGAAGCGGCTCTGGAGATCATCAACCAGCTGGTAACCTTTTTGATTCCCGCGCAAGCGCTGCCCAAGCTCGATTTCTCCAAGGGTATTCCCGCCGATTGCGCGACCATGGTCGCCATTCCCACGTTGCTCATCAGCGAAGAGCAGATCCGCGACTTGGTCAGAACCCTGGAAATTCGATACGTCGGCAATCGCGACCCGCATTTATTTTTCGCGTTACTGACCGATCCCCCCGATTCCAGCCAGCGCTTCGACGACAAAGATGGTCACGTTTCGTTGTGCTCCGGCCTAATCGAGGACCTGAATCGCAAATACGGCGATTCCGGCGTGCGGCCCTTTTATCATTTCCACCGCCACCGCGTTTTCAATGAAGTGGAAAACACCTGGATGGGCTGGGAGCGCAAGCGCGGCAAGCTGCTCGATTTCAACGAACTGCTGCGCGGCGAAACGGATAAATTTCCAATAAAAATCGGCGATCTTTCTATTCTTACCTCTATTCGGTTCGTCATTACCCTCGATTCGGACACCCAGTTACCACGCGATACAGCGCACCGCCTCGTCGGTGCGGCCGCTCACCCTTTGAATCGCGCCGAAATCAATCCCGCCACGAACACCGTGCAGCAGGGCTACGGTGTGCTCCAGCCTCGCGTCGGCATCAGCGTCCAGTCCGCCAATCGTTCACGTCTCGCGTATATCTACTCTGGCCAGACAGGCTTGGACGTTTATACCCGCGCGGTTTCGGATGTCTACCAGGATTTATTCGGCGAAGGAATTTTCACCGGCAAAGGTATTTACGACGTCGACGTTTTCCAGAAGGTGCTGGGCCGGCGCTTTCCTTCCAACGCCATTTTGAGCCATGACCTCATCGAGGGTTCTTACGCCAGGACCGGATTGCTCTCCGACGTCGAAATTATCGATGACTACCCCTCGCATTTTCGCGCCCACAGCCGGCGCAAACATCGTTGGATTCGCGGCGACTGGCAGATTCTCCGTTGGCTGTTTCCGCGCGTACCGGACTCCCAGGGAAGCCTGGTCAGAAATCCGCTGAAATTTGTTTCGCGCTGGAAGATTCTGGACAATCTTCGGCGCAGCATCACGGAATTTGCGACCTTCGTACTGCTCCTCGCTTCCTGGTTCTTCCTTCCGGGGCCCGCGTCCTACTGGACAGCCGCCACCATCGCACTCATGCTGGCCCCGCGCTACACCCAGCTGGTTTTCTCGTTACTAAGGCTGGAACGCACGAGCGACACCTTCTCGCATGTGAAACAGATTTTCGGCGATTTCATTACCGGGCAGGTCAACGTACTTATCTTTTTCACGTTTCTTGCTCACCAGACCCTGGTGACCATGGACGCCATCTTTCGCACCGTGGTGCGCCTCACAGTTACGCACCGCAACCTGCTCGAATGGGAAACCGCCGCGCAATCCGAAATGGAAAACAAGCGAAAAACGCCTGTCGATGTGTACCTCGACTGGACCCCGGCGGTCACATTCCTGATGGGCGTATTGCTCGCCGAATTTCGGCCGCACGCGCTGCTGGCTGCCTCGCCGATAATGGCTTTGTGGTTGTTTTCCAAGCCCATTGCCCGCTGGCTCGATCGCCCGCTGGTTTCCGGCCGCAGTGAAATCACCGCTGACGATGAGAGCTTCCTGCGACGCGTGGCGCTGAAAACCTGGCGGTACTTCCGCACATTTTCCTCGGAGGAAGACCAGTGGCTGATCCCCGACAATGTGCAGGGACCCGAGAACGAAATTGCCCACCGGATTTCTCCGACTAACTTGGGCCTGCTGCTGAATTCCCAATATGCCGCGTACAATCTGGGCTTCGTCACCCTGGAGCGCTTCCTGAAGGAGGCCAACCGCAGCTTTCTTCACGCGAGAAATCTGCCTCGTGTTAACGGGCACTTTTTGAACTGGTATGACACTCGCTCGTCCAAGCCGCTGCCTCCGTTCTTTATATCGAGCGTCGACAGCGGAAATCTGGTTTGCTCGCTCCTGACATTAAAGCAGGGCTGCCTGGCAGCGGTGGCTCAGCCGATATTGGCCGAGTCGCTCGTTCATAGCTTGCGGGATTATCTGGCCCTCGCTGCGGAAGAGCTAAGTGCGCTCGAGGGCCAGACGGAGACGCTGGTAAGCCTTGAAACCCTTCGCGCGGACGTCCTGCTCCTGGGAGAAGACGTTTGCAAATGGATCGAATCCTTGCCCAAATTGCAGGAGTCGGTGAAAAACGCCCTGGACCATGCCACTGCTTCCTCCGGCGGGAACACCGGTTCGTGGTGGCTTCAGGAAGCCCACGCCCGTTTCCAGGACGTGCGCGAGTTGGTCGAAACTCTGGTGCCCTGGCTACTTCCGGAATTCAGTTCCTTGCGAACCTATTTCGACGACATGGTTCTAACCGCAGTGGTGCGTAATCTGGCCGTCCAGCAGGTACCGGACTTTGCGCAAAGATTGTCCACCAGGCTCGAACAAGCATTGCTGCTAAATCCGGGAGACGGCACCAAGCACGAAAAAATTAACACTCTTCACCAGCGCGTCGGCCAGTGCGGTCCCCGTGCGGCCGCCATCCGCCAGGAACTATTTCTACTGGCGCAGGAAGCGGAAGACCTGGCAAAGCAAATGGATTTCCGACTGCTCTACGATTCCGATCGCAATTTGCTTTCCGTGGGCTATGACGTCCAGAAAAAACAACTGCTTGCCAGTTGCTACGACTTGCTGGCCTCGGAGTCGCGCAGCGCCGCGTTTATCGCTATTGCCAAAGGGGACATCCCCCAGAACAGTTGGTTCCGTCTCGGCAGAGGCCACACTCAATATGCCGGCAGGCGTGTTTTGCTTTCCTGGACGGGCACGATGTTCGAATACCTGATGCCCACCTTGTGGATGAAAACCTATCCCGCCACACTGCTGGAACACAGCCTGCGCGGCGCCGTCGCGTCGCAAAGAAAATTCATTGAGCCGCTGAATATTCCGTGGGGCATTTCCGAGGGCGCCTGCAGTGTGAAGAACGATGCCGGTCATTATGAATACCATGCCTATGGTGTTCCTCCACTGGCTCTCAAAGTGGAAACCGCGGATCGCACCGTCATTACTCCTTACGCCGCGGTGCTGGCGCTAAGCGTCGATCCGGCCACGGCGGTCGAGAACTTGCGGAAGATGGAAGCGCTGGGATGGTTGGGGTCGTGCGGCTTTTACGAGTCCGCTGATTTCAAGCTGGCCAACTCTGAAGCGGTTCCGTCTCCTGAACTGGTGTATTGCTGGATGGCTCACCACCAGGGAATGACGCTGTTAGCCATAAGCAATCTTTTGTCCGACTCTGTTTTTCAGCGACTGTTCCACGAAGAAGTTATCGTTGCGGCTACCGAAAGGCTGCTCCACGAGCGCGTTCCGTTGACCTTTGAAGTTCAAAAAGAAAATCAGTCTGCGGCGTGACACCTGCTCGAAAACCTGGTGATCGCGCCATCCAGTTTCGAGGCACCGGTTTCTCTCGGACAGCCAGCGCGTGTCCCGGAGTGGAACTACGTTTTTCAATTTGGTCCAGCCAGCCCCTTTAATCCGCAGTCGCCCGCCCCCATTACGGCCGCAAGTAACCAGTTCAAACCCAGTTATTCCTGCGGCAATAATGGCCACGCACGTGCCAATTCCTGTGTCAGGAACCCGTGCGCCCAACGTGCAAGCAACGAGGACGCCATCGTCTCGGGCTTCGAACAAGGGGGTCCATACATGAATACAACAATGTCCTCGTCCATCCTGAATATCACCGACCTCATGCAGCGCGTGGACGACGACCGCGAATTGATGACTGAGCTTTTTTTCATCTTCAAAACTGTGTTTCCCGGGCACCTTGAACGTCTCGGCGCTGCCATTGCTCATAATGAAACCAAGCAGGTGGAATCCGAAAGCCACGCCATCAAAGGAATGCTTCTGAATCTTTCCGCGCCTCGTGCCGCAGCCGCGGCCAGCTCGTTGGAGCAACTGGGACGCAGCCGCCAGAGCGACGGGGTGGAACAAGTTTTCGCTGAGCTTCAGTCCGAAATTGCCGCTCTTTTGTCACAAATCGACGAGTGCGCCTTGAATACCAAGTCATGAAAATACTTATTGCCGATGACGAAGCGCTTTCTCGCCGACTGTTGGAAAAAACACTGCAGAAAGCGGGATATGAGGTCCTGCCGGTGCCAAACGGCTCCGAGGCCGTCGAGGAACTTTGTAAGCCCGATGGACCGCGGCTCGCCCTGCTGGATTGGGAAATGCCGGAGCTTAACGGACCCGCGGTCTGTCGCGAAGTGCGTAAGAAAAAAGAGCATGGATATGTCTACATGATTTTGCTTACCTCCAAGGGCCTGAAAACTGATGTCGTGGCCGGGTTGGAAGCTGGCGCGGATGATTATTTAACCAAGCCGTTTGACGCCGAGGAACTGAAAGCCAGGATGCGCTCAGGGCAACGCATTTTGCTTCTTGAAGACAAACTCGTCGAGGCTCGCGAGCATATGCGCTTCCAGGCCACCCATGACGCCCTGACTTCGCTGCTGAATCGCGGCGTCATCATGGATTTACTGCGCCGCGAAATCTCCAGGTCCCGCCGCGAACGAGTACCCACGGCAATCATTCTGTGCGACGTGGATCATTTCAAAGAAATAAACGATTCTCGCGGCCACCTTATCGGCGACGAAGTATTGCGAGAGGTGGCCAGACGCCTGCTCGGTTCCGTGCGTTCTTACGACTATGTCGGCCGTTACGGCGGGGAAGAATTTTTGGTGATTTTGAACAACTGCGACGCCGTTTCAGCCCCCGGCCGTGCGGAAGAAATGCGCAAGGCAATATGCGACGTTCTCATACAAACCGACGCGGGGCCATTTACGGTTACCGCCAGCATAGGAGTGCATCAAACGGAAAACTGGGGCTTCCGATCGGTCGAGAGTCTCTTGCATGAAGTGGATGCCGCGCTCTATGCCGCCAAGGCTGCAGGAAGAAACTGCGTCAGATTTGCCAAATCCCATACGACGGCGGCTGGCGAAAATTTGCCGCTCAAGCAGCCGGCCGAAGCACTCTCCTGATCCACGGAGCCGTGGCCGTCAGAGTTACTTCTCTTACCCACCGTTCTTAGCCGACTGAGGAGACAACATTTGCCGCATGGCGGAGGTCGATCCTGGCGCCCGCCTTTCACGCCACGCTTCAAAACGTTTGCACGCTTCTTCGATGTTTTCAAACAGGTGCGGATTCTTGAACGCCGAGCGCCACATCGGCACGACCGAGCGCATGCGGTCCCACACCACCCACATTTCTCCGTTGCTCTCAAAAAATAGCTCGTCGTTGATAAGTCCGCGATTTACGATTGACCCCACCATTTCCCAGTAACTGATCACCATGCGGATATAGGTATTTTCTTCGCTGCCCTGAGGATATTTTTGCGCCATGTCTTCGGGAGATGCGGGATGAAAATGTTCTACGAACCAAGAGCGTGCTTGCCGTAATCGCGGCTCGCGCCTCAGTTCGTATAGATGTAGCATCAAATTCACTTCCTCGTAACTTATCTGGCTCATGGGTCCGTTCCTCGCTAACTGTCTGACTTACTTGTTCCTGCTGGTTGCGTAGCCGGCGGCGCTCCCGCAAACTCCAGCCGTTGCACTACCGAAACCGGGATTCCCTGGCGCTGGAACTCTACATGAATACGTCGCCGAAGCTCGCGCGAAATCTCGTCCTGGTGGTTGGGGACCGTGCGGATCTGCAACCGCACCGTCATCGCGGTGCGGTCGAAGCTCTGCACTCCTAGAATTCGCGGGCCATCCACCAGCGCTTGCGACCAAGCCGCATCGCTGCGCAGTTCCGCGGCCGCCGTCTCCAGCGCCTGCAATGTTTTTTCCAGTGGAGCATCCGGAGCCAGAGAAATATCTACAAATGCCTGCGACCAGTCGCGATTCAGATTGCTCACCGTGCGAATGTCACCGTTCGCGATGGTCACCAGGGCTCCGCGCGGATCGCGCAGTACGGTGCGCCGGAGAGTGATATGCTCCACGCGTCCGATCGTTTCTCCCACCTGGATGGTGTCTCCCACGATGTATTGATCTTCGAGAATAATATAAAAACCGGTGATGATGTCGCGCACCAGGTTTTGCGCCCCAAAGCCGATTGCCAGGCTGGCGAGCCCCGCCATGGTGGCGATGGGAGTAACGTTAATTCCGAACTCCGGCAGGGCCGTAAGCAACGCGATGGCCCACACCAACTTGGTTCCCGCGCTGAACAGCAGACCTGCCAGGGTGCGCGTCTGCTGTTCGCGCATCTGCGCCGCACGGGTTGGCGACGAGGCGCGTTTGACCACCAGATTCGTGACCACTCGCAACAGCCGGTTCAAAATCATTGCGACGGCGAATATGCCCAGGAGATGCAATCCGTTGCGTAGCGTAAACTCGGACCAGTGTGTGAGGCTGTAGGGCATAAACTTTACAGGAGCGGCGAGTATAACATTGGAGCTTCGCGGAAACAGGTCGGCCGATTTCCGCGAGAACGCCCGCGAGACTGGGGGGTTGGGATGATTACCGTCATGGAACGGCGTCGGCAGTTCTTGGGCAAGCTATGCGTAGCGATAATTCCGGTGACCCTGCTGCCACAAAAGCTGCGCTCGCAAAGCAGCGATCAGAGCGCCAGGCCGCCCATTACGCCTGGGCCGCAGCCCGACGAAGAAACCAGCCCGTTCCCTCCGGGATCGCGCAAAGCCGCACTGCAAGAGAACGAGAAAGAGATTAAGGCCAAAGTAGAAAAACTTTTTCAGTTAGCCAGCGAACTTAAAGACCAGGTGGAAAACACGGACTCGGCAAAAGTGCTATCCCTCGCCATGGTAAAGAAGGCCGAGGAAATCGAAAAACTTGCCAAGGACATAAAAACGCGCGCCAAAGGCTGACGAAGAAACATACATCCCACGATCTGGCTCACAACGCGGATTCCCGAATGTGTTCTGTGGCACGTCATCGCAGTAGAGGTTAGAATAGCGGTGTTCGGCTTATTCTTTCGTTTCTGCTGCAGCGATTGCATTCGGCAGCCGGAATTTTCCGAACATTTTTCTGCTGCGCGCCCGTAGCTCAGATGGATAGAGCGTTAGCCTCCGAAGCTAAAGGTCGTGAGTTCGACCCTCACCGGGCGCGCCAT
>JBBSFG010000122.1:0-9802 GCA_038238965.1 Candidatus Acidiferrales bacterium | reverse complement strand
GGTCGGAGGCCAGCCGGTCCAACTGACCCACTTTGACTCCGAGCCAGCTGTGGTGCTCGCCTACGCTTGGTCGCGTGATGGCAAAAAATTTGCCATCACCCGCGCCCGCTACAACGATACCGACGCCGTCATGTTCAGCGGATTTAAATAGGTCGTGCCACGGAGGCACACCGTCTACGCGCGACGGCGGAGAATCATCATGACTCCCACGGCTTCAAGCATCAGAAAACCGATCGAGAAAACATAGAAAAAATACCGTATCTTCGGCCACAGCCACATCGGCATGATGTCGACGAGCTTGTCGCTCCAAGTTTCTCGCAAGCGCGGTGGAATTACCGCCTCCTTCGACTCCGGGTTCCATCGCGCCGCAATCCATGTGGCCCGCAGGTTGGAAAACAGGACCGCGATAATGGCCACTCGCAACACAGTTGGTCCGAACGCTACCGTGTCCGTCACAACGAAAAGCAATGCCACCGTCGCTGCATACCGGCTGTGTTCACGCACTCCCACCCCACCCAAATAAAAAAATAGCAATGACAACGCACCAATAATCCCGTGCCCAGTGAAGGCCGACGCCGCGAAAGTCACAAGCGCCACCAGTACGCAGATCCAAAAGCCCTGTGTTCCAAGGTAATCGACGTCATCCCCATTACGGACGGAAGGCCAGAACAAACTCTTCAGCCGGCCTTCGGTACGTGGCGTGGAGTCCGATAAGCCCAGAGTCTGCACGCGGCGAATTATTCGTTACGTTTACGAATAAGTCAATTGAGTTGCCCAAAAAAAATTGATAAGTGTGAAGAACTTTGGGCTTTCACGCGATCAGGGGAAGTCCAACATGGAGGCAACTTGCCGGGCTTAACGATGGCGAGATAGCGACGCCTGTACCACGAGAGTATTGCGGGTGTTTTTGCCGCACGCCTATACTGGCGAAGAGTGGGTAGTCAGGCTTTGCAACAGGCACTGCTCTGTCCATCGAGGCGCTCAATCGCCGGCCGCGGATGGCGGATCACTTGTAAAGGATCAAGTTCAGCGTGGAGGAAGTAAAGCAATTTCCGGACGTTGATCGCCGCCGTAACGCCGCCGTTCCTTACGAACAGCGCGAAGCCGGCGAGGTCGCGGTCTTCCAGGAGTTGGGGAAGGCGCTGACGTCGTCGTTGCAGCTCGATCAGGTTCTCCGCACCATCATGGAGAAGATCGACGAATTTCTGCGCCCGGAAAACTGGTCGCTGCTGCTGCTCGATGAAGCCAAGCAGGAATTGTATTTCGAGCTGGCGGTAGGCAAGGCTTCTCCCGCGCTGAAAGACGTGCGCATCAAGATTGGGCAGGGCATCGCCGGCTGGGTAGCGCAAAACGGCGAGACCGTGGTGGTGCCCGACACCGCGAAAGATACCCGTTTCTTCGGCAAGGTCGACGAAAAGACCAAAACGGAAACGCAATCGATCGTCGCTGTCCCCGTAAAGTTTCGCGACACTTGCCTGGGGGTGATCGAGCTGATCAATTGCGTCGGCCCTGATGGATTCGACCCGCGAGATCTGAAGCTGCTTGAGGCCCTGTCGGACTTCGCCGCCATCGCACTGGAGAACGCGCGGCACGTAAAGCGCATTCACGAGCTGACCATCACCGATGACTGCACCACGTTATATAACGCGCGGCACATGGGCTTTATCCTCGACACCGAAATCTACCGCTCGCAGCGCTACGCCTATGAATTCTCGTTAGTGTTCATCGACCTGGATTATTTCAAACAGGTCAACGACACCCACGGCCATCTGGTCGGCTCGCGGCTTCTGGGAGAGATCGGAAATTCGCTCAAGAACAAGTGCCGCCTGATCGATTTTGCGTTTCGTTATGGCGGAGACGAATTTGTGCTGCTGCTCCCGCAGACTTCCAAAGAAAATGCCTTAAACGTGGCGCGTCGCCTCCACAAACTAATCCGCGAATCCGTCTGGCTGGCCGCGGAAGGGCTGAACATCCACGTTACCCCCAGCCTGGGCGTCGCTTCTTATCCTGTGGATTCAAAAACCAAGGAAGGCCTTCTGCATCTCGCCGACGAAGCTATGTACCTGGTCAAAAACACCAGCCGCGACGCCGTGGCCGCCGCCAATATGGGGATCTTGCCTGACCGGCTAACCAATGCCGAAGCGGCGGAAGCAGCCGAATAGCTTTTCCAGACTTCGCAAAGCATTTCCCCGCCAGTTCTATACACACCACCAAAAGTTTGCTTAACTTGAACGCATGAAACGAAGTGAAGCCGCGCGTTATGCGCGCTGGTCTGCAGCGCTGGCGATTTTGCTGGCGGCTATCACCGTGGGTGTTTACGTGCAGCACGGCTTCGTGGCCCGCTGGCTGAAGAAGGGCGCTCCTCCTCCCCCTCCCATCAACGTCGAGCGGCAATCCAATGGCCTCACATTTTCCAAAATGGAAGGAGACCGCAAGATATTCACGGTGGACGCTTCGAAATCCACGGAATTTCGCAACCAGGATGCCAGCTTACTGGAAGAAGTGAAGATCACCATCTTCGGAAAACAGGGTGATCGCCACGATACCATTCGCACTCACAGTTGCAGATATTCCAAGGCCAACGGATCCATCCAATGCAGCGGCATAGTGCAAATCGATTTGCAAAGCGCCGGGGAAGCGGAGCTGGCGCAAAAATCCGGCGGCCAGGAATCTCCGCGCCCCGCCGCGCACGTCGAAACGCGCGATGTGAAATTCGATCAGGCGACCGGAACCGCGAGCACCGACGAACCCGTAACGTTTACGTTTCCGGAGGGCAGCGGGCAAGCGGTGGGTGTCGACTACAACTCCAGGGAAGGAATCATGAAGCTGCGGCGTGACGTGAACATGACGCTCACGCAGACTGGAGGTCCTCCGGGCACCGCTGGTCAACAAGTACACGTCACCGGCACCGGCCTGGATTTCAATCGCGACACGCGGCTGCTGCACCTTTTCGGTCCCGCTCACGCGCAGACAGCGACAGCCTGGCTCGATGCCGGCGAGTTCACCCTGAACCTCGACGAGGATTACCGCGCTCAAAAACTGTTGGCCACCGCGGGAGCCCAGGGCAATAAACCCCACGCCGTTTCCACCAGCGTGGCTGGAGCTATGAGCGTAAACGCCAATGTGCTGACAGCATGGTTCGCTCCGGACGGCTGGCTCAGAAAGCTTGACGCGGGCGGCAGCGTGGACGGCTCACGAAAATCCGCTGCTGAAGATGACGAGTTCACCGCGGAAAATATTTCCGTGAGCATGTGGCCGGAAATCACGCAACCGAAGCAAATCTTCATGCAAGGCAATGCCATCATCAAATCTACCGGGAAGAACGGGCAGTCTCGCGTACTGCAGACCGGCGAAGCACGCATGGACTTCACGGAAGGCAGCGAGCAGCGGCCCTGCCAACCGAAACGCGCGGAAACGCTGGCGCCCGGCAGCATCCAATGGACTGACACGCGAGAAGACGGCAAGGACGCTGGGGCGCACACCAAGCTGAGCGCAGGCAAATTCGTGCTCGATTTCTCGAACGGCGCCGCAACGCAGCTGGTAGCGACCGGCAATGTACAGGCAGACCGTGCCGCGCCCGGCGGGCCCCTGCAAACAACTTCCGCGGATCGCGGTGTGGCGCAATTGCAAGCAGGCGGCGGTTGGTCGCAAATCGAGCTGAACGACAACGTGAAGTTCAAAGAAGGCGAACGAAGCGGCCAGTCCGATCATGCGCTGGCGGTTCGAGCCGGCCAGACCATGACACTGACGGGCCACGCCGTGGTCCGCGACTCCTCCACGGAAACGCACGCCGCCAATATTATTTTTATTCAAACCACTGGTGAGATTCGCGCGGAAGGCGGCGTGCGGTCCACCGCGTTTCCCGGGAAAGGCGCCACGCCGCAATTTGCCGGAGTTCCCGCCAACATTACCGCGGAGAAAATGCAGGGTAACGCAAAAACCGGACGGGCGTTATATGGTGGCCACGCACGTCTGTGGCAGGGCGACTCGGTACTGGAGTCCGACTCCATCGAACTGCTGCAGAAAACCAGGCACCTGAACGCTGCCGGCAACGTGCGAGCGGTTTTTCCGCAGGCCGCGCAGCGGGAACCTCCCAACTCTGCTGCAAGCAGCAAGCCTGGAAAGAAGACTAACCTGTGGCACATTGCCGCCCGGTCATTGAACTACCAGGATTTGGAAAATCGCGCGCACCTTGAGGGCCACGTCGTCGTGCAATCCGATGCTCAACGGATCCGCAGCGAGGTTCTGGATTTGTATTTCGCCCGCGCCGGAGTCGCGGCTGGTGCAGAAAAGGCCTCGACCGCCCCGCTAGGTGCGCAACAGATCACTCGTGCGATAGGCGACGGCGGGGTAGTTGTGGAGGAGCAGGGCCGCAAGGCCACCGCCGAGCACGCCGAATATACCGCCGCGGACGGAAAATTCGTGATGAGCGGCGGAAAGCCGACGCTTTTCGACGGCACGCAAGGTACCACCACTGGGCGTCAATTGACCTTCTTTTTAGCGGATGATACGATCATCGTCGATTCAGAAAATGGCTCGCGAACGCTGACGAAACATCGAGTCGAGAAATGACGAGGTATGCTGAATCTCCAGGCGGTTGAGTTAAGCAAGACGTACCGCGGCCGCAAGGTTGTCGACGACGTGCAGTTGGAGATTGGGCAGGGTGAAGTTGTGGGGCTGCTCGGCCCCAACGGTGCCGGAAAAACCACCACATTTTATATTATGGTCGGATTGACGCGGCCCGATTCCGGCCGTGTCATTCTCAACGGTGAGGAAATCACCGACCTCCCCATGTATCTTCGGGCCCGCAGCGGAATCAGTTATCTCCCCCAGGAACCCTCGGTTTTTCGCCAGCTTACCAGCGAAGAAAACCTTCTCGCGATCCTCGAAACTCTGCCACTGACTCCCGAGCAGCAGCGCGATCGCCTCGAAGAGTTGCTGGTACAGATGGGTTTGGAAACCGTGCGAACCAGCAAGGCTTATGTTCTCTCTGGAGGAGAGCGCCGCCGCTTGGAAATCGCCCGTTCGCTAACTCTTTCGCCTTCGTTCATCCTGCTGGACGAGCCTTTCTCGGGCATCGACCCCCTCACTGTCAAGGATCTGCAGGAAACCATTCGCGATTTGAGTCGATCGGGAATTGGCGTTTTGATCACCGACCATAACGTGCGGGAAACATTGAACGTAACGGATCGCGCCTACATCGTGAATCATGGGAAAATAATGGCTCAGGGCACTCCCGATGCCCTGAGCAACGATGCGGAAGTTCGCCGGGTTTATCTGGGCGATCACTTTCGACTGAACTAGCATCGAAATTGGCAGGATGGCAGCAAAGGATCGAACGAAATGGCGTGGCAGGGACTAAAGCTTAACCTCAGGGTGTCGCAGAGGCAGATTCTGACGCCCGGTTTGGTCCAAATGGTCAGCGTGCTGGCGCTGAACCGCCTGGAGCTGCGCGAAATGATCAACCAGGAAATGATCGCCAACCCCGTCCTGGAAGAATTAAGCGAAGAGCCCACCCAGACCGATAATTACAGCGACGAAAATTTCCTCAAAGCCGAAACCGAAAAGGTCCCCGAAAAACCGGAAGCCAATCCCTTCGACGAGTTCGATGTCGGCAGCTTTTTCAACCAGTATCTTGATACCGGCGGCGATGGCGGCCAGTCACAGGAGCGCGAAGTTTCCGAGCGCCCTTCCTTTGAAAAATTCTTGTCTTCCCCGAGCGGTCTCAGCGATCACCTTGCCTGGCAGCTCAGTGTGACCATCTGCTCCGACACCGTGAAAGAACTGGCCGAAAGCATCATAGGCAACCTGGATGAAAACGGCTATTTGACCGCGTCCATGGAAGAGCTTCTGCAGTCTGGGAAATATTCGCAGGACGATCTCGACGATGCACTCGCGGTAGTGCAGGATTTCGATCCCATCGGCGTGGGCGCGAGAGACCTGCGCGAATGTCTACTACTGCAAATCAAGGCTTTCGATCCGCAGAATACCCTGGCGCAGCAGATCGTCTCCGACCATTTGAAACAGGTGCAGGGCAATCAGTTGAAAGAAGTGGCCCGCGCCTTGAATCGGCCGCTCGAAGTCGTCAAACGTTCGCTCGAAGTCATTCGCAAACTCGATCCTCGTCCGGGTCTGCGCTACAACAAGACCGAGCCGCGCCTGGTTGAGCCCGACGTTTACTTTCGAAAGGTAGACGACCAGTGGGTCGCCTTCCTGAATGAAGATGATATGCCGCAGCTTCGCCTGAGCCCCACGTACCGCCGGCTGCTGGTGAAAGACGCTTCCGACCGCGACGTGCGCAACTACGTCAAAGAGCGTTTCACCGCCGCAATCCAGTTGATGAAAAATATCGAGCAGCGAAAGCACACCATTCTGCGCGTCTGCCAATCCATCATCGCGCGTCAAGGCGAATTCCTGGATCATGGCCAGGACGCTCTGAAGCCCATGATGATTAAGGAAGTCGCCGAGGAGGTCGGCGTGCATCCCTCCACGGTGAGCCGTGCAGTGGCGAGTAAGTACGCACACACTCCGCAGGGTGTTCTCGAGCTGCGCTCGTTTTTCAGCGAATCCGTAAACGGCCCGGAAGGCGGCGCCATGTCGCTGCTCACGCTTAAGCGCGTGGTGAAAAAAATGATTGAAGAAGAAGACGGCTCCAAGCCTCTCACCGACGAGCAGATCGCCAAGAAACTCGATGATGCCGGAATCCACGTCACCCGCCGCACCGTCGCGAAATACCGCGAAGATATGAGAATCCCCAGCACCCATCAGCGCCGGGTGAAGAGTTAAGGCCCCCGCGCGGTGAAACGCCAGCCGACGCGACACGACGCACGGCATCTCGTCGTCCTAACGGGCCTGTCAGGCTCCGGAAAAAGCACCGTCCTGAAATCGTTCGAAGACATGGGCTTTTATTGTGTCGACAATCTCCCTGTCGAGCTCATGCCCATTTTTGCTGAGCTGCACGCCGCCGGCGACGGCGACTTCGCCCGCGCGGCATTAATGATCGATGCGCGCGAAGGTCTGCAATTGCAGAAATTGCCGCCGCTGCTGAAGCATTTGCGCAAGGACCATCCCATCACCCTGGTGTTCATCGAAGCCAACGATGACGCCCTGCTTCGCAGGTACAGCGAAACACGCCGCCCGCATCCCCTGGGCAAAGACTACTCCGTGCGCGAAAGCCTGCGCCACGAGCGTGAGCTGATGGCGCCCATCCGCAAACTGGCCGACGTCGTGATCGACACCACGCAATTCAACGTGCACGAGTTGCGGCACTTCGTCACCGAGCGCTTCAAAAATCCCGACAAGCGCCCGCTTATGGTGTCCGTCGTCAGCTTTGGATATCGCTATGGTGTGCCCACCGATGCCGACCTCGTTTTCGACGTGCGCTTCCTGCCCAATCCACATTTCATTCCGCGCCTGCGCGAATTCACAGGCAAAGACCCCAAGGTGCGCCGCTACATCCGTTCTTTTCCCCAAACGGGAGAATTTCTAAGGCGCATCGAGAGTTTGCTCACGTATTTGATTCCCCATTACATCCGCGAAGGCAAAAGCTACTTGACCATCGCCTTTGGCTGCACTGGTGGAAAGCACCGCTCTGTGATGATGTCGGAGTCGGTAAAGAAATCGCTCGAAAAACACGGAGTCACGGCGAAGGTAGTTCACCGCGATATTTTGAAATAGGTCTTGCGCCAGATTCTTACCCGTTCGTCGCAAGCTGCGGTTTTAGGCGCCGCCGGTAACTTGACACGCCATCGGGCGGCGAATAGCGTACCAAGTGAATCGTTCGGGGGAGTTTGAAGGGTGGCATCGTTGTTCTCACCGCAATTAAAACGGCTGTTGGGTTACGTGCGGCCGTACTCGTTTCGCCTCGGCGCGGGGATTTCACTGCTTGCTTTTGTGGCGCTCGCCGAAGGCGGCGTAGCGCTGATGGTAGCCCCGGCCGTGGATCGCGTGTTGAACCCTGCCGCGGTGGGCTCCATGCTGGCGCTGGTGAAACTGCCCTGGTCCGGTCGCACCATTTACCTGAACGATTTCTTTCCGCCCAGAATTCATAACGTTTGGACCGTTTTCGCCATCACCCTGCTGATTCTTTATTTCTCAAAAGCCGTCGCCGAATATCTGGGTGCCACGGAAATCCAGTACGTCGGCCAGGCCGCCGTCACCGATCTTCGCAATCAGGTCTACGCGCGCCTCATCCGCCAGCCCATGGGATTTTTTCAGCACAATCCCACCGGGCGCTTGAACTCCATCGTCATCAATGATGTGGAGCGCACGCGCATCGCGCTCAGCGAGTATCTCGCCGACCTGTTTCAAAAAGGATTTACATTTCTGGTTTTCGTGGCGGTCCTGCTGGTCGTGAATTGGAGAATGGCCCTGGGAGCTGCACTGTTGCTGCCGTTGGTGATCCTCCCGGTAAGTAAATTCGGCCGGAAAATTCGTCGCTCTGCGGAGAACAGCCAGTCGCGCCTGGGAGATTTAAGCCAGATTCTGCAGGAAACCGTCAGCGGCAACCGCGTGGTCAAAGCCTTCGGCATGGAACAGTTCGAAACCCGCAAGTTCGGGGAGGCGGCGAAGAGATTGCTGCGCGAAAACATGCGCTGGGTCCGCGCCGGAGTCATCACCTCTCCCTTGATGGATATCCTCGGCGCGGTGGTCATTCCCTTGCTTCTGCTTTACGCCCGCGGCCAGATCCAGCATCACATCATGACCACCGGCCAGTTTTTCACTTTCATCTACGCCATGTTCAACGCCTACATGCCCCTCAAGCGCATGGGCAACGTGTACCAGCAATTCCAGGCCGCTCAAGGCGCCAGCACCCAGGTATTTGCGTACCTAGATCTAGAACAGGAAAATATCGAAAAGCCCGGCGCGAAAATTCTACCGCCATTTGCCGGCGAAATCGGTTTCGATCATGTTGGCTTCAGTTACGATCAAGGTTCGGCCCTGGTTTTGCAAAACGTAACTCTGCAGGCCCGCAAGGGAGAAGTCATCGCTCTGGTGGGCTCCAGCGGCGCGGGTAAAACCACTCTCGTAAATCTGCTCCCGCGATTTCATGAAGTGACTTCCGGCGCGATACGCATCGATGGCGAGGATATTCGTGAAGTGACCATCCGCTCGTTGCGCGATCAGATCGCCATGGTCGCGCAGGAAAATATTCTTTTTTTTGATACCGTCTGGAACAATATTTGCTACGGCCTCACCGGTGTTCCCAAAGAGCGCGTGGTGGCCGCCGCGCAGGCGGCGCTGGCTCACGATTTCATTACCGAGCTGCCCGAGGGCTACAACACTCTCGTCGGCGAGCGCGGCACCCGGCTTAGCGGCGGACAGCGACAGCGCATCGCTATCGCCCGCGCCATCCTTAAGGATTCGCCCATCCTCATTCTCGATGAAGCCACTTCCGAGCTCGACGCCGAGTCCGAAATGTTTGTGCAAAAGGCGCTCGCCAATTTGATGGTCGGCCGCACCACCTTCGTGATCGCCCATCGCTTGGCAACCATCCGCCGCGCCGATAAAATCATGGTTCTGGAAGACGGCCAGATTCGCGAAAGCGGCACCCACACGGAGCTCATCTCCCGCGGCGGCACCTACGCCCGGCTCCACGATATTCAGTTTGCGGACGACGACATGCTGGCGCCGGCAAGGTCGTCCTCCGAGATCGGCGCCAAGCCCGGACTCCTATGAGCCAAACTCCCGCAGAAACCCGAAAACCCGAATGCATGTCCATGACCGGCTACGCGCAGGCGCGCGCCGAAACTCCTGATCTCGTTTTGCGCGTCAGCATCAAGAGTGTGAACCACCGTTTTCT
>JBBSFG010000121.1:0-9821 GCA_038238965.1 Candidatus Acidiferrales bacterium | reverse complement strand
CACCGCCACCGGCGACGTGGGCATCGGCTACCCGTTCCTCGGCAGCGGCGGCCCTAGAGGGCTGCAAATCGCCGCCAAGGTCAGTTTCTAGCGCCCGCAGCCTCAATTGAGGCTTCTGGATCATTCACACCCCGAGCGGCCTGGCCACGTGCCGGGCCGTTCCGTTTTCTGATAGATTGCTGCCTGTTCGCACGCCGCTGCGGGTACCCGGAACTGGGCCCGCCGCGGCGTATGGGACCGTGTAAGTTTTTCGCCTTTGCTGCGTACTACCTATGGAAGCTCTGAGACCAGGCCGAATGAGTTCGCCGGGAATAGTGGAACCGACGGAGGCAATCGCTCGTGCCAGGGCAGGAGACGCCCAGGCTTGGGGGGAGTTGTACCACGATTACGCTCCCGCCATTTTCCGGTTTTGCCGCCGGGCGCTTCCCACCCGCGAAGATGCCGAAGACGCGACCATGGAAGTTTTTATGAAACTGAAAGCCAAGCTCAACCAATACGATTCGTCGCGCCCCTTCACTGGCTGGCTATACAAAGTTGCCGCCAATCACTGCTGGGACACCCTGCGCCGCCGCAAGATCCGCCAGGACAAGGAAACCGAGGATTCCGATACCATCCCCCTCGAGCATCCCGACCCCAGCCAGCTCGACCGCCTCATCGAGCAGCGCAGCTGCGTGGAAGTCCGCAAAGCCCTCAGCACCTTGGGGAAGCGCGCGCGCATGGCGCTGGTGATGCGCTATTACTCCGATATGAGTTACGACGAAATTGCCGATGAGTTAGGCGTGCGCCGCGCCTTCGTCGGCGTCGTTCTGCTGCGCGCTCGTCACGAACTGCGGCAAGCGCTGGAAGGGAACGCGGCGCTGGCGGCGGGAGGGACCCCATGACCGACGTACCCAATGTTCAAAGCGAGCGGCTCGATGAACATCTCGACGAGATGACCTTGCTCCTCTATGTCGAGGGCCAACTGGACCGCAAGCGCGCCCAGGAAGTCTCCACGCATACCCAGGACTGTGCACCTTGCCGCACCCTTCTCCGCGCCCTCGAGCGCGAGTCCCGTCTATTGACCCGCGCCATGCTTGAAGAAGACGAACCACTGCCCTCGCGTCTGGCTGCTTTTCAGCAGCAGGCTCGGAGATCCATGCAATGGATTTGGGGGGCGGTGTTCGCCTTGGCTGCCACCGGCGCCTATGCGCTTTACACCGGCTATGTGGAGCCCATGCAGCAACGCTTCGAACAAGCGGGTTTTGGCGGCAGCAATCTTCTCGGTCTATTAATTTTTCAAGGCGCCTTCTGGAAAGGATGGCAATCGATGCTGACACTACTTGAGGTCCTCGCTTTTCTGACCATCGCGGCTTCGGCCGTGATGTTCTTGCGCCGCCGCGTGCGGCGCGGCTCCGTGTTCGCCATGATCGTTGCCGGAATTTGGGTGGCTGCCTCGCTGCCGTCGGCCGCAACGGCCACGGAGTTCCGCAAAGGCGACAACGTTGAAGTCGCCAAGGGCGAGACCATCAAGGGCGACATTTTCATGTCCGGTCATCACGTTAAAATCGAGGGCACAGTCGACGGCGACGTTTATGTTTTCTGCCAGAACGCCGATATCGAAGGGCACGTCACCGGAGACGTGATTGGCTTCTCTCAAATCGTGCGCATCAGCGGCCAGGTCGACGGTAACGTCCGCTCCTTCACCAACACCACCCTGATCAGCGGTACTGTCGCCAAGAACGTGCTGTCCTTCTCGGAAGCCATCACGCTGGACTCCAGCGGAAAAATTGGCGGCAGCATCACCACCTTTGTAAATTCCCTCACCATCGATGGCAAACTCGGCCGCGATGTGCTGACCTTCAGCAAAAGCACCAACATTTCCGGCACTGTTGGCGGCGGCATCCAGGATAGCGGCGATTCGCTGCAGTTTGGTTCCTCGGCGCAGGTGGATGGGCGCGTAAAATTCAAGGGCAACCAGCCTCCCGATGTTTCGTCCGGGGCGAAACTCGCCTTTGTTCCCGAATTCACCCGCCTGCAGCACCACACCGAATATTCGGAAAGCAAATTTTATGTCTGGCGCGTGATCTGGACCGCCGCCACGATTTTGTTCGCTCTGGTGTTGTTCCTGCTCATGCCGGCGTTCGCGGGTGAAACCGTGGATTCGGCCGAGCGTTACGGAGCCTCATTCGGTCTCGGTTTGTTGGTCATGTTCGGCGTTCCTATCGCTGCGATTATTGCTTGCATTACCGTGGTGGGCCTGCTGATCGGCATCTCCACCCTCGTTTTGTGGATTACTACGCTGTACTGCGCGCAAATTGTTGTCGGTGCCGTGGTGGGTCAATGGCTGATGGGCCGCACCCGCGAGCTCTGGCAATTGATCGGACGCATGGTGGTCGGCGTGATCCTTATCCGCGTGGTGGAGATGATTCCTCACGTAGGTGGATGGATCAAGCTGGCCGTGCTGCTGTGGGGTATGGGCGCGATTTCTCTGGCCATTTACCGGCGCGTTCATCCCGCGGCAGCGCACCCGCTCGCTCCGGTAGCGCCCGCCGCTCCGATCGCGCCGTCATCGCTTCCGCCAAACACCACCATCGGAACTCCGCTGCCGGTATAAGCGCATCGTCAAGGCGGGAACGGCGACCGACGCACTCCGTCATTCAAGAAAAGCGCCAAACACCCAGACCCGTCATTCCGAAGCCCCGCCGTCTTTTGGCGGGGTGAGGAATCTGCGGTTTGAATCCGCGACGCGATCGTCGCGCAGTGCCCGACAATCTGCCTCGAGGCGCTTACGGCTGCAAACGAACCTTCGCGGCATAAAAACTAAACACCGAGTTGTTTAAGAGCAGCGCGCGAATCGACACGGTGTCCGCCGCGGTCAGGCTGTTCACGTCCGTAACGTTATCAAAGCTCGTAGTCCCGGTAATCGTCTGCACCAGAGGATTGGTGATGAACGGTATAAACGGCGGCACGTTGCTTAGTGAGATGGCCTGCCCGGAAATACTCTGCACCGTCCCGGTGGTGCGCGTAAATCGCAATCGAACCACGTCCGCCGTCAACGCCTGATCGCCATTCGCCGCCGTGCCCGTGGCTGCCGTCGCATGCACCATCACATCCTGCCCGTCCACCAGGTCGGCTTCGCTGCTGAACAGCGTTGTCAGGGTGCTCGCCGGCACCGACGCGTTATTGAAAAATTCATCGGTATCCACGATGAACGTCGGATTGTTCAGCGTCACCAGAAAAATATCTCCAGTATTGGCCGCGGACAGCGTCGCATTTCCCGCCCCACCGAGAACCTTGTTGGACACCACTAGAAAAAATTGTCCCGGCGTGCCGTTGGCGAGCAGCGTCCCCTCCACTTCATTGGTCGGCGCGGCGTCCAGCAGGTCTGCCGAAGTCAGAGTCAGCGCGCCGGTAGTGCCCACTGTCGCATCCACACTCACCACCGTCTGATTCACCACCAGGCACGTTGCATCCTGCGCCGGGCACAACCCTTGCGGGTCTTCAATCACCGGTGAGGCCGGCAGCGTCAATTGCAGCGAAGTTCCGTTGGCCGCCAGCACCGTCAGCGAAGTCGAGCCCTTCGCCGTCACTGTCCCCACGAAATCCTCGATCAGATCCAGCGAGCCAGTTGGCGCACCGGTACGCGGCAGCGCCGCGGCCGCAAACACATTTATCCCGCCGAAATTCAGCGCCAGCGTATTGTTTGTTACCGTCAACGCATTGTTCAGGTTGACGTTCAGCGAAATGCCCGCATTTTGAGCGGAAGCCAGCGTCAGCGGAAACGGCGCGGTAGTCACCGAAGCCGATCCGGCCGTCAACGTTATTTGGCAGATCGTCCCGCTGAGGCAGCTTCCGTTCAGCGTGGCTCCAGACTGGTTGACAACCGTCAAGACTGGCGCGGAAAACGTAACCGTCGCGCTGGTGTACGTGTCTGCCGGCACCGAAAGCGAACCAAGAAACGCTGTATCGCTTTGCAGCCGGCTCAGGTCCACCGGGTACACCGTGGGCGTCAGGGTCAGTGCCACCGCCGTGCCCGTCGAAGGAGTAAATGTGATTCCCGTGATCCCTACCGTGGCCGAAATCACCGATATGTTCGACAATGAAACAGAAGGCGTGGACGTCATTGTCACTGCCACATTGGCGTTCTGACCCGGACCCGGTCCGCTGCCATTCGGCACCCCGCTGCAACCGGCAAGCGTAATAGTTGAGATCACAAACAAAAATTTAAGAGCCGCATTGCATTTCATTCCGCACCCCGTGAAGACCTGCTCGTTCAGTAGCCTGTGTAGGCGCAGAATCCTCAACTCGACTCTAGCGCCACCTGGCGATCGCTTAGGCCGCAAAAGCCTCGTGAGTGCTCAACTGCTAAATCCCCAAATTGCAGTAGGGAACCGTCGGGTGTTCCACACAATTACACAAAACCGTCATCCCGAACGCGCAGCGGAGTGACTGCTTTTCTCGTTGAGCCTGAGCGGCATCCTCCATCGGCCGATATGCTAAGGTAACTATTCCGTCCCTGATCAGTTACGAAGTACCTTCTTGCCGGGAGCCGTGAACTTGCCGCGTCGCAACACCAAGACCGTTACAGAAGATGACGCTTCGCCGGGGCTCCCGCCGCGCCGTTCGCCAAAATCCGCGGAACACGCGGCAGGCCAGGTTGGCGATGCTTTGCAGCGCGAGTCCACTCCCGCCAGTCCCTCCATGCACGATATCTTCGCTCCCGGCGGTCTGCTCGAACGCTGCATGATCGGCGGCTACGAGCATCGTCCCGGCCAGCTGGAGATGGCCGAAGCGGTCCACGATGCGTTCGAACAACATCACCATGCCGTCGTGGAAGCTGGCACCGGAACGGGAAAAACACTCGCGTACCTGATCCCCGCGATTTGCAGCGGCCGCCGCGTCGTCGTTTCCACCGCCACCAAATCCTTACAGGAGCAGCTCTACCAGAAAGACGTTCCGTTCCTTCAGAAACATTTCGCCCCCAATCTGAAAGTCGCGGTGATGAAGGGCCGTTCGAATTTCCTGTGCCACGCGCGTGTCCATCAGATGGCCGATCAGCCTATGTTGAAAGGCCTCGAAGAGATCGATGAGTTCCGCCAGATTCGCGAGTGGTCGAAGTTAACCGAGACCGGCGACCGCGCCGAGTTAACTTTTCTTTCCGATGATTCCGATCTATGGACGCGCCTCGACGCGCGCAGGGATACCTGCACTGGCCAGAAATGCGATCACTTTAATAAATGTTTCGTCACCGCCATGCACCAGCGTGCCAGGGAAGCCGATCTCATCATCGTCAATCATCATTTGTTTTTCGCCGACCTCGCCCTCAAGCAGGACGATTTCGGCAGCATCCTCCCCGAATATTCCGCGGTGATTTTTGACGAAGCCCACGAAATCGAAGACGTCGCCAGCGATTACTTCGGACGCCAGATTTCCAATTATCGTTTTGAAGAGCTCGCCAGAGACGCGGATCAGTCCTTGCGCCTTCTCAAGCTCGGCTCACCGGCGATTTTGCGGCGCACTCAGCGAGTCCGCGAAAAGGCCCGCGCCTTCTTCGATTCCTTTCCTCCGCGCGACGGCCGCTTTCCGTTTGCCCGCAGCGAGCGCAACGCTTTCGTCGAGCAGCATCGCGAAGCCTACGACGCGCTGTCCACCGCGCTGAAGGGCCTCGAAACCGAATTCGCCGCCATGGTCCAGAAGCCCGAAGAATTGCTGCGCATCGCCCGCCGCAGCTTTGAATTGCGCCAGGAACTCTCTTTCTTGTTTGAGTCCGACGAGAAAAATTATGTCTATTGGTACGAGCGCCGCCATAAAGGTGTGTTTCTCACCGCCACGCCCATCGATGTCAGCCAGATTTTGCGCCAGCGCCTGTTCGAGCCCTTCGACACCGTGATTTTGACGTCCGCCACTCTCACCGTCGGTGGCCGCTTCGAATTCATCCGCCAGCGCCTCGGCCTCGACCACGTCAAGGAGCGCACCCTGCCCCCCGAATTCGATTACGCCGCGCAAGCCATGCTGTATCTTCCCGACAAAATTCCCGATGTTCGCGATGCCGCATTCCCCGCCAAGGCCGCCGACGAAATCGTGCAATTGCTGGAGCATAGCCAGGGCCGAGCGTTCTGTCTCTTCACCAGCTATGGCCAGATGAACGATTTATTCGAACGCGTGCGCACCCGCGTCGGTTTTCCATTGCTTCTGCAGGGCACCGCGCCGCGTTCCGTATTGCTGGAGCGCTTCAAGAACACGCCTGGTTCCGTCCTATTCGCCACATCCAGTTTCTGGCAAGGCGTCGATGTCCCCGGCGAGCAGCTTTCCTGCGTCATCGTCGACCGCCTGCCTTTCGCCGTTCCCAGCGACCCCATCGTCGCTGCCCGCGTCCGCGCCCTGCAGGACGACGGCCGCAATCCCTTTGCAGAATTTCAGGTACCCCAGGCGGTGCTCTCGCTGAAACAAGGCTTTGGTCGCCTCATCCGCGCCAAAACCGACCGCGGCGTCCTCGCCCTTCTCGACACCCGCATCCAGCGCATGCCCTATGGTAAAATTTTTCTGGAATCGCTGCCGAACTACCGCATCACGCACAATTCGGCCGATGCCGCGCGTTTCCTGGAGCGATAAGTTGCTCGCGGAAACCCGCCGGTCTCAAGCTGCTTGATCGATTTTTGATTTATCCCGCGCTATGTCTGCGACGTACTCAGAGGAATCATGTTTGAAGTCAGCGTAGAGGAAACCTTTTCTGCCGGCCACGCCCTGCGCGGTTACAAGGGCAAGTGCGAAAACGTTCACGGCCACAACTATCGCGTGCGCGTCACCCTCGAAGGGCCGCAACTCGACAACATTGGCCTGCTGGTGGATTTCACCGAACTGAAACGCGTGGTCCGCGAAATCATGGGCCGCCTCGACCATCAATTCATGAACGACCTCGAGCCCTTCAAGACCGTCAACCCTTCGGCCGAAAATCTAGCCAAGTATTTTTACGAGGAAGTGACGCTCCTTTTGCGCGGCTTGCCGCAAGGCGCGCGCGTGACCAATGTAATTCTGTGGGAAACCGACACCAGTCGCGCGCAATACCGGCCCGGAGGCGCATAGTTTCGCGGAACGCTGCGCGTCCGCTCGAATCTCAACACCATGTTCATCACTGAAATTTTCAAATCGATTCAGGGCGAAGGCACTCGCGCTGGCCTGCCCTGTATTTTCGTGCGCCTCACCGGATGCAATCTCCGTTGCACCTGGTGCGATACCGCCTACGCATTTCATGGCGGCACGAAAATGAGCGTGCAAGACGTCGCCGCCCGCGTCGATGACCTCGCCGCCCATCCTCCCTCCGCGGATTCTTCTTCTACCCGTGTTCCGCTCGTTGAATTGACCGGCGGCGAACCGCTGCTCCAGGAAGAAATCTACCCGTTGGCCGAACGCTTGCTCGCGACCGGTTACACCGTAATGATCGAAACCAGCGGCGAGCGCTTCATCGGAAGACTGCCCCGCGAGGTTATCCGCATCGTCGATGTAAAATGTCCCGACTCCGGCGAACCCGGTGTCTTCGATATGCGCAATCTTGAAGTCCTCAATAACACCGACGAAATAAAATTCGTGCTCTCCACCCGCCGCGACTACGAATTCGCCCGTGAATTCACCGCCCACCACAATCTGGCCGAGCGCGTGCGCGAAGTTTTGTTCTCCCCCGTCTTCGAAGGACCGGAAGGCAAATGGCCCGGTCTCGAACCGCGCCAGCTTGTGGAATGGATGCTTGCCGACGGTTTACCCGTCAGGCTCGGCTTACAGCTCCACAAATTCGTCTGGGATCCCGCAACTAAGGGAGTTTGAGCATGCCTGGCGAGAAAAACCCCACCGTAGCAAATCCGCCCGGCAACGCCAAAGCTGTCGTCCTCCTCAGCGGTGGCATGGACTCCTGTGTTTGCACCGCCATCGCATTGCAGTCCCACGGCGCCGGCAACGTCGCCTTGCTCCATGCGGGTTACGGACAGCGCACCCAGCGCCGCGAGCAAAAATCCTTCGAAGCCATCGCGGATTTTTACGCGGTAACGCAGCGCCTTATCGTGCAGCTCGATCACTTCCGCGCCATCGGCGGATCGGCTCTCACCGACGCCAATATCCCCGTGCCCGAAAATCAACTCTCCCATCCCAGCACCGAAGAAATCCCTGTTACCTACGTGCCTTTCCGCAACGCCCATTTTCTTTCCGTGGCCGTCAGTTGGGCTGAAGTTCTCGGCGCCCACTCCATATACATCGGTGCCGTAGCCGAAGACAGTTCCGGCTATCCCGATTGCCGGCCGGAATACTATCGCGTGTTTCAGGAATTGATTCGCATGGGTACCCGTCCGGAAACCCATATTGAAATCGTCACCCCGGTCATCTCGCTTCGAAAAAGCGCCATCATTCGAAAAGGTCTGGAACTCGGCGCGCCGCTCCATCTGACGTGGTCCTGTTATCAGAATGACGATTCCGCTTGCGGCGTGTGCGATAGTTGCGCGTTGCGCCTGCGCGCCTTTGCCGAAGCTGGCTCCCCCGACCCCGTCTCCTACCGCGCTGCTGCCGCGCAGCCCTGACCTTTGAATCCGGCATCAAATGTAGTGATAATGGTTCCCGCTCGTCCGGCCTGGAAGTCGCCGTGCCATTGCCGTGCTAAAGGAGAATCGAGTATGAAGAATTTCAAGAAATCCTGGTTGGTCAGCGCCTGTGCTTTGATTTTGCTGCTGGCCGTCGCGGTGCCCCGAGCTGCGGCGCAAAACGGCACGATCCGCGGCCAAATCATGGACGTTGCTGGCAAACCGTGGGCAGACATCGGAGTCCAGTCTGTCAGCGATCAAGGCTCCAAGCAGGACGCCAAAACAGACAAAGACGGCAACTACTCGTTCCATAATCTCAAGGCCGGTGTGTACAGCGTCTTCGTACAGCTTCCCGCTCCGAACAAACCGTACGAAGATAAAGTTCAGGTGCAGAGCGGAGCGGACGCTCAGGTAAATTTTAATTTTAAAGATATTCTCGCCAAGCAGGGTTCACAGGTCGCCGAGCAGGCCAAGAAACAGGAAGAAGAGAAGTCCAAATTTGAAGGCATGAAGGCGCACTTTACCGCAGGTAATGCGCTGCTGGATCAGGAGCGCAAAGCCAAGGAAGATGTGCAGAAAGCGCCTGCCGACCAGCGCGACGCCGCAAAAGCAAAGGTCGCCGATCTTTCCAACCAGGCGCTCGCGGAACTCAACGCCGCCCAGAAAGCCTCTCCCGAAAAGGATCCCAACAAACACATCATCTGGGCCAAGGTTGCGGAAGCCTACGATCTCGCGGGCCGCAACGATGACGCCATCAACGCCTACCAGCAGGCCATTGCCGCCAAGCCCGATGTTCCCGGCTACTACAACAATCTTGGAAACGTCGAGGCTCGCTCCGGAAAAATTGATGAAGCTCGCGCCGCCTACACCAAATCGGCGGAGCTCGATCCTCCCAGTGCCGCCACCGCGTGGCGCAATTTTGGAATCAGCCTTTATAACGCCGGCCGTCTTAAGGAAGCTGTCGAGCCGTTGAAGAAAGCCAGCGAACTCGATCCCAAGAGCGCTCAGACCTGGTATCTACTCGGCGCCGCCCTGGTCGGTTCCATGGAAACCAAGAAAAACGGAGACAAGCTCGAATTTATTATTCAGCCCGGAACCGTGGAGGCCTACCAGAAAGCCGTTGAACTGGACCCCAATGGCGGCCCCAACAGCTACGGTGCGCAGGCTAAGCTCGGCCTCGACGCCTTGCAGCAGATTTCACCGGGAATCGACACCAAAGTGAACGTTCGCAAAAAGAAACCGTGAGGAGTCTGAAGTTATTTCCGGGCCGGTTCCTTTTAT
>JBBSFG010000120.1:0-9895 GCA_038238965.1 Candidatus Acidiferrales bacterium | reverse complement strand
TCTGCCTCCGTCACCGGAAACGGCACCAGCCCATAAGCCTGTACGTTGTGCAGCCTCAGTTGCGCCGAATCTGTCGCGCCGGTGGAGAGAAACGGCAGCACCGGAGCATTCGCAAACTGCGCCGATGCCACTCTCGAAATCGTCGCGTAGAAATCGGATTCCAGCGATGACGGCGGCGCCGCCAATCCCGCGTCCCCCTGCACCTCGAATTTTATTTGCGGATCGTTTACCAGCTTGGTCAGCTCCGCCAGCAGCGCGTCGATAGTGTCGCCGGGCAGCAGCCGGATATTCAGATTGGCGCGCGCCTCCGCGGGGATCACGTTGACGCGCACGCCCGCAGAAAGCATCGTGGGCGAAATGGAATCGCGCATCATGGAATTCCATAGTGGACTCGCATCCGAAACCACTTTCTGCGCGTGCTCGCCGCGATCCGTAGTATCCAGCGCGCGCATCCACTTGCCCAGCTCAGGCGTTTCAATGGCTGCCAAGCCTTCAAAGTATCTGCGTACAATCGCGGTGAAGTGCACTGGCGCGGAATAAGTGCCGATCTTCGCCACGGCTTCCGACAGATGCACCACCGCGTTGTCTTTCAGCGGCCGCGAAGCGTGGCCGGAACTTCCCCGCGCCACCACCGCCACGTTGATTGCTACCTTTTCGCTGGCCTGTATCGCGATGTATTGCACTTTGCCGTCTTGGACGACGATCTTGCCCTCTTCGTTCAGCGCGTAGCCGGCGGCAAACTTGTTCCAATATTTGGAAATCAGAATTTTGATGCTGGCGTCGCCCCCCTGCTCTTCATCACAGGTCGCCAGAAAAATCACGTCGCGATTCAAACGCGCGTTCGAACGCTTCAATGCTATAAACGCCGCCAGGTTCGCCGCCAGCATCCCCTTGTCGTCGTAGGCCCCGCGTCCGTAGACATACCCGTCCTTTACCACCGCGCCGAACGGATCCACCGTCCACCGCGAACGGTCCACACCCACCACGTCCATGTGCGCGACCAGCAGCAAGGCCTTCGACGGGTCCGCCAGCGCCGAGCTACGCAGCCGCGCAACCAGGGCGCTGCGTCCCGGCGCCACATCCAGGAACTCCGATGGGATGCCTTCTTTCTCCAGAACATGCGCGATGTATTTCGCCGCCACCTGCTCGTTTCCCGGCGGATTCGTCGTATTGATGCGCAAGAGATCGATCAGCCATCCCTCCGCTTCCTTCGCCAGCGCCGCGGTATCGCCAATGGGAGAAGGGCTGGAAATGGTTACCGTCGCGGTCTGTCCCGTCGTTTGCGACGTCGATGGAGACGATTGCGCGGCCGCTTGCCCACACAGTGCTAGTCCTGCGCACAGCAGCATTGGCGTCACTTTAACGATTGTCTTCACTTTGCGTATCCCGCTCACCAATTTCCTCCATGCCCCCATAAAGTAACGAACCGCCCTGGCCCGTCGCTTTCGCCGCCGGCCATAAACGTGACCCTGCAACACTTTTCATCGATTTCGCTTCATACTAACATGCGGGTAGTGGCTGCCTGGCCGTTCTGTCGAACGGCGTTGCGCAGATTCAACCGCTACCTTCGCGCATTCGGAATTTCGCTCCGAAACGCAGCGAGGCATTTGCGGCTCACGAGGACACACGCATGAAAGCCATCTCTTGCAGGATTTTTTCCTTCAGCATTGCAGCTATTCTGGGCTGCTCGCTGGCTGCATATCCGGCAGGCGCGCAGGCTCCCGAGGGACCGCAAGGCGGCCAGCCTCAGCAAAGCGCACCGCCGCCAGTCGATCAGAATCCTCCGTCGAAGCCGCCCGCCAAAGCCCCGCCCGAAGCCGGAGTAACTATCTCCGTGGACGTGCCGGTGGTTACCCTCGACGTCATCGCCACCACCAAAAACGGCGACATCCTCACCGGCCTTAAAAAAGAAAATTTCCGGGTATTCGATGAAGGCGCGCCGCAAACCATTACCAACTTCGCGCCCACCGACGCGCCCATCACTATGGTGGTGGTCATGGAGTTCAGCGGCCGCGCCTACGGCTGGTTCGCCGCGTATGCAAAATATTGGGCCGACGCGCTCTTTCCCAATCTCCAGCAAAAGGACTGGGTAGCGCTCGAGACCTTCGACATGAAAACGCGCCTGGAAGTGGACTTTACCCAAGACAAGAATGAAGTTCGCGCCGCCATCAGCCGCTTGTATTTTCCCGGCTTCAGTGAGTCCAACGTGTTCGACGCATTGCTGGAAACCAACGAGCGCCTGAAAGATGTGAAAGGCAAAAAATCCATCCTGCTCCTCGCCAGCGGTATCGACACCTTTTCAAAGCACACCCTGGATCAGACCATGAAGCAGCTGCGTCAGAGCGATGTCACCATCTTCGCCGTGGGACTGGACAAAACCTTTACCAACTACCTTGATATGCACGGATCGCATGGCTCGCACATCGACTATCTCCAGGCGGAAAATCAACTGAAAACCTTTGCTTTGGAGACCGGCGGGTTTTCCTGGTTCCCGCAATTTGACGGTGAAATCCCCGGTATCTTCCAGCAGGTCGCGTCTCTGCTTCGCCACCAGTACAGCATTTCCTACACGCCGGGAAATGGCGCCAAAGACGGGAAATTTCACAAGGTCAAGGTGGAGTTGGTGGCGCCTGATGGCGGCCCGCTGTCGGTAGTCGATCAAAAAGGAAAAAAGCAGAAGTACGTGGTTTACGCGCGTGAGGGCTACCAGGCACCCAAGGGCGGCGTCGGAGACTGAACCGCGGCCATCCTTAATAGCCGCGCGCGATGTCCACGCGATTCACAAGATCGCGCCCGTCAAACCACCGTTCCAACAGATCCATCAGCAGCGCCGTCTCGCGGTGCCACAAACGGTCGCTCAAAGCGCTGGTGTGCGGGGAGATAAACAAGTTCGGCACCCGCCACAATGGACTTGTAGACGGCAGCGGCTCCATTTCCGCAACATCCGTGGCAGCCCCGGCCAGCTTTCCGGTCTCCAGCGCTTGAATCAGCGCCGCCTCATCCCACAGCGAGCCGCGCCCAACATTAATTAACCGCGCGCCGCGCTTCATTCGTTCCATTTCCCCCGCGCCGATCAGGCATTTCGTCTCTGCCGTATCCGGCGCGCAGAGTAAAACGTAGTCCGCCACCGGCAAAACCGCGTCCAACTCCGCAGCGGCTACGATTTTTTCTGCGTACGTCTGGTCGCCGCGCCCCGATCGCGTGACTCCCCACACTCGCATCTCCAGCGCTCGCGCGCGCTTGGCAACTTCCCTGCCAATCGATCCGTATCCCACGATCAGCAGCACCGTTCCGTTCAGCTCTGCCAGGTGCTGAGGCTTGTCCCACAATTCCTGCTGCGACCACACGGCTTTTTCCTGCTGCCGCAACGTGTCCGGAAAATTTCGCGCCAGCGCCAGCAGCAGTCCGATGGTGTGTTCCGCCATCGGCACCGAAAAAACTCCGCTGGCATTGGTCACCACCACTTCGGAGTTTTGCAGTTCCGGGTACATCAATTGCGCCACCCCCGCGGAAGTGGAATGCACCCACTTTAATTTCTTCGCTGCTGCAAACTGCGGCGCGCGCAAGGTACTGCCCACGTAAATGTCAGTATCAACAATTTCATCGGCCACCCGGCCGTAGTCCTGCAAATGAACAACCTTCATCTCCGGCCACCGTTGGCGAATCGTCTCGGCCATGAGCGGCTTGGCGTTCCATTCCGAAAACACATGGAGCGCGCAGATAACCAGCTTGGTATTAGACGGCTCGGTTCGGGAACTCACGGTTGCCTCTAGCTCATCCCAATAACTGCTTTATGGCTTCGAACGCAAATCCGTGCCGGTCATATCCGCAGGTTGGCGCTGGCCCAGCACCCCCAGCATTGTTGGCGCGATGTCCCGCAGCGACCCGCCGGGTTTCAAGCTCACCCGCTCGTCGTCACTCACCAGAATAAACGGCACCGGATTCGTGGTGTGGTACGTATGCGCCCCGCCGTTGTTCGGGTCCACCATCATTTCCGCGTTGCCATGGTCCGCGGTGATGATCCATGTTCCGCCGCGGGCCTGCAGTTCCTGATATATGCGCGCCAGGCCAGCATCCACCGCTTCCACCGCTTGAATCGCTGCCTCTAGCTTCCCGGAATGCCCCACCATGTCCGCGTTGGCATAATTCATAATGATGGCGTCGAACTCGCCCTTCTGAAGCGCGTTCACTACCGTCTCGGTGATTCCCGCGGCGGACATTTCCGGTTTTAAATCGTAAGTGGCTACTTTTGGCGACGGCACCAGGATGCGCTCTTCTCCGGCAAACGGTTTTTCCACGCCGCCGTTGAAAAAATACGTCACGTGCGCGTATTTTTCCGTCTCCGCGCAGCGCAGGTTCTTGTAATCCAGCTCCGCGAACACTTGAGCCAGTATCTGCTCGAGCTTTTCGGGCGAAATCACGAATTTCAGCCACGGCCAGTTTTTGTCGTACTGCGTCATGGCCACATAAAAAAGATTCTTGGGCCTGCGCGAATCGGCAAACTTGTCGAAATCCGGCGCGGCCAGCGCATAAGTCATCTGCCGGGCCCGGTCGGCGCGGAAATTAAAGAAAATCACTGCGTCGTCGTCGCGAATCTCTCCCACCGGGCGGGCTGCCTCGCCCGTGCCCTTGGTTACCACGATCGGCTTGATGAATTCATCGGTAACATCCTGCTCGTAACTTTTCTCCAGCGCCGCAACCGGATCGTCGGTGCGCGTCGCCGCCTCTCCGCGAACTATTGCGCGGTACGCCAGCTCAATGCGCTCCCAGCGATTGTCGCGATCCATCGCGTAGTAGCGTCCCACCAGCGTGGCGATTTCACCCACGCCCAGCTCGCGCATCTTCTGCTGCAGCTGCTTTATGAAATCGCGCCCGCTGTGCGGCGGCGTGTCCCGCCCGTCCATGAAGCAGTGCACAAAAACTTTCTCCACTTTTTTTCGTTTGGCCATCTCCAGCAGCGCGAACAAATGCTGGATGTGCGAGTGCACGCCCCCATCGCTCAGCAATCCGATGAAATGCAACTGCCGTTCTTTTCCGCGTTCCATGGCCTGTTGAAACAGCGGCACGCTCTCCAGTTGTTTATTCGCAATCAACAGGTCGATGCGTGTGATGTCCATGTGCACGATGCGCCCGGCGCCCATGTTCATGTGCCCCACTTCGCTGTTGCCCATCTGCCCTTCCGGCAATCCCACGTACGGGCCCGCGGTGTGAATCAGCGTATTGGGAAATTTGCGCAGCAGTTCGTCGTAAGCGGGCTTGCGCGCCAGCGCGATGGCGTTGTCTTTCGTCTCCGCGCGGTATCCCCAGCCATCCAGCACCGTCAACACCATCGGTTTCGTCTTTTTATTCATAGCGCGTCAGAATACACGGAATTGCGGCGGCATTGTAGGCACAGCGTCGTGCAGTAGTGGGTGTGTTTGAAAGCAGCACTGGGTGGGAAGCCGTCTTTAGTGTGCTCTCCACCCCATGGCGAACTTCGAGAGCGTGAGCATCGTGGTGGATCCCGATGGGAATCTAATTCTCTTTGCGGGCCCGGCGGATTGAAGTGACTGTCCGTGCAGCAGGCCGATGATGGGGAATGGCATTTCGAACTGACCCGCTACCTGGCGTGCTCAAGAAAACTCGCGGCGCTCTCGCAACGGCTACTGCTTATTCCCGGCGGGTCCGGGGAGCACTTCACTCTTGGGCGCCGCCGGCAATTCGTCGCGCAGCTCGATCGACAACCAGTCTCCGGTGTATTCATTACCCACCGGCGGGCGATACCTGATCACCGCATGCGTGCCTTCCACGTGATGGCACAGACTGAAATTGTCGATGCCGTACCAGATCGTGTCGGAAAATCCCACGCGTTGCGCCCCTTTGCTGTGAAACGTCAGCGCTTCATCTCCATGTTGCAGGGTCACATTTTTCTTGTCTTTGGCCTCGCAAGTTACCGAGCGGATTGTCCCTTCCACCGATTTTGATTGAGGTTCGATTTCCTCTTCAAGCGTGACGCCCGCCGGACGGCTGGCTTCCGGTATGCGGTTCCATAGCGCCACCGCCTCGTTGTGGTCGGTGCTCTCCCAGCGGTCCGCGACAAATTTCGCAAGCTCCGCGGCTTCGTTCTCTTTCTTGAGCCGCAACAGGATTTCGGCGCTCAATAAATGGTATCCGGCCACCGAAGGTTGCGAAGCTTCCGCCTTGCGGGCAAACACCAGGGTCTTCACGTCGTGCCCGTCGGCCAGTTCAACTTTGGCCAACTGCGCGTAAGCAGGCGCGAACTGCGGGTTTGTGGTGATGACTTCCAGCAAGCCTTTCCGCCGTATCTCCCGGCCTTCCGGCGTCTCGAGGCGCGTACTCATCATGATTGCAAAATACTGCGAGAGGTAACGTTGCTTGTCCAATTCGTGCGCGCGCGTGAATTCGCGGAGCGCATCCTCATCCTTGCCATCGCGAAAATCGATGAATCCCAGCTCTTCATGCGCCACGGCAAGATTCGGATCCTCCTTCAGAGCCTCTTCCACCGGCGCGGTGGCTTCCGCGGCGTCATGCTCCCACAGCCGGAAACTCGCGACTTCCGCCATGGACTCCGCCTTGCTCAACTTGCGGACGGCAAAATATTTTTCCTCGATGGACGCCGGACTTTCCATCACCCAACTTTGGAACGCGAACGCATTGATGTAGCGGTCCAGGGCCTCCTCCACGGTCTTCAGGTCTCCAAAAACTTCCCGAAAGGCTTTTAATTGATTTTCACCGGCCTGCAATTGATTGTAGAAGTGAGCGAGTTTCTTGCCGCGATCCATATCCGGCCCAAAAATCGTGTAATGCACCAATGCCCACGATTCGGCGTAGAACGTTTGGATCTGCCTCTCGTCGCCGCGATAAAATCTGTAAGGACTGACCTTCAACAGGGTTTCCAGCGGAATTAAAGTCCGGCCCTGCAGGTACGTTACCCGCTGTGTTGGTGCACCGACATAAATCTTTTTACCTTCAAACCGGGTGTTGCCGTAAAAGTCGGCGAGCCCTTCATCCAGCCAGGTCGGCAACCACCGAAAATTCAAGTGCAGCAGGCTGTGAACATATTCGTGATACACCACTTCGTAGGATCCGTTCGCGACCTGATCCATCCGCACGATGGCAAATTGTTTTTCCGTGCCCGGCGTGAAAATTCCTCCCGGCTTCACCGGCATCGAGCGGAACAAAGCGGGCGCCACCGCTTTCATGGCGTTTTCATCCTGAACGGCGAAAATCAGCAGCGGCGCGCCTCCCGAAAGCCGCATGTTCGGAAAGCCGATAGCGAAGACGGCGCGCATTTCCTCAAATTCACGCGCAACTCTTCGCCCCTGCCCTTCGCTGCCATCGGTAAGCACTCGAAAATTGGGGCTGCGAACTTCGGTGAGCTCTTTTTCGCTGGCGGACGCCGGCGCGCTACACAAAATCGCCAATGCGGCCGCGAGCAACGCGGATTTAACGGGATGAATTCCAGTGAAGGTCATAGGCCGCGCATGCTAACAGACCGTCAATAAACAATTCAGTTAGCTTTCGCCGCGCCCAATATACACGTTCGCCGCGCGTTTTCAATCGTGGGAGAATTCGCGCAACCTGGCGAGTAACCGCTCCACTTCGCCGGCGGTGTTGTAATGCACCAGACCGATACGCAACAGCCCGCCGCTGGCGTGCACGCCGAGCCGCTCCGTCAGATTCAGCGCATAGAAATTGCCATCCCAGGTAAAAATCCCGCGTTCGCCGAGAAATGCCGCCACTTCCGTCGGAGTATGCCCGTCCAGCCGCACGGAGATGGTCGAGCATCGTTCCTCGAAGCGCTTCGGATCGGTGATGCCAAAAATACGCAGTCCGCGAATGCCCTGCAATCCGTCTATCAATTTCGCCAGCAGCGCCATTTCATGCTCGCGAGTCACGCGGTACGCCGCCAGCAACGCTTCGCGCCGGCTCTTCGCCGCGGGATCGTGCCGCCGGCCTAATTCCGCGAGGTATTCCACCGCCGCAGCGATTCCGGCGATCAACTCTTGCACCTGCGTGCCCGTTTCCCAGCGATCCGGCAGCGCGTCGGGCGCCGGCCGCACCTTATAAGGAGAGAACCTCATCAGGTGCTCGCGCTTCCCATACAGCGTCCCCATGTGCGGACCAAAAAATTTGTACGGCGAGCACGCCAGAAAATCGCAATCCAGCGCCTTTACGTCGATCGCTCCGTGCGGCGCGTAATGCACCGCGTCGATGAACACCAGCGCGCCCGCCGCATGCGCCAGCCTGGTGATTTCCGCGACAGGATTGATGGTTCCCACCGCGTTGGATGCGTAACCTACCGCCACCAGCTTCGTCTTGCTGCCAATCTTGCGTTTCAAATCTTCCAGATCGAGGGTGCAATCCGCTTCGTGAATGTCCACCTGCCGCACCACCACGCCTTTTTCTTCCAGCGCGCGCCACGGCGCCACGTTGGCGTCGTGGTCCAGCGTGGTCACCACGATTTCATCGCCCGGCTTCAGCTCGCGCCCAATCGCCCGCGACAACGCGAACGTAATGGTGGTCATGTTCTGCCCAAAACTGACTTCGTCCGCCGCGCAATTGAAAAAATCCGCCATGGCCTGCCGCGCGCCGGCGATCATCGCATCGTTTTGCCGGCTGGTTGCAAACGCTCCGCAAGTATTGGCGTTGTCATGCAGCAAATAGTTCGCGATGGCGTCCACCACCTGCCGCGGCACTTGCGTCCCCGCCGGACCATCCAGAAAAGCGGCCGTCTGCCCATTCACCTGTGTCTGCAAAGAGGGAAACTGCTGCCGCACCCACGCGCTGTCCAGCGCTTTCGGCCCCGCGGCATGCGCAAACGTTGAGCTCATGATGTTCTCCGGTTCGCTAGTTTCTCACAAAGGTCCAGCAACTCCATATTGGCCGTTGCTTCCCTCGCGCGCCACCGTGTTAGCATCGAAAAGGTTGTTCCTCACTCATGCCGCTTTGGCGCCGGCTATCAACTCTGCGCCACGTTTCTCATTGAGGTGCATCTTGCCGGAAACTTTCCCGCCCACCGAGCGAACGCGCGTGGTGCGCGAACCGCACCGCGGTTCGTTCGACCGCGACGCCATCTACAAAATTCTCGATGAAGGATTCGTCTGCCACGTCGGTTTCACGATCAACGAGCAGCCCTACGTGATTCCTACCATGTTCGCGCGCGTCGGCGACGCCATTTATTTCCACGGCTCCGCTGCCAGCCGCATGTTGCGTGGAGTCAGCTCGGGCATCGCCGTCTGTATCACCGTCACGCTGATCGACGGCCTGGTGCTGGCACGCTCGGTGTTCAACCATTCCATGAACTACCGCTCGGTTGTCGCGCTGGGACACGCCACGCTGGTCGATGCCCCGGAAGAAAAACTAGCGACCCTGCGCGCCTTCACCGAAAAAATCCTGCCCGGTCGCTGGAATGACGCGCGCCAGCCCAACGAAAAAGAACTGAAAGCCACCAGCATCCTGCGCCTTCCGCTCAGCGAAGTTTCCGCCAAGATGCGCGCCGGTGATGTGCAGGACGATGAACCGGATTATGCCTTGCCCGTCTGGGCTGGAATTCTTCCGCTGAGATTGGCCGCCAGCAAACCCATCCGCGATGCGCGCTGTGAACCCGCCTTTCCCGTTCCAGCGGCAGTCGCGGCTTTCGACCATCGCCTGGCCGGCAAGTGACCGGCATTCGCGGCGCTGATCTGTCCTAAGTCGTGACGTGCGGAACTCTCAGCGTGTAGAAGAAGTGAAGAATCTCGCGCATGGACTGAAAAATAGTCACAATCTGCAACGTCAGAATAAACAAGCACGCGTAGAAAGTTCCGGGAGATTTTTCCAGCCACGGAAACGCCAGACGCCCTACCGCTTCGCGCACCGGTTGCACGCGGGCGAAAGACGCCATCACGATTCC
>JBBSFG010000119.1:0-10008 GCA_038238965.1 Candidatus Acidiferrales bacterium | reverse complement strand
CAAACACTACATTCTAGCAAGCGCTGCTCACCTTTCTCTATATTCCTTCTTTTGCCTCGCGTCCTCGCCCGCTCCCGCTACACCGCCCGCTCCCGCTACACCGTTAGATGCTGGATTCAGCCCTTACTCACGCGTTCATCTACTCCGCCTCCACAAACAACTAACCCCGCAGACCGCCCGGTTTCTCAACGTTCCTTTTCCGCACGCACCACCGTTACTGGCCGCTCTCTGCTGTCCCTCGCGTAGTACACTTTTGCCTGCGCGAAATGGTCATAAATTCTTCCAGAGTCTGGCGATGATCGAAGCCCGCGGTTTGTCCAAGCGCTTCCACGACAAAAAGCGCGGACAAATTTCCGCCGTCGAAAATGTCAGCTTTATCTGCCGCCCGGGCAGCATCTATGGACTGCTGGGCGCCAATGGCGCCGGCAAAACCACCACGTTGCGTATGCTGGCCACCATACTGGAACCTACCGATGGCACCGCCATCGTCTTCGGCCACGACATCGTGGAGCACCCCGAAAAAGTTCGCGCCAGCATAGGCTTCCTCTCCACCGCTACGGCGCTTTATCCCCGCCTCACCGCCCAGGAAATGGTGGAATACTTCGGGCGCCTCAACGGGCTCGACGAGGCCACCCTGAAAAAACGCGTCGACGACATTTTCAAGCGCCTGGATATGGATTCCTTTCGCGACCGCCGCTGCGACAAGCTCTCCACCGGCATGAAGCAGAAAACCTCCATCGCCCGCACCCTGGTCCACGATCCCCCGGTGATGATTTTCGACGAGCCGACCCTCGGCCTGGACATCATGGCCGCGCGCACCATCGTCAATTTCATCCGTGAATGCCGCGAGTCCGGTAAAACCGTGATCCTCTCCACCCACATCATGAGCGAAGTCGAAAAACTCTGTGACGTTGTCGGCATCATCCACAATGGCAAGCTGCTCGCCGAAGGCTCGCCCGCCCAGTTGCGCGCTACCTACAGCGAAAACGATCTGGAGGAAATCTTCGTGAAAATCGTTTCGCCGCACATCGCCGCGGGGGTTTCCTGACCGTGTCCTGGCGCAATATCGGCATCGTGTATCGCAAGGAACTGCGCGAAGCGTTGCGCGACCGCCGCACCCTGATTTCCACCATTCTCGTTCCGATTCTGCTTTTCCCGGTCCTTACCGTGGGGGTTGGCTATGTGGTTGTCGGCTTGGTTGGCGAAGCCAGCCGCCAGCCTTCAAAAATAATGATCCTGGGCGGCGGCGATTCTCCGGCCATTGTCGAAAGTCTCGGTAACGTCAAAAACCTGATCGTGGTGCCGCCTTCCGCGAATTACGTGGACTTGATCTCCAGCAAGAAGATTCGCGCCGCGGTGGAAATTCCCCCAGGCTTGCAGTCCGCGGCCGGCGACCAGTATCCCCCGGTGAAAATCTACATTTTCTCGGGCGATCTGAAATCTACCTTCGCCGCCACGCGTATCGAGAAATTTTTCAGCGATTATCGCGACGCTCACGCGCGCGAGCGCCTCGCCGCGGAACATCTTTCCCCTGGCCTGCTCAAGTCCTTCGACATCCAGCAGCAGAACGTCGTCTCTCCGGAAAAAGTCGCGGGAGAAACGTTCGGCGGCATCATTCCCTACCTGGTCATCATCATGTGCCTCACCGGCGCCATGTATCCCGCTATGGACCTGACCGCTGGAGAAAAAGAACGCGCCACCATGGAGACCATTCTCTCCAGCCCCATTTCCCGCACCCACCTGGTGCTGGGCAAATTCCTGCTGGTGCTCACCGCCTCGCTGGCCACTGCCGCTCTTTCAGTTACCTCCATGGGCGTTTCTTCCTGGGTATTTCAACATTTTCATACCGCCGGCCCGCAGGAATCAGCGGATACCGCCATGCCTGTGGCACTCGGTCTGGGGGCGGTTCTTTCCGTATTCCTGGTCGCCGCGCCCTTGGCCGTGTTGTTTTCCGCGGCGCTCATCACCATCGCCCTTTTTGCAAAGAGCTACAAAGAGGCGCAAAGCTATATCTCGCCACTGATGATTGTCGTCATCGTTCCCGCCATCGGCGCCATGCTTCCAGGGGCGGAGTTAACCCCCAAGCTTTCGCTGGTGCCCATCTTGAACGTCAGCCTGCTTTGTAAAGACCTGATGACTGGCACCTATCACTGGAATTCCATTGCCCTGATCTTCTTTTCCACTTGTGTGTATGCCGGAGCCGCTATCTTCATTGCTGTCAGAATGTTCCACCGCGAATCCGTCCTCTTTCGCTCCTGATTTTGCAGCAAAACCCACCCCGATTGGCGCTTTACATCCAATTTTCCGCTGCCGGCACGGACAACTTCGCAGCGGCCTGTGTTGCGCAAGCGTCAATCGCCAATTGGATACAGAGCAAGACATCGGCCTTGCCGTGATCTGGCAGGCCCCCAATACTCTGATTGGTTCTAAGAATACTGGTACTCATGAGGGAGCGCTCGAATGCTTCTAAAATCCACCCATAGAGCACAGAAAGACGCCACGGAAGCTCTCCAGCGAGCCGCCGTCCGCGCTGCCATCGCAGGCTTTCTGACCTGTGTGGCGCTCGCTCTCGTCCAATTCGCCATTGGCCGCAATGCGCCGTCAGACGCAACCCTGCAATCTTCCTTTGAAGCCGCCTGTGTGCTGCTGTGGCCCAGCGCTGTGCTCATGCTGGGAGCACAAACTTCCAACGGCAAAGTAGCCTTCTTCCTGCTCTCGGCCTGCCTCAATGCCGGATATTTTGTGTTTGCGCAAATGCTGTTGGTGGCGGCATTCGACAAGATCCGCTTGCATGCCCACGCCTTGGCGCCTGTGTCCGCACGCGGTCAGCGTCTGGCCCGAGGCCGCGTTCCCGAAGATATTGGCGCACCGCGCCCGGTGGCCTGAGGCCGCCGCGTTTCAAATCAGACGGAGCGCACCGCTTCGCTGCGCGCTTCCCATTCCTGGCTTAATTGCCGCACTGTTTCGCGCATCCGCATCGCCAGCGCCGCGATCGTTTCTACGCGCTGCAGCCCTCCGCTGGGAAGCGTTCCATCTTTCCTTCTGCTGATTTCCGACAACAATAATTCCGCATTGCCCAGGATTCCGGTTAACGGATTGTTCAATTCGTGGCGCAGGACTTCGGCGAAATCTTTTTCCCAGTCCTCCGCCGGATTGGAAACTCCGTTGGCGGGCTGCTTCCTTTCCGCTAACCGCCGCTCCAGCATAGCCGCCGCAACGGTGATGCACCCTCCTCCCTGCGTAACGTAGTCCGCCTCACCGGCGGCGATCAGCGCCTGCAGCGCCGGCTCCCAGCTGGCCTGGCCCATCACCACCACTGGCGCATACTCCGCCAGTGCGTTGACCGCCGCGTAAAGCGCAGGCACCCGGCCGCCCTGCTCCTCGTCCAGATGTTGCGGCAGGTTGTCGCCGGGAAACTCTGCGGCCAGCAGAATTGCGCTGGGCGCCAAGTCTTCCAGTATGCGCATGGCTGCTCCCATGCCGCTTACCGCGGAAACGCGCACCCCTGGCGAGCTCGTTTCCAGGTCGCGGCGTACCGCGGCGCACAACAGCGCGTCGTTGCTGATGATCAGAATTGTCTGCCGGGCTTGATCCATCGCTTTACTCACGCCTTATCCCAGGTTCCTTGTCTCCGCAGCCCGCGGTTCGTGGCTCGTGCGTGAAGTGGCGATCCAGCAGGCTGTGAACCTGTTCCTTCAGTTCCTCCATCAGAAACGGCTTGGCCACATGCGGCAGTTTGTGGCGTTCCATAAACCGGTGGGTTTGTTGCGATACGACATCCCCGGTGACAAACAGAAACCGCTCGCTGAGGCGGTTCCCGGCCTGCACCAGGCCTTTGTAGAAATGCTGTCCGTCAAGCCCGGGCATCTTCATGTCACATATGACCAAGTCATAATTCTCACGTTCCGCCTGTTCTAGTGCTTCGTGTCCGTCCAGCAGCACGTCCACCTGGAAACCCTCGTCTCCCAGGACGTCAGCGATCAGTCGGGCCACCGTGGGCTCATCTTCCACTACCATGATGCGATTGGCGGCTCGCGGCAGAAGGCGGGGCCAGCCTGGAGCGGGCAGCTTTTCCGCCCCCGCCCCCGCCGACACCAGCGGATTTCCCCGGTACGCCGCTGTATTTCCGCCTGCTTCAGGCTCCGCCCGGATTTGTCTTCTTTCGCTGCCGCCCCAGGAGGTTTCGCCCAGCCGGAAGGCGCTGCTGGCGGCGCGCAGCGCTATGGAAAAAACGGCTCCTCCCTGCGGAGGGCTGGAAACGTTCACGTGTCCACCGTGCTCCCGCACGATGCCCAGTACGATCGCCAGGCCCAACCCGGTTCCCATGCCCGCCGGCTTGGTAGTGAAAAATGGATCGAAAATGTGCTCCATGTTCTCGGCGGAAATGCCCGGCCCATCGTCGGCGATTTCCAGCAACACGCGCTGGTCTCCAATCTGCCTGGTTCGTACCCGTATCGTTCCGCCCCGGCCCTTCTGCTCCAGCGCCTGCCGCGCATTTCCAGCCAGGTTCATCAGGACCTGCTGCAACTGCCCGGCGTCGCCATGAACCAGCGGCAGCGCCGGGTCCAGGTCCAGTTCCATGCGGATGTTTTCCTGCGCCAGGCCGGCTTGCTGCAGCTCGACGGTTTGCAGCACCACCTGATTGAGCGCCACGGTGCGCAGTTCCGGCTTGTTCTCGTGCGCGTTCAGCAGCAGTTGCCGCAAAATCGCGGTGGCGCGTTCCGCCTCCTCAAAAATGTGCCGGACCTCCCGGCCGTTTGCGCCTGCCCGTTCGCTCTGCAGCAGTCTCTGCGAGTAGCCCAGAACGCTGGTCAGCGGATTATTCAACTCGTGCGCCACGCCGGTGACCATCTGTCCCAGCGCCGCCAACTTTTCGGTGCGTAATAACCGCGACTGGAAGCCCCGGCGCGCCGTCAGGTCGCGGTAAATTTCCACTCGCCCCAGCTTGCGCCCGTTGGCGTCCACCACCGGCCGCGCCACGCGTTGCACAATTCTGTGCGCCGGCCGCACCAGTTCCAGCTCTTCGCGAATGCCTCCATCGATCCCGCGCGCCAGGTTGCGCCAGCGTTGCGCAAAACTCCACGGGTCGGCGACGTGTTGCGACACTTTGACGATCAGCCGATCCAGCGTGCCGAGATCGGCGGCGTCCGAAGGCTTCAGACCTGCGATGTGCAGGAAGCGCGTATTCATCGCGCGCACATTGTCCTGTACATCGAAAAGGACTACTCCTTCGTCCAGCCATTCGAGTACACCGCGCAGTTCCGGCGCGGCGCGGCTGTCGGGCGGAGCGATGTCCGCATCGCGCCAGGTTTCCAGCGTGACCATCGCGAACGGCCCGCCTGCAGGCATGGCAGGACGTAGCCGCACGCGCACGCCGTTGCTCAATACCGCCTCCGGCAATTCCGCAGGTCCATTGCGGCGCTCCCCGCGGCGATCCCTGACCCCCGACAACGCCCGCGTGGCCCAGGCATCCACGCGCGGCTGATCGCTGCTTTGAAATAATTCCATCAGCCGTTGACCCGGGCCGCCAATCTGTTCACCGGGGATGGATCTTCCCTGGCGTTCGCTCAACATCATTTTGGCGCTCTCGCTGACTGCCACGATGCTTCCATGTTCATCCAACAAAATTGCGGCCTCTGGGCCGGCTTCCACAAGCGCGTTTCTCCACGCGTCGTGCCGCGTTTCCTCCTGCGCCTTTTTCCAGGCCGCCAACGCGGTGGCCGCCAGCGCGGCGCGCAGTTCCAGCCGCTCGACGATGGCCAGGCAGGCTCCGCGGGCTCTCAGCCCGGCCACCAGCACACCCAGTAATTCTCCATCCGCTTCCAGCGGAATGGCCACAATGCGCGCGACTTCACCTGATACGTCGCGTGGCACGTCGTGCGTTGTACCGTGCGACAAGTCGTCTGCGATCTCCCGAGAGGCATCGCGCGTCGATCCGCCCGACATCTCACCGCCCGCAAAGCGGGACCGCTCCTCGGGCTCGGCGCCGGTCAACCTCCGGGTTTCCAGCGCCCTGCGCCAGATGCCTGCGGCCGAAGAAGTTTCCATCGCTCCTGTCCACGTGAAGTCTCCGCTCTTCCAGCGAAAGATCATTTCCGGCGTGGCGGAATCGCCGCGTTCTTCCAGATAGCCGATCGCCGCGAATGCCGCGCCCAGTCCGCCGCCAGTTCTCGCCGCCGCCGTGCAGCCTGCGGCCATGTCGCCGAGAATCGCGTCCGGTCCGGCGCTGGCGAGGTCGGCAAGCACTTTCTTTACCACGCCAAGGTCGGTGTGCCGCTGCTGCGCAACGCGCTGCTCGTCTTCCAGCTCAATCGCCAGCGCCAGCTCCGCGGCGGCGGACTCGAACAATTCCCTGGGCAGTTCGCCATGCCGGCTGCGGCTGCCCGCCAGCAATACTCCTCGAAGCCGCCCTCTTCTTTCGATGGGCACCCACATCGCGCGCCGCAATTCCATCAACGGCCCGATCATCGGCAGCGAGCCGTCCTCCAGTTCCTGCTGCACGCTGCGCCCGGAAGTCAACACGTCCTGCGGCAACGTGTTTTCCAGAGACAGCCGCCGCCACTCCGCCGGCATATTTCCGCGCTCGCGATCCCATACAATCCCGCTGAAGCTTGGCGCCCCGCGAAATTCGCCGCTTTCCGCTTCCGCCGGCTCCAGCCAACCGCCGATGCGGTCCGCGCGCCCGTCGCTGGTCAGCGTGTGCAACGCCTTCTCCAGCAGTTCGCTGCGCGAAAATCCCTCGTTCGCCGCGCGCGCCACGCCAATCGCTGATGGACTTTCGGATTTTCTCCACACCTTCATTTGTGCCTTAGCACCCCAGTGAATCCACTTCGCTGCCGCCGGTCCCTCTCGTGCATTTCATTCAGCGCGCCTCCGCTGGCGCGCGGTCTTGTAGACCTCTTGCACCATCAGGCCCAACTCGCGGTCACCAATTTGTGTAGGGAAATCAATCAGTTAAACGGGGTTCTTGGCCAAGCGATGCGCGGTACCAGCCCATGTCGATACTTCCACGCGTCGTAATTCCCAGAGTGAAACCGCCGCACGGGCGTCGCGGGATGCCAGCCTGCAGTGCCAGCGGCGCTTGCGCATGCAGCTCAGGCAAAGAAAAAAATCGCGCGAGCGGACAGGAAATTCGGCCGGCATGCGCGATCCTGTGTATGGGGTGATCCTGTGGGGTAGTGGAATGCGGCAACGGCGCTGCCGCCAATCCCGAAGGTATCGTCACTGCATTCGGGTGGCGGCCAGGTTACCAGACGTGGCTGGCTAAAATTTCGCCGGGCTGCGGATGCCAGGTGTTGAATCCGTTTCGCCCTACTGCTCTCCCGCTTGCCTCACATTGTATTGCTTCAGCTTGCGGTACAGCGTGGTCTTGCCGATTCCCAAAATGCGCGCGGCCGCCAGTTTATCGCCAGAGGTTTCGCGCAGCGTCTTCAGAATGGCGCGGCGTTCCAGTTCTTCCAGCGGCAGAATTTCATTGCGGTCGGGGGCCCGCTCGCTGGAAGCATACTGCAGGCTGCTCGGCAAATCTCCCACGTGCACGATGGGCCCGGAACCCAGCGCCACGGCGCGTTCAATGGCGTTTTCCAGTTCGCGCACATTGCCCGGCCAATCGTAGGCGATCAGCCGCCGCATGGCATCATCCGATATCGTGCGCGTGGACCCGTGCATTCCGGAAAACTTTTCCAGAAAAGAAATCACCAGCAGCGGTATGTCGCTCTTGCGGTCGCGCAGCGCCGGCAGCTTCATCTGCACCACGTTCAGGCGAAAATACAAATCCTGCCGGAAAGCTCCGGTGCGGATAGCGGATTCCAGGTCGCGATTGGTCGCGGCAATCACCCGCACGTTGATGCGTCTCCGCTCCGTCGATCCCACGGGCTTCACTTCCCGTTCCTGCAAAGCGCGCAACAATTTGGCCTGCAGGTCCACCGGCATGTCCCCGATCTCGTCCAGAAACAGCGTGCCTCCCTGGGCCGCTTCCAGCAGGCCCTGCTTGGCCTGTATCGCCCCGGTGAACGCGCCTTTCACGTACCCGAAAAGCTCCGATTCAATCAGGGTGGGCACCAATGAGGAGCAGTCCACCGGCGCAAAGGGCCGGTCTTTTCTGGGGCCCGAAAAATGCACGCTGCGCGCCACCATTTCTTTTCCCGTGCCGCTTTCCCCCAGGATCAGCACCGGATATTCGTGCTGGCTGACCTTTTCGATCATTTTGTAGATGCGCTGCATCTTGGCCGAAACACCGATCAGCCCGCCAAAACCCGGCTTGGTCCGCAGTTGCTCGCGCAGCAGGCGATTTTCCTGCTGCAACTCCACCGCCTGCGCCACGCGCTCCAGGCGGGTGCGCAATTCTTCCAGCCGAAACGGTTTGGTGACATAGTCCACCGCGCCCAGGCGCGTAGCCGTCACCGCCGAGTCGATCGTTCCATACTGCGTCAACACGATTACCGCCACTTCCGGATGAGTGTCGCGGATCTGCTGCAGCAGATCGAGTCCGCTCGATTCCGGCAATTTCAAATCCGTCATCAGGATGTCCACCACGGAGTTTTCCAGCACCGCCAGCGCTTCTTCCGCCGTGGCCACCGCCGTCACCTTCATTCCACTCTGAATAGCCACATCCGCGCACAATTGCCGTACATGCTGTTCGTCGTCCACCACCAGCAGGTTCATCGGCAGCACTGCTGACTGAACCGGCGCTTCCTCTATCATCGGCACAATACCTGGCTTTCCGGCCGCACCCATTCCTCCTGCAACCCCAGTACCATTTCAGGAAACCAGTCATCTATTCACAAATCAATACATTACCTACACTATCATCTTTCCCTGAGTTCCATTTCAGGAATTATTCGCCGCCCTGGGCGTTGCCGCCCTCCCATTCCGGCTTGAATCCACCACGCTTTCCACGCTTTCCACGCTTTCCACGCTTTCCCGAAATGGTCTCGCCGTTGTGCCATTTCGGTGCTCGCCTGCGCTTCTCCTTTCCTTCCCGTTCGCCATCCATCCCTGGGCCACTCCAAACAAAAAAAGGCTCTTCTGCAATTCGCAGAAGAGCCTTTGGTTTTTCGCCAGCCAGGTCGGAAATCAATTCCGGCCCGGCCAGCGATTTATTTTTACTGCCGTCTAGTAGTTGGCGCCTTCCGGTACGAAGGTGAAGTCCACGCGGCGGTTTTCTTTCTCCGCACCCTTCTCCTTCGAAGCCGTGCCGGTGCGGGTGCTGACACGCGACGCATCGATGCCCTTCTCGCCGAGATACTTCCGGGCGAGATCCGCGCGCGTATCGGCAAGCTTTGCCGCTCGTGCTTCATGCGAGTCCGCATAGCCGGTAATCACTAGCTTGGCGTTGGGATCGTTCTTCAATCGCAGCGCTACGTCGTCGAGCACGCGCTTGCAGACATTGTCTACACGCGAACTGCCCGGCTTGCCGTAGCTGCAATCGCCCACCTTGGTCGCTTGCGGCGGGGGCGGCGGTTGCTGCACATCGACGTTCGTCGATGCATCGGCCGTGCCTCCCTTGCCGTCGCTCACGGAGCACTTCACGGTGTAACTGCCGGCCTGCAATCCGGTGGAGTCAAATTCTACCTTCGCTCCCGTGCCGGTTACCTGCCCGCCCGTGGCGCTGTAGCTGTAAGTCAATTCGTCGTTATCCGGATCGCTGGCCACCGAAGTGATACCGGTGCGCTCACCCGGCAGAATCGGGCTGCGATCGGTCGAACAGGAAATGACCGGGGGCTGATTAGGTTTGGGCTGTACGGCGATGTCCGCCGCGCAGGTCGCCGTTCCGCCCTTGCCGTCGTCTACCTTCGCGTTCACTGTGTAATTGCCCGCGCTCAGGCCCGTCGATGTCCAACGCCCGTCGGCTCCGGTGCCTTCCACGGTACCGCCCGTTGCCGTATAGCTGTACGTCAAGGTGTCGCTGTCGGGATCGCTGGCGGTTACGTGCACCGCGACACTGTCACCCGACCCGGCGTAAACCGTGGCCGGACTTGCGGCGCACGCCGCGACGGGAGGACGGTT
>JBBSFG010000118.1:0-10245 GCA_038238965.1 Candidatus Acidiferrales bacterium | reverse complement strand
TTCCTCGCGGGTGTTGTCGGCATCCTGTGGAAAACGAATGATGTCTTCTCGGGGTACGCCTCTTTCCACGAGGTCGTGCTCCATCAACTCGGCGATGCCCGCACTGGGACGCATGCGCCGTCCGCTGGCGACGATGACCGGTGCCAATTTTTGGCGAAACAGTTCGGAAGCACGGGTGGCGCGGTCGGCAAAAAAATTATCGTCGCCGAGGAGCAGAATTGCGTCGGCGTGTTCGAGAGGATCTTCGATCACCCAGGATTCTCCGGCGAAACGCAGCAGCGGGCGCCGCGCCAGGTAAAGCACGGCACAGAAAATGATGATGAACAGAAGGCCTGCAAGACTGCCGAGGATGCCGCCGCGCTGTTGCTTCCAAGCACGGCGCGCAGAGGCGGTCATGAATCAGGATCCAGCAAACGCAGGCGCTCAGCGGCCTGCTCGGGCAAGACTCCGTTGAAATAAACTTCCTTGATGCTGTAGGACTTGCTGCGCTTCTCCACGATGGGAAGTATTTCGATGTGCCAGTGAAAATCCTCCGCCAGGGTCTTCCAGTAACCAGCAAGCTCGCCTTTTTTGCTACGGGTGTTTGGCGCGGTGTGCACCACGAGGTGAAACGCCGGGGCGACCTTTTCGAGGCGGCGAAGTACACGGCCTAATAAGGCTGCGAAATGGCGGCGATTGGAGTTGGCGTTCGGCTGTTCAAAAAGGTGATTGTGCCGGCGGTGAAGGAGCCAAACTTCATAGGGGACTCGCGAGGCATAAGGGCAGAGCGCGTAGTATTCGCCCTGGACATCCACGATGCGTGTGCCTTTTTTCTCTTCCTGGCGAACCACGTCACAAAAAATGCATCGTTCGCGTTCTTTGAACCATTCGCGCGCGGCTTTCAATTCATATTTAATGCGGCGCGGCACGAAAATGGTGGCAGTGACCTGGGAATGTGCATGCGACCACTCTTCACCGGCTTCGACACCCTGATTTTTGAAGACGCTGACGTATTTGAAGCGCACATCTTTTTTCAGATCGGCGATGCGAGAAGCCCAAACGGAGAGGACGCGCTCGATTTCTTCATCGCTGGCTTGCGAAAGCCGGCGGTCATGTTGAGGCAACTCGACGACAACTTCATGCGCGCCGGTGGGACCCATCTTGTCGTACATGCCTTCGGCAAGCCTGCCGGGCTGGCCTTCGATGCGATACAGGGGATCGGGATGGGGCACTACGCGAATTTGCGCGAGGCCTTCGGATGGAGAAGCGAGAATGGGCTTGGCTTCCGACGAGGGATGGTCGAAGGGACATTTTTGTGGCGGCCCGTCGGGAATTTCTTTTTGTCCCTGAACAACCCAACTTTGCGTGATGGGGTCTCTTCTGATTTCCATTAGGCGTCTTTTGACATGCTGTCGATCACCACGGACTCAAGTTCCTTTGGCTGGCGGCAGTGTCTATCTTCGCTTGAACCGGCCGCGAACGAAATAGTTTTGTAAGGTCGCGATGGGAATTTCCCGGCGCCTGGGACGATGCGGCGGTAGTTTGTTTCGGGCACTCTTGATTGTCAAGCGAAGGTGAGGGGTTGATGACGGCCAGCGTGATATTCTCGGGAAAACATGGACGGCGACATAAATCTTACGTTTATGCGGGAAGCTCTGCTGGAGGCGCGAGAAGCGGCCGCGAATGGCGAAGTGCCTATCGGAGCTGTGCTGGTGCGCGAGGGGGAAATTCTGGCACGCGCCGGAAACCGCACGATTCGCGATTGCGATCCCACGGCACACGCGGAGATTGTGGTGTTGCGCGAGGGCGCGCGCGTGCTGGGAAATTACCGGCTTGCCAATACGACGCTATACGTGACCATTGAGCCATGCAGCATGTGCGCCGGAGCGATGATACAGGCGCGAGTGCCGCGATTGGTGTATGGCGCCGATGAGCCGCGGGGCGGAGCCGTGCACTCCTGCTTCGAAGTGTTGTCGCATCCGGACGTGAATCATCGCGTTAAAGTGATTTCGGGAGTGCTGGCCGAGGATTGCCGCATGGTTATGCAGTCGTTTTTCGCGGAGCGGCGAGGGTGAGCTGTAGCTTTGCGTTTTGCGTGCAACTCAGCGTTTGCGTTATTCAATAACTTATCGAGTGTAGCTAGCGACGGAGGATTTGTTTTCTGTTTCGCATCGGCGCAGGCGTGTGCGATCGCGATGAATGCCGGAGCCGCGCCAATTGCCGGGAGCAGAAGGCGTCTGCTACGATGAAAACATCGCCGCGGAGAGGTGTCTGAGCGGTTGAAAGAGCTCGCCTCGAAAGCGAGTGTAGGAGAAATCCTACCGTGGGTTCGAATCCCACCCTCTCCGCCATTTTATTTTCCTATCTCGCAGCCGATGCGACCGTCGAAGCGAGTGTCGAATCTGCAAGGCCTGGGTCGGCGTACAGTGCACGGGCAAATAATCGTTTGATGTGGCTTTGCAGGAAACAGCCATCGACGCCTACAATCTTGATCACGACTGGCGGTCGCCGATCTACATGGGCTTGAATCAGGCGCCGATCACCGTGATGGTGGAAAATTATCAGACCGGCCTGATCTGGAAAATGTTTCAGCGGAATCCTGAAATTCAGACCGTGCTCAAGAAACTCGACGCCACGACTGCGGAACTGCGAGCTCATCAGATCAGCAATTCAAAATAACTTCCATGACTTTAGTGACGCTGAATGCCATTCGGAGCGGTGGCCAGTCTCCAGCATTCCCTCGCAATGACCCAGTCTTCCTGGGCGCGCACGACAAGCACGCGTACTGCCGATCCCGCCGCGGAAATATCCTGGTCGGATTGCGGCGAGGCATTTTTTGAGCCATCAAGATTTAAACGTAGAAACCCAAAATGCGCGCATGCTGCTTCGCGAACTTCGGGAGAATGCTCGCCAATTCCGGCGGTGAAGACCAACGCATCGACGCCGCCAAGCGCTGCGATCATGGAGCCAACTCCCGTTTGCAGGCGGTGCACGAAGATATCGAAAGCCAGCTTGGCTCGTTCGTTGCCATTTTTCATCGCGGAAACGATCTCTCGCATATCGCCGGAAATGCCGGATATCCCCAACAGACCGGATTTCTTGTTCAGCAAGTCGTCGAGGGCTTGCGCGGTGAGATTTTTCTCGCGCAGGAGATAGATCAGGATTCCGGGGTCGACGGAGCCGGAACGCGTACCCATCATCAAGCCTTCGAGCGGCGTGAAGCCCATGGTGGTGTCGATGCTCTTGCCATTCCGGATGGCCGCCAGCGAGCATCCATTTCCGAGATGGCAAGTTACGAGTTTCAGTGCTGCCAATTCCTTGCCCAGAAGCTGGGCCGTCCGCTCCGCGCAGTATTGATGGTTGATTCCGTGAAAGCCGAAGCGGCGAATCCCTTGTGCGATCCACTCGTAAGGACCCGGATAAACCACCGCTCCTGGCGGCATTTGACTGTGGAATGCCGTGTCGAAGACCGCTACCTGGGGAATGGATCCAAATTTCCTTTCGATCAGCTCGATACCTTCCAACTCGACGCGATTGTGCAGCGGCGCAAACACGGCCATGCGTCGAATAGCTGACTTGACCTCTGCGGTGATGATGGTCGGCTCCGTATACTCGCGGCCGCCATTGACGATGCGGTGCCCAACGATGGCGAGTTCCGATTTGTCCGATAAGGCGCTGGCCGCGCCGGAGGTGAGCGCATCCAGCAAACGCGCGGCGGCATCCGCTCGTGTGCCTGCGCCCATCTCTTCCTTTTGCGACGCGCCGGAAGGATTTTCAATTTCGAGCACGGCACGATCTCCGTGCCATTCTATTTTTCCTTCCCACAGCGACGCAGGTGGCGAGTCCGGCAGCGTCGAGCCAATGTCGTACAGGCTGGACTTTTGGCTGCTGGAGCCGGAATTGAGAACCAGTATCTTCACTCAGTAGGGCCATTTCCAGTCCCGTATTTCAGGGACATCGTCTCCGTACTCGCAAATGTATTGTTTGTGATGCACGAGGCGGTCGCGCACCATTTGCTTGAAGTAGGCGTTTACGGACTGCAAGCGCGGCACGCGATCGGCGACGTCAACGGCCAGGTGAAAGCGATCCAGCTCGTTCAGCACAGTCATATCAAAAGGAGTGGTGGTAGTTCCTTCCTCGCGATAGCCGTGGACGTGAAAATTTGCGTGGTTGGCGCGGCGGTAGGTCAAGCGGTGAATCAGCGCCGGATAACCGTGATAGGCAAAAATCACCGGCTTGTCGGTCGTGAACATAGAATCGAATTCGCGATCAGGCAGGCCGTGCGGGTGTTCGCCTGAAGTTTGCAGGGTCATCAGATCGACGACATTGACGACGCGAATCTTAATGTCCGAGAAATTCTGGCGCAGCAAATCGACCGCCGCCAGAGTTTCCAGCGTGGGGACGTCGCCCGCGCAGGCCATGACGACATCCGGCGAACTTCCTTGATCGTTGGATGCCCAAGGCCAGATGCCCACGCCCGCGGTGCAATGCTCGACAGCGGCGTTCATATCCAACCATTGCAGCGATGGCTGCTTGCCGGCCACGATGACGTTCACATAATTGCGGCTGCGCAAACAGTGATTGGCGACGGAAAGCAGGGTATTCGCGTCGGGAGGCAGATACACGCGCACGACGTCGGCCTTTTTGTTCACGACGTGATCGATGAAGCCGGGATCCTGGTGCGTGAAGCCGTTGTGATCCTGGCGCCAGACGTGCGAGGTGAGCAGGTAATTCAGAGACGCGATGGGCCGGCGCCAGGGAATATTGCGGGTGACCTTCAGCCATTTGGCGTGCTGGTTGAACATGGAATCGACGATGTGGATGAAAGCCTCGTAACAGGAAAAGAAACCGTGACGGCCGGTGAGCAGATAGCCTTCCAGCCAGCCCTGGCACATGTGTTCGCTCAACATTTCCACTACGCGGCCGGTTTTTGAAAGATGCTCGTCGGTGGCCACCAGCGGCTCCATGAATGTCTTGTCGGTGGTTTCATACAAAGCGTCCAGGCGGTTGGAAGCGGTTTCATCCGGACCGAATACGCGAAAATTTTGCGCATCCGCGTTCATCTCCATCACGTCGCGCAGCATGGTTCCAAGCACGCGTGTTGCTTCGGCAAGCGCGGTACCCGGTTTGGAAACCTTGACGGCGTAATCGCGAAAGTCGGGCATATTCAAATCACGCAGCAGCAGGCCGCCGTTGGCGTGTGGATTGGCGCCCATTCTGCGGTCGCCTTTCGGCGCGAGCTCCGCGAATTCCGATTTGAATTTGCCGCTCTCGTCGAACAACTCTTCCGGATTGTAACTTCTCATCCACTCTTCGAGGATTTTCAAGTGGTCGGGATGCCCCGCGAAATTTGTGACCGGCACCTGGTGAGCGCGCCACGTGCCTTCCACCGGCTTGCCATCCACCATTTTCGGACCCGTCCAGCCTTTGAGCGTGCGCAAAACAATCATGGGCCAGCGCGGCATTGGGGAGGCCTTGTCGTCTCGGGCATGGGCCTGAATATCGCGTATGTCCTGCAGGATGGTGTCGAACGTTGAAGCCATAAGCTGATGCATGGTCTCGGGATCGTGACCCTCGACGAAATACGGCTTGTAGCCGTAGCCGCAAAATAATTGCGTCAGCGCCTCATCGCTGAGCCGCGCAAGCACAGTCGGGTTGGCAATCTTGTAGCCGTTTAAATGCAAAATGGGAAGAACCGCGCCGTCGCGGGCGGGATTCAGGAATTTATTTGCATGCCAACTGGTAGCCAGCGGCCCGGTTTCCGCTTCGCCGTCGCCAACGACGCAGCAAACCAGCAGGTTCGGATTGTCGAACGCCGCGCCATACGCATGAGCCAGCGAGTAGCCCAATTCGCCGCCCTCATGAATCGAGCCGGGCGTTTCGGGCGCAACGTGGCTGGGAATTCCTCCCGGGAACGAAAACTGCTTGAACAGTTTTCTCATTCCCTCCGCGCTTTGCGAAATGCCGGAGTAGACTTCGCTGTAGGTGCCCTCCAGGTAGGTATTAGCCACCATGCCTGGGCCTCCGTGGCCCGGACCGGCGACGTACACAACATCCAGGTCGTGCTTTTTAATCAGGCGGTTGAGATGCACATAGACAAAGTTCAATCCGGGCGTGGTACCCCAGTGCCCCAGCAGCCTGGGTTTGATGTGTTCCAGCTTCAGCGGCTCGCGCAATAGAGGATTGGCGTGGAGATAGATCTGACCTACGGAAAGATAATTCGCAGCGCGCCAATAGGCATGAACTTTACGCAGTTCTTCAGGTGACAGCGGCTGTCGGCCCTCCATAGTTCGGATCGAACCCGCGGTGGAAGTGGAAGCCATATCTACCTCCTTCTGTTTAATTCCAGTTCTCTCTAATCTTAATCCTCTTTATCACAAACCCATCACGCGCGGTTAACGCAGAATTTCGCGGATAATTTCGGTTCGGAATTGCGCCACGCCGGAATCAGATGTAGTTTATCAGTCGGGAAGCGAAGTCGGGATTCATGGGAGGATGAGCATGAAACGCCGCGAATTTCTACAGGCCACCGGCTTGTTGTCAGCCAGCCTGGCGTTTCCAAAAGCGAGCAGACTGTTTGCGCGGGACGCGGCGATCGACACGTGGCGCACGTTCGAAGTAACCACTCGAGTTGAAGTCCTGAACTCTTCCGGAATCACGCGCATCTGGGTTCCGGCAGCGATCAGTGGCGCAAATCCTTTTCAAAAGACGCTTTCGAACACGTTCAGCGCCGAGGGCGGCAGCGCAAAGTTGTTCGAGAGCAACGCCGACGCGCTGGGCATAGTCGCCGCGGAATTTCCGGCTGGCGCGAGACCCGTACTCACGGTTACCAGCCGCGTGGCCACCAGGGACTATGCGGTAGAGCTCTCCGCGCGTGGCAACCATGCAAAAGAAAGTAAGGCGTCGCTGGACTATTTTCGTCAACCGTCCACATTTCTTCCGACCGACGGCATCGTGAAGAAAACTTCGGACGAAATTACCAAAGGCTCGCAAACCGATGTCGAGAAGGCACGCGCAATTTACGACTGGATTGTGGTCAACACGTTTCGAAATCCAAAAGCGCGCGGCTGCGGCAAGGGCGACATTCGCTTCATGCTGGAAACCGGGGATCTGGGCGGTAAGTGCGCCGACCTCAATGCTCTATACGTTGGCCTGGCGCGCGCCGCCGGCCTGCCCGCCCGGGATGTGTACGGAATTCGCGTCGCAAAATCCCAGATGGGCTACAAGAGCCTGGGCGCGTCGTCGGAAAAAGTAACCAAGTCGCAGCACTGTCGCGCCGAGGTGTACCTCGAGAAACACGGGTGGGTGCCTGTCGATCCCGCGGATGTGCGCAAGGTCGTGCTGGAAGAGCCGCCTGGAAATCGCCTGCTCGACGATGAGATGGTAAGCGAGGCGCGCGCGCGGCTGTTCGGATCGTGGGAGATGAACTGGATCGCTTACAACTTCGCGCATGATGTGGCCCTGCCGGGATCGAGTGGCAAGCCGTTGGCGTTCTTCATGTACCCGCAGGCGGAAACGGCGGCCCGGCGCCCGGATTGCCTGGACCCTGACAATTTCAAATATGAGATCACGGCTCGGGAGACCGTGTAGTCCAAATCCCCATGAGTTCAAAATGGCGCGGCAAATGGGCGTTGATCACCGGAGCAAGCGCGGGGATTGGCGTGGCGTTGGCGAAAGAACTGGCCGCCGGGGGAACCAACCTGGTCTTGACCGCGCGGCGCCTTGAGCGCTTGGAAGAATTGGCCAGCGAACTCGAGGCCAAATATAAAATAAAAACTTCAGTCTTTGTCGCCGACCTTTCGGAATCAAGCGCGCCGGAAAAAATTCACGTGTTCACCAGCGAACAGCGAATCGACATCGAATTGCTGATAAACAATGCGGGATTCGGCGCCTATGGAGAGTTGCCGTCCGTCGACGTGCATCGCCTGCTGGACATGGTGCAGGTGAACTGCAGTGCGGTGGTCCATTTGACCAGGCTATATCTTCCCGAAATGGTGAAGCGCAGAAGTGGCAACGTTTTGATCCTTGCCTCCACGGCTTCATTCCAAGCAGTGCCGTATATCTCCACGTACGCAGCCACCAAAGCATTCGACCTGCTTTTCGCCGAAGGCCTTGCGGAAGAGATGAAGCCGTACGGCATTCGAGTTTGCGCTCTTTGTCCCGGATCGACCGAATCGGAATTTCACGTGGTGGCGGGCCAGGAAAAATTCGCGCGTAAAGCGGAGACCGCGGAAAAAGTGGCGCGCACCGGCTTGAAAGCGCTCGCCGCCGGCAAGAGCTACGTAATCTCCGGCTTGGGAAATTATCTCGGCGCGCAGGGCGAACGGCTCGTTCCCCGGCGGATGGTCACGCGCATCGCCGGAGGAATGTTTAAACCGCGCAAGGATTAGTGGTTCATTCCAGTTTTTCCGGCGCCGCCAAGAATAGTCTGCCTGAAACGACTCCGCCCTTCCGCAGCCGAACAGCGCTGCGAAAAGGCGGGTCATCTTCAGGAGAGAAGCTCTTTAATAAAAACGATTAATTGTTGCTGACAGGAGCCGGTGGCACATCACCCGCGGGAGGCGGTCCTCCGTGCCGATGCCCGCCACGCCTGCCACCACCCATGTCACCCTCTTTGACGGTGTAGTTCGACGGAACCGTGAAAAGGGCCGCGGCCGGCTCGGCTTTCTGGATGTTCGTCAACGAGAACGTGGTCGTTCCAAATCGCGGATCGCTGCGCGTGCTCTTCACCACCATTTGCAGATCCGGCGAATACCAGCGCTCCGAAACCACTTGAATGGCTTTATCGTTTCCGATTTTCCCCGCTGCGATGGTGCGCGTAGTGCGAGTGCCCTGGGCATTCACGCCATTCATCATCTGCGTGCCAAGGGATTCCGTCTTCAACGCTCCAGACGCAATGTCGGCCTGCTCGCGGGCTTCCATCTTTTGATGAAACGCGTCCGCCTTATCTCCGTTCGCATCGGCTCCGCCGTGCGCGTGGAAAGTCATTTTGTGAGCGACTTTCTTTTCCGGATTCAGCATCAAGTGCGCGCCGGCAACCGGGTCGCTGATGGAAACCATCGTGTGAGCGCCGCCTTCAGCCGCCAGCGGCCCTACGCCGTTGAAGGTGATCTCGCGCCGAGAGCGCCCTTCGCTGTCACGAGACAACGATCCTGTCGATGTGCGATGAATCACCGTGCCATCCTGCAACGTTTGCGTGGTCTCGGAATTCGAGGTCGCGGAAAACGGCGCGCCCTTCACCGCCTTGCCACCATGCATTCCCTCGAAGCCCATCAACTCCATGGGCCCGCCCATCGGCGGAGGTCCGCCGGCGCCAGGCTCACCCTGCGCTCGCGCGTTTCCTGCTCCCAGGACCAAAGCGCCACCCAAAACGAAAGACATCCATGCATTGCGCATCATGTATTTCTCCTCTTCTCTCCCAACCGCAGCGGACTTGCCACTGCGGGAAAATTTGCTTGCGCGCTACTGCGGCAAGCGCACCGCTTGCGGCGACCCATCGCTGGCCACGAGCAAATCGACTTGAATCCAGTCAGCGGCGCGCTCTTCGTTCACCGGCAAACCCAGTGCAGCAAGCGAGCCGCGCTGCATTCCGACCCGCACGATGGTTGCATCTTCCGTCCCTTGGGCGGAACTACCCGGTAACTGCGTGAAGTCGACATTGTCATTGTCCGCCAGCAGCATTTCGGAAGAGCCGTCAGCAGCGGTAACGCCGGCGGACGCAACGTTGAAGGTTCCAGCCACGCTGGCCGAGCCGACGTAAGTCGCCACGTTCGCGCCCGTACCGTGCCGCGATTGCTGCCAATCCCACCAGCTCACGGAGCAAACCAGCAACGCGGCGGCCGCCAGCGACCAAGCCGCAAATTTCACCGATCTGCCCTCTTTCCGGAATTGATGCTTTAGCCGGAATTGTTGCAACAGTCGAGCTTCCACGCGCAACGGCGCGTTCAGGCCTGCTGTGTAGTCGCCAAGAGCAGCTAATTCCGACTTGGCTTGTTTCCAGGAGTCGCGCAGCGCGGCGCATTTTTCGCAGACCAGCGTGTGGTCCAGCATTTCTCGCCGGCAATCCTCACTCAGCGATAGATCGGACTGCGGATCGAGTCCCAGCACTTCGAATTCATCGCACTTCGTCGCATACATTTCATTCATAGCAGCACTCTTCCGTCGCCCGGCATCGGGCGTCTCATCGCGCAGAACGCCATCGCCGCGGCGCGTCGCGAAACATTTCCAGCTTGGCCAGCAGCAGCGCGCGTCCGCGATGTAAACGCG
>JBBSFG010000117.1:0-10249 GCA_038238965.1 Candidatus Acidiferrales bacterium | reverse complement strand
TCGCTCGCGCGTCAAATCCATGCGCGGCTCGGCGCCCCCGTGAAACGCGTCGGTGACGATCAACTCTGTGGCTTCGATAGATTCGCTGCGCAGCCCAAGGGTTTTGATAGATTCGGCAACCAGCGGCGCGGACAAGCGCTCGCCTAGGCTGGACACTTCATCGAGCGTGCGTGGCGTAAGTTCGCGCAAAAGCGCGGTGCCATCGCACAATCGTTTGGCCTCCGCCAGTACGCCGTCGACCTTTTGCATCACGCGTTGCCGCGCTTCCGGATCTTTGAGCAGGCTTTCGAGCGCCGCCAAATGCTGCGCCCGCAAGGTCTTTACCAGCTGGGCGCCTTCGTTTGCATCGCCGGTGGCGGCTTTTTGCGCCGCATCGATCAACCGGTTCGTCACGCCGCTCATCGCCGAAACCACCGCGATGCAGGGATTCTCCCTGGCGGCCCCCGCCACGATTTTTGCGGTGCGCGTGATACAGGCAGCATCGCCCACCGACGTGCCTCCAAACTTCATTACCTGCAGGCGTGAACTCATTCCGTTTTTCTCAACTCCGCGCAGAGAATGGCGCGCCGCCGTCTCCATTTGCGCTCGAATATTTCTACTTCGAGTATACGGGAATCGCGTTTGGCTCAAGCCGCCAGCATTCGCGCGGTTGAGGCACCAGCAACCGGATGCTATCCTGCCAGCTATGGCGGACCCGGTTGTTTCTCCCCCGGAAATCGCAAAAATCCAGCTTCTCGATCAATCCCGCCGCCAATTGGAGGCGTTGCTGGAAGTAAGCGAGGCTATCGCGCAGCAGCGCGACCTCACCGCCCTGTTTCACGAACTTGCCCGTCGCCTGCATTGGGTTGTCGAGTTTGATTTCCTCACCCTCGTCCTTCACGACTCCGTTCGCAACGTGATGCGCCTGCACATCCTCGAAGCCCGCGTTCCCACCGAAAAAATGGTTGGCAAAGAAACCCCTATCGAAGGCCACCCCGCCGGATGGGTGTGGCAATCCCAGCAGCCTTTTATGGTCAGCGATGAAGAAACCCGCTATCCGGTATTTCTTCAGCATCTGCGCGATGCCGGAGTGCATTCGATGGCCCTCGTTCCGCTCACCACCGCGCAACGGCGCCTGGGAGCGATGGGTTTCGGCACGCTTCTACCGCAGAAAATCACCGACACGGAAATGACCTTTATGCAGCGGGTGGCCAGCCAGGTCGCCGTGGCTGTCGACAACGCGCTGAACCTTGAAACTTCTCAGGCGTATCAAGCGCAGCTTTCTGACGAGCGCGACAGCCTCCGAGTGCTGCTGGAGGTGAACAACATCCTGGTGAGCAGCCGCGAACTGCCGGAGCTTTTTCGCGGTATCGTCAAAACTCTGGAGCGCGTGATTCATCACGACTACACCAGCCTGGCGCTGCTCGATCCCGGCAACGGCTTGCTTAAAATCTACGCGCTCGATTTCCCCGGCCGCCAGGAACTGATCAAGCCGGAAGTGACTATCCCGCGCGAAATTTCTCCCTCGGGCGACGCCATCGCCAGCGGCAAACCGGTTTGCGCGCGGGGCGCCGAGCTCAACCGTTATCCCAGCGAAGTGATGCGTGTACTGCGCGACGACGGTATTCAAACCATCTGCTGCATTCCGCTCATCACCCAGGGCCGCACCTTCGGCACCCTGAATGTCGCCAGCCGGCGCGATGAAGCTTTTCCCGAACGGGAAATTGCGCTGCTGCAGCAGGTGGGCGCGCAGATCGCGATCGCGGTCGAAAACGCCCTGGCCTTCAAGGAAATCGACGCACTCAAAGACAAACTGGCTGAAGAAAAGCTTTACCTGGAAGAGGAAATTCGCAGTGAATTTAATTTCGAGGAGATCATCGGGGACGCCCAGCCGTTAAAACGGGTCCTCGCGCAGGTGGAAGTGGTGGCACCCACGGATACGGCGGTGCTGATTCTGGGGGAAACCGGCACGGGCAAAGAGCTGATCGCGCGCGCCATCCACAACCTCAGTGCGCGCCGCCAGCGCACTTTCGTAAAAATCAATTGCGCAGCGATTCCCAGCGGCCTGCTGGAATCCGAACTATTCGGCCACGAGCGTGGCGCGTTCACCGGCGCGTTGAACCAGAAGATCGGTCGCTTCGAGCTCGCCGACCGTGGCACGCTTTTCCTCGATGAAGTGGGCGACCTGCCCATGGAGCTGCAGCCCAAGCTGCTACGCGTTTTGCAGGAACAGGAATTCGAGCGCCTGGGTAGCAATCGCACTTTGAAAGTGGATGTTCGCGTGGTGGCCGCCACCAACCAAGACCTGGCGCGCCAGGTTGCGGAGCGCACCTTTCGTAGCGATCTGTTTTATCGCTTGAACGTTTTTCCCATTCAGTTGCCGGCCCTGCGCGAGCGGCGCGAAGACATTCCACTGCTGGTGCGATATTTCGTTCAGAAATTCAGCAGCAGGCTCAACAAGACGGTCGAATATGTGCCGACGGAAGCCATGAACGCGCTCTCCGGGTATTCATGGCCCGGCAATATCCGCGAGCTTGAGAATTTTATTGAGCGCGCCGTGCTGCTCTCTCCCGGCAAGGAATTGCGAGTCCCCGTGTCGGAGTTACTGGGTGATCCGGCCTCGCCCTCCGGCGCCGCCGTGCGGTCTCCGCGCGCGTCTGAAAACTCAACCGCGGTCGCTGGCGCGGTTTCCACGCTCGAACAGGCCGAGCGCGGCCACATTCTTCGCGCGCTGCAGCAAACTGAATGGCGCATTGGCGGCCCGAAAGGCGCGGCCATTCTGCTGGACATGAAACGCACCACGCTGCAGGCGCGGATGCGAAAACTGAAAATCCGGCGCCCGGTATAGAAAGCCGCGCGAGTTACAATCGATTTCGGGTGGACGACAATCCGCCACTCGCAAGCTACAATCGTCGCAGTTCGGCCGAGGCCTTTTACCATTGAAGCGCATCAGCTTTGACGACAGGAGATATTCACCATGAAGCGCGCGCTAGTCACCGGCATCACCGGCCAGGACGGCTCCTATCTTGCCGAACTGCTGCTGTCCAAGGGCTACGAGGTTCACGGCATCATCCGGCGTTCCAGCACCTTTAATACCCAGCGCATCGACCACATTTATCAGGACCCCAACGAACCCAACGCCCGGCTGTTTCTGCATCACGGCGATCTGTCCAGCACGGAATGGATTCTGAACCTGATTTACAGCCTGGCGCCCGATGAGCTTTATCATCTCGCGGCACAGAGTCACGTGCGCGTGAGCTTCGATGTACCGGAATATACCGGCGACATCACTGGGCTTGGAACGATGCGCCTGCTGGAAGCGGTGCGCCGCAGCGGCTGCAAGACGCGTTTCTATCAGGCGTCCAGCTCTGAGATGTACGGTTCCGCGCCGTCGCCCCAAAGTGAAGCCACTGTCTTTCAACCGCGCAGCCCGTACGCCGTCGCAAAGGTTTATGCCTATTGGATGACGCGTATCTACCGCGAAGGCTACAACATGTACGCCGCGAACGGCATCCTCTTCAATCACGAGAGCCCGCGCCGCGGCGAAACATTCGTTACGCGCAAGATTACTCGCGGCATCGCCAATATCCTTGCCGGTAAGGAAAAAACCCTGTTCCTGGGGAACCTCGAATCTCGCCGCGACTGGGGTTATGCACCCGAATACGTCGAAGCCATCTGGCAGGTCATGCAGCAGGAGGCCGCCGACGATTACGTCATCGGCACCGGCGAAGCTCATTCCGTGCAGGAGTTCCTAGAAAGCGCTTTTACCTACGCCGGCCTGGACTGGCAGAAGCACGTGAAGATTTCCGATCGCTACTTCCGGCCCCTGGAAGTGGATACCTTGATCGCCGACACCACAAAATGCCGTGCCAAACTCGGCTGGGAAGCACGCATCAAGTTTCACGATCTCATCGCCATCATGGTGGACGCCGACCTCGAAGCTGTGGGATTGAAATCGCCCGGACGCGGCAGAACAATTCTGGAAGAAAAAATCGGGCCCTGGAATCGCTGGCATAATTCCGTGATTCGCGTCGCGCAGGCGGTTGAGGGACAGGCGTCTCAGCATTAAAGTTTTCGTGCATCGTCAAGAAACCAACCGCCAATCGAGGGCCAGATGGGCTTCTGGGAAAATCGGCGCGTTATCGTCACCGGAGGCCACGGCTTTCTGGGATCGTTCGTGGTGGAAAAACTTCGGGCCGCGGGCGCTCGGGAGGTCGTCGCTTCCCGCAGCGAGTTTCACGATCTGCGCATCCAGTCCGAAGCTCTGCGGCTGTATACCGATTCCCGCCCCGACATCGTGATTCACCTGGCCGCCGTCGTTGGGGGCATCGGCGCCAATCGCGCCAACCCCGGGCGTTTTTTTTACGACAACGCCATGATGGGCATGAATATGATCGAAGCCGCGCGCATCGTGGGCATTGAAAAATTCGTGTGTGCCGGAACGATTTGTTCCTACCCGAAATTCACGCCCGTGCCCTTTCGCGAAGAAGATTTCTGGAATGGCTATCCGGAAGAGACCAACGCTCCCTACGGTCTGGCAAAAAAAATGCTCCTCGTGCAGCTGCAGGCGTATCGCGAGCAATATGGCTTGAACGGAATTTACCTGACGCCTGTCAATTTGTACGGGCCGCGCGACAATTTCGACCTTGAAACTTCCCACGTGATTCCCGCATTGATTCGCAAGTGCCAGGAAGCAAAAAACAATAACAGCGCCGAAATCGTTGCGTGGGGCACCGGCAACGCCACGCGGGAATTTCTGTACGTCCAGGACGCTGCGGAGGCAATTGTTCTGGCCGCTGAAAAATACTCGAAGCCCGCGCTGGTCAATCTAGGGTCCGGCGAAGAAATTAGCGTGCGCGATTTGCTGGAGATGATCCGCTCACTGAGCGGCTCGACAGCGGCAGTGCGCTGGGATGCCTCCAAGCCCGACGGACAGCCACGGCGCTGTCTGGACACTTCGCGGGCCTTCGCGGAATTCGGTTGGCGCGCCAAAACGTCTTTGGGCGACGGCCTGAAGAAAACGATCGACTGGTATATCGCACTCGGCCACCAGCCCTCGTCCATTTGAACCCCGATCTCCTATAAACCTCGCGTATACCACAGCTCCCCCGCCTAACGGTATAGGCAAGAATATATATTGACTAATCAATAATAGTACATTACGCTCCGTCCCACTAAATACTTCAAGTGTACTTAGTAGTAATAGAAGGAGATAAGTTCATGTCCGCCAACATGGCTGTCCACTCTTCCCACGGTGTCCCGGTAACTATTTCTCAGCGCGCGGATGTTAAACGCCAGCCCTTCGATCAACTGCACTACCAGAAACTGATTCGCGCGCGGGGCGAAACCATCCAAAACGTCTTGCGTCGCGTTAAGCCGCTTCTCGACCTCTCCACCGCTGTCGATGCCGGAGCGGGCGTCGGGTTCTTTTCCCAGACCCTGTTCGATTGCGGCCTCCACGTTTGCGGTTTCGATGGCCGAACGGAGAACGTCAACGAAGCTCGCCGGCGCTTCCCGCATATCCCGTTCGAATGCGCAGATGTTCAGGACCCCGCCGTTCTGGAGCTTGGTAAATTCGACCTGGTACTGTGTTTCGGTCTCCTATACCACCTGGAGAATCCCCTGCTGGCTATTCGCAACCTTCGAGGCCTGACGGAAAAATGTTTGCTGCTGGAAAGCATGTGCGTGCCCGATGAGAAGCCGTCCATGCTGTTGCGCGAGGAGCCTCGCGAAGATGACCAGAGCCTGACCGACGTCGCTTACTACCCCAGCGAAGGCAGCCTTATAAAGATGCTGTACCGCGCCGGTTTCGCGTTCGTCTACCACGTTTTTCCTCTTCCAGATCACGATGATTTTCGCGATACCCACGAGCATCGCCGCAAACGCACGGTACTCTTCGCCTCCGCCGTGCCTATCGATCTTTATGGATTCCGTCTTTGTATCGAAGCGCATGAAAAACAAGATCCCTGGACGAAATCGCGCGCCCACGCCGCCACAATTTGGGGCCGCCTGCGGCTTTTTCTGGCCCAGCCGCTCAGCAAGAAATATTTTCTCCTGGCCAGCCGGCTCCGCGAGACGTTCCCCAATTTGCCTATCCCCTGGCGCTTGACGTTCGGCGCCTGGTGGCTTCCGCAAACCGGCGAGCTGGACAGGAAGCTGGTGGATGAAGATTTCGAAAATAAAGAGCTCCATTTTGTCGAAACATTTCTCCGCCCGGGCATGACCGTTCTGGATATCGGCGCGCATCACGGTTTGTACACGCTGTTGTGCTCCAAGATCGTCGGACCCGAGGGCCGCGTAATTGCGTTTGAACCTTCCCCTCGGGAGTGCGGCCGGCTGGAAAATCACGTGCGCATTAATCGCTGCTGTAACGTGCACATCGAGCGTTGCGCCTTGGGTAGCGAGCGCGGTTCGGCGAATCTTTTTGTCGTGGATGGCGACTGCGATTGGGGCAACAGCCTGCGCGCGCCAGTTCTGAATGAACCGACCTACCAGGTGCGTGTCGAGGTACGAACCGTCGACGATGTGCTGCAGGAAATGGGCGTTTCCACCGTGGACTTTATCAAGGTGGACGTCGAGGGTGCTGAGTTGGCAACCCTGCAAGGGGCAGCCAGGCTCTTGCGCGGTCCTTCGCGGCCGGCAATTCTCGTCGAAGTGCAGGACCTACGCACTCAACCGTGGGGCTATCGCTCGCGCGCCATCATCGACTTCCTCGCAAACCTGGACTATCGCTGGTTCGCTTTGGCTCCGGACAGTTCCCTGCAACCCGTATCGATCGCTCTCGATTCCTATGACGCAAATCTGGTGGCGCTCCCGCGCGAGCGCACGCGAGAACTTCGCAGTCTTACGGACCGCAAGCGCATGTTTTTTCCCCTCTATCACTCGCGGCCATCGAATCGTCGTGATCGCGGTTTGGAGATTCTGATGTCCATGGTGCGTGTGCGCCAGGGCAAAGCGAATTTTGAGGTCACTACGGGAAGCGTCGGAAACGGGCGGGAGAGTTAGGGTGGTGCGATCCGAAAACTCTTCAATGCAGAGCATTGCCGTGGCCAGTGGACTCCATGTGGCCGCCCCTCCGGAAGCACGCATGGAAACCAGCCCGGAAGCGCGCCAGGAAAATAATCCCGCCATCTGGCCGCGCATTACGCTGGTAACGCCGGTCTACAACGGTGTCCGCTTCATCGAAGACACCATTCGTTCCATCGTGCATCAGGGTTACCCTAACCTCGAATATATCGTCGTGGACGGCGGTTCGACCGATGGCACCGTCGACATTATTCGCAAATATCAAAAACATATTTCCTGGTGGGTAAGCCGGCGGGACCGGGGCGTTTACGACGCCCTCAATACCGGATTCGCGCAGGGCACCGGGGATATCATGGGCTGGCTCAACGCCAGCGACCTGTTGCACACCAGCGGATTGTTCGTGGTAGGCAGCGTCTTCGCCTCGTTACCTTCCGTGGAATGGCTCACCGGCAGACCCACCCGTTTTAATCCCAACGGCATGACTGTGGATATTCGCGCGCTGCCCAGTTGGTCGCGCTATCGCTTCCTGGCTGGCGCGAACCGATATATCCAGCAGGAGTCGACATTCTGGCGCAGAAGTCTATGGGAAAAAGCGGGCAGCGAATTGAATACTAGCTATCGCGATGTCGGCGATTTCGATCTGTGGGTACGATTTTTCCGCCACGCGCGGCTGTATTCCGTGGACGCCTTGATTGGCGGTTATCGTTTCCATTCGGATTCCATAAGCGCCTCCGACATGGACCGTTATAATCAAAGATGCGACAAGATTATCGAGAGCGAGCTAAAATCTACTCCGCGGGCCGGCGCGGTGAAGGCGTTTCGGCGTGTTTCCGACGCGGTAAAAAATATTCCCAAGGTCCGGGGACTGTGGCAGCGCGTGGCTTTGAAGAGTCTTTATCATCTGGCCGGCCCGGATTGGCCGCCGGTGGTCGAGGATCAGGAGAACAAGTGGGTCATTCGAGAAGGTATGCGCCGCATGAGGAGCATCCCCCGCTAGCCACGGACTTTCTCGAGAAATTTCCAATCGCTAGAAAAATTTCCTACCCATATCCGGCGCATCGCGCGCTGTTTCCGCGATGACCGGGTCACCGATCAGCATTTTCGCTATGCCCAAGCCGTTTCAGGGGCATATCGGCGTCATTCAACGGAACGCCATCCAGAGCTGGACGAAACTCCAGCCTCAGCCTGAAATTTTCCTTTTCGGCGAGGAAGAAGGCACCGCCGAAATTGCCGCGGAATTGCGAGTCGGTCATCTGCGCGATATTCGCCGCAGCGAACTGGGAACTCCGCTGCTCAACGATTTGATGAACCGCGCCAGGCAGGCAACAAAAAATCCGTTATTGGCCTACGTCAACAGCGACATCATTCTGCTGCAGGAGTTTCAAACTGCCGTCACCGCCGTTCACCGGCGCTTTCCGCGATTCCTGGCAGTCACGCATCGCTGGGAGATTGATCTTCGCAGCGAAATCAATTTCGTATCCGAAAAACCCTTGCACGTCGGCCAGTTGCCGCCGGGCTTTCCCGGCCATCACACCGCGATCGATGTTTTTGCGTTCACTCGAGACATGTATGAGGAAGTGCCGCCGCTGGCGCTCGGCCGTGCCTGGTTCGATCAATGGCTGATCAAAGACGCACTGCTTCATGGCGTGCCGGTTGTGGATCTCACGAGAGTCGCCCGCGCCATTCACCAGAAGCACGATTACGACCATATCGCCGGGGGGCAGCGGGGCGCCTATGCGGGCGAAGAAGCGCGCCGCAACCTGGAAATCTATGGCGGGGTTCAGCACGCCTTCACCATGCTGAACGCCACCCACGAATTGCTTTCCGATGGCAGCATCGGTCTCATTCGCTACCGGGCGGGGAAATTTCGTGTGCGGCAGTGGCTATGGCGTACGTTTGTGCTGGGAACCGCGCCGCTGCGAAAACGCCTGGGCATAAGCCGCGCCGGCCAGTGAACTTTTTCCACGGCTTGCATGAACGTGATGAACGCAGTCCGGCCGGTGCGCTTGGTCCCCGCCGATTAAAATATCGTACACTTGTAACCATCGAAGACTGTTGAACAGCACGTTCCACACTGAAACGGAGCAGTACCCACAAGGGTGAGTCTCTTGGCTCGTTTGCCGGCAAGCGTTCTGATCGATACTTACAATCACGAGCGCTTTATTGAGAAGGCGATTGTTAGCGTCCTTGAGCAGGATTTTCCCGCGGCAGACCGCGAAATTATCGTCATCGATGACGGATCCACGGATCGCACTCCGGAAATTGTGCGCCGCTTCGAGCCGTGCGTTCGTTATATGCGTAAAGCCAATGGCGGGCAGGCTTCCGCGTTCAACGCAGGCATCCCCGAGTGCAGAGGAGAAATTATCGCTTTCCTCGATGGCGACGATTACTGGTTGCCGGGCAAGCTAACGCGCGTTGCGGAGATTTTCCTGAAAAACCCGGCGGTTGGCATGGTCGGCCATGCGATCAAGGAATCCCTGGTCGATGGCACAGAGCGCATTTCCGCCCCGGAAAAGGACGAGCGCTTCCGCGTAGACTCGCTTGCCGCCGCCCAGGTTTTCCGCTTGCGCAGAAGCTATCTGGGAACCAGCCGGATGACGCTGCGCAGTAATTTGGCGCGGCGCATTCTGCCGGTTCCCGAAGCTCTGGTGATCGAAGCCGACGAATATCTGTTCACGCTGGCTGCGGTAATGAGCGAGATCGTTATCCTTAAGGAACCGCTCACCTGCTATGTGATCCACGGAGGAAATCTTTTTCTCAGCGTTGGATTCGGAACTTCCGGATTGCGCCGCAAACAACAGGCCATGTCGGCGCTGGCCGGTTCCTTGACAGAGGCTCTGGCGGCACAGTGTGTATCATCTGAGGTCGCCAATTGTATTATTGAAATCGTTCAGGCGGAGGCCGACCAACTGCGGCTTATGACGGATGGGGGCCTCCCCTGGGAAACTTTTAAGGCAGAAAACAAAATCTATCAGGTGCATCATGCGGACGCCCCGGCGCTGCAGCACGTATTTCGATCGCTGAGTATGATTCCAGCTTTATTCCTGCCGCCACGCTGGTTTTACGCCGGGCGCCAGTGGTTGGGAACTCGCGCCTGGTATCTTCACTTGCGCACGCGGGCTCTGCCGCGCCCAGAGATTACCCGAGTAGCCGGGCCCGAGGAGTTCAAGATTTGAGGTTACGAATCGAATTCGAGCGAGACTCGGCCCCATGCGCGTGCTGATCATCGCCGGCGTCCCGGGTA
>JBBSFG010000116.1:0-10255 GCA_038238965.1 Candidatus Acidiferrales bacterium | reverse complement strand
CGTTCGCCCTTCGGCAGGCTCAGGGTAAACACGAGCGAACGAGAATAAAAAGCGTCGGCTCGCTCCGCTCGGAATGACCGGTCTTGGCGGTTGTATCGGATCGCGGCAGAAGTAGGATTGGGAGTGGAGGAATTGTGTCGACTGATCGGCTGACGTCCGCGAATAAACTCGCGCTGATGCTGTGGGTGGTGGCCGGCATCGCCGGGGCGCTGTTCGCGTACAAATATTATTTTCGCGCGTTCCCGGAAGCGGCGGTGAATTTCAAGGTGTCGCGCGGGGAAGCGTTGACGCGCGCCAAACAGTTTCTAGCGAGCATGGGGGAAGACGCGGGGAGCTACCAGTCGGCGATTGTTTTTGACGTGGACGACGACGCGAAGACGTATCTGGAGCGCGAAACAGGGCTGGAGCAGGCCAACCGGCTGATGTCTTCGGAGCTGAATATCTGGTACTGGGATGTGCGGTTTTTCAAGCCGCAGCAGGAAGAGGAATTTCGCGTGCGCGTCAGCCCGGCGGGCCAGGTGGTGGGCTACGAACATCACGTTGCGGAAGCGCGAGCGGGAGCGACGCTGGATCGCGCCGCGGCGCAACTTGCGGCGGAAAATTTTCTAGATAACAAATTAGGAGTGAAGTCGGGCTGGGACCTGCTACCCGAGGAAATCAACTCCACGAAACGGACGAACCGGCTGGACTGGTCGTTCACGTGGGAAAAACATGGCTTTCGGGCGAAGGACGCGCCGTATCGGCTGAACGTGGTAGTGCAGGGCGCGCAAATCGGAGACAGCGAAGAATATTTGAAAGTGCCGGAGGCGTGGGAGCGCAGCTACAAACAACTACGCTCGACAAACATCCTTTACAACCAGATCGCCATTATTCCGTACATCCTGCTGATGGGCAGCGCATTGTGGCTGGGAATTTCGCTGTGGCGCAAGGGCCAGGCGGACTGGATGGGAGCCATAAAACTGGGAGCGCTTGTGGCGGCGCTTTTCTTTTTCATGCAACTGAACCAGTGGCAATCGACGCGCTCGGGCTACGACACACATGTTTCGTACGGAAGCTTCGTCACGCTGCAGATCGCGGTTGCCATTTTGATGGCTATCGGGACTGCGCTCACCGTGACGCTGGTGATGCCGGGAGCGGAGCCGCTGTATCGCGCGACGCAGCCGAACCGTTTGCGGCTGAACAAGGCGTTCACGCTGCGCGGACTGCAATCGAAGGAGTTTTTTTCAGCGGCGGTGGTGGGACTGTCGCTGGCGGCGGCGCACATCGGGTTCATCGTGGCGTTTTATATGTTCGGCAGCAAAGTGGGCATCTGGGCTCCGCAGGATGTTAATTATTCGGATGCGGTGAACACGGCTTTTCCATGGATCGCCGGCGTGGCGATCGGGCTGCTGGCGTCGACGAGCGAAGAATTTCTGTTCCGTCTGTTTGCGATTCCATTCGTGGAACGGCTGACGAAATCGCGGGTTCTGGCGGTTATTCTGCCGGCGTTTTCGTGGAGCTTTCTACACAGCGCGTATCCGCAGGAGCCGGGTTACACGCGCGGCATTGAAGTGGGAATTATCGGCATCGTGGCGGGAATCGTGATGCTGCGCTGGGGAATTCTGGCGACGTTGATCTGGCATTACACGGTGGACGCTTCGCTGGTGGGATTGCTACTGGTGCGCTCCAACAGCATGTACTTCAAGATTTCGGGCGTAATTGTGGGGGCTGCGGCGGTGGCGCCGCTTTTGTTTTCCGGCGTCGCGTATCTGAAGCGCGGCAAATTTGCCGAGGTCGATGATCTGCTGAATCGCGCGGAGCCGCCTCCGGAGATCAGTTTTGCGCCTGAAGTCGGACCCGCTGAGGTTGCTGCGGAATCGGCAGGCCGCTACGATGCGCTTACGAACGCGCTGATCGGAGTGCTGGCGGTTTGCCTGGTGGCCGGAGGGTTGCTGGCGTGGCGGGTGAAAACGCCGGCTATCGGCGATTATCTGAAGCTCTCCGTTGACGCGCGGGGCGCACGCGACCGCGCCGATGAAATTTTACGCCAGCGCGGAGTGGATCCTAATTCTTATCATCACGCGACGCTGCTGGCGAATACCACCGACCCGGTGAGCAACGAATTCCTGCGCGAACGCGTGGGGGTTGCAGGAGTGAACGAGATTTACAAGCAACAGGCGCCTGGAGCTTTATGGAAGGTGCGCTATTTTCGCGACAGCCAGCCTGAAGAGTTCGCGGTGGTGCTGAAGCCGGACGGCTCGCTCCATTCGCTGCACCATACGTTGAGCGAGGATGCGCCGGGGGCTTCGCTGGGGAAAGAGCAGGCGGCAGCGCGCGGCGAAGAATTCCTGCGAAAAGAAAAACATGTTGATTTGACGCAATGGACGCTGGTGGAATCGAAATCCGACAAACACCCACATCGCGTGGACCACACTTTGACGTGGGAAGAAAATGGCGCGCTGGATTCGGGCGCGGACGCGCGCGACGGATCGAAATCGAGCGGGCACATGCGCATGGAATTGCAGGTGCTCGGCGATGAAGTGGCCAACTATCGCACCTATGTGAAAATTCCCGACGACTGGCGCCGGCAACAGGAAGAGTTGACACTGCCGCGCGTAGTGCTGTCGATCGTGTTGCCGTTCCTGGTTTTAGGGGGACTGACGATTACCGCAGTGATTATTTTTCTGAAAAACCTGCGCTCCGAAGAAGCGCGCTCGATTCCGTGGAGGCGCATCGGCGGGTGGGGTTTGTGGGGACTGATCGCCTACGTAATGCTCTTCGCTTTCGGGGATCGCATCGCGAATTTCATGAATGCCTACCAGACGGCGATTCCGTTCAAGACCATGCTGGCGGGACTGACGATCGGCGTGGTGCTGGGCGCCGCGGTGTATTTCGGGGGAATCACGCTGGTATTTGGGATGGCGTGGTATTTCGCCAAACGAGCGTTCGGCGAGGAGCGATTGCCGGGATGGAGCGGCATGCCCGGGGCATATTACCGCGACGCGCTGTGGATCGGATTGGGAGGGTCGGCGGCGCTGATTGGGATAAGCCGGCTGGTCGGGCTGGCGGCGGCTCATTGGCCTACCGCGCATCGAGCGATCGAGGCGTCGTTCGGCGGGGATTTTGACGCTACGCTACCCGCAGCATCGATTTTCGGCACAGTGCTAATCAGGGCGCTGATGGTCGCGGGACTGATCGCGCTGGGAGCTTCGTTTGTGGCGGCGTACATCAAGCAACCGTGGTTGAGGGTGCTATTGTTTTTTGGCGTGGCGCTGGCAATGGTGGGCAGCAATTGGGGCACGCCTGCGGATTTCGTGAAGCAATTTCTGGCCGCGGCGATTCCGCTGGGAGTGCTGGTGTTTGGCGTGACGCGGGTGGTGCGCTTCAACCTACTGGGATATTTCTTGATTGCGGCGGCGATGAGCCTGGCGGCCGGGGCGGCCAAGTTGGTCGCGCAACCCGACGCGTTTTACCGCGTAAACGGGTATGCGGTGTTGCTAATTCTGGCGGCAATATTGGCGTGGCCGCTGGTGGCCTGGGGAGGCCGTACGACGGGGGCGCGGGCTTCGTAGGGCAGCGAGGGAACCGAGTGAGGGTCGCGCCTAACTTTTCAGTGAATTAGGGCGAAACAAAAGACCCACTTGTATCGTTGTTATGAAGGGAAGCGATGCTCACCCATGAGGCGGAAGCCCGTCCAAAAGGGTGGTCGCGCAGGTGTTTCGTGTTGGCCGAATGAGGAAACCTGGTTTAAGGTGTTGTGGCGCGCGCCACGGCACGTTCACAGGGAAGAGCGCCGGCAGTGCCAGGCGCGATTCGGCACGCGAACAGAAAGCGAACAATGTCGCTTCCACGATGGGTTTTGGCCGTGGCCGGTGAAGCCGGCGGGTCAGGCAGCGGAGACGCAGCCCTGGCTGCGGTGACCTCCTTGCCGAACCTCGATGATCGTGCGCTAGTGGTGGAAGCACAAACGGGCAGCCGTGCCGCGTTCGAGGAACTGGTGCGCCGCTACGACCGCGACGTACTGCGACTGGCGTTGAACCTGATGAAGCGCCCCGAAGACGCGCGGGACGTTTACCAGGAAGCATTCCTCAAGGTATATCGCAACCTGCACCGCTTCCGATTCGAATGCAGTTTTTATACCTGGCTTTACCGCATCGTGACCAACGTGTGCCTGGATCATTTGCGGAGGCGGCAGGCGCGGCCGGAAGATCAGTCTCCGGAACCGTATCGCGGGCGGCACGAAGAAGGCGTCACCGATTTTTTTGAGCGGCAGCGCGAACACCGTCCTACGCTTGACCCCGAACGCACGATGTTTGGGCTGGAAATCAAAGCGCGGATCGCCACGGCAATGCTGAGATTGTCTCCCCGCGAGCGCATCGTATTCGAGATGAAGCACTATCAGGGGCTGAAGCTGCGAGCCATCGGCGACGCGCTGGGAACCACGGAAGAGACGGTTAAGAATTCATTGTTTCGCGCCACGCGGAAACTGCGCCACGAACTGGGAGAGCTGCGATGAGCGCGGAAAAGAAAGCGCGCTGCGGGGAGATTGCGCCGGTGCTGGTTTTTTATGCCTGCGAGGAAGTGAACGAAAACGAACGCCGGCAGATTGAAGAGCACCTGGCGGTGTGTGCTTCCTGTAGCGCACAACTGGCCAGCGAGCGCGAAGTGTGGGAGGCGATCGGCGCGGCGCATGCAGCGGGCGAAATTGATTCCGCGGATGTGCTGCTGTCGCAGTGCCGCAGCGAACTGGCGGAAAAACTGGACGATCTTTCGTCAACATTGCAGGTGCAGGAACATTGGCAGTTGTTTGGATGGGTACGGCGGTGGATGGCGCTGCGGCCGGCGTGGAGCGGCGCGATACTGGTCTTCTTCGGGGTGCTGCTGGGCGCTGAAGTGATTCCCTGGCTGCAAAGCGGGTTCCCTGGAAACGGCAACGGGCGCGCGGTGAATGTGATGGCTTCGCAGAAACTCACGGATGACCAGCTTTCCAAGATGGCCGTAGCCGGGATCAATCTTTCGCCGTGGCCGAATGCCGCGCCGGGCACGGTGCAATTGCAACTGCGCGCGGAACAGCCGATGGTGCTTTCCGGCAGCGCGGACGATAAAGAGATGCGCCGCGTTTTGACCTATGTGGTGGAAAATGGCGAGCGCTTCGATGCGGGGATTCGACTGGATTGCCTGGACGCGTTGAAGGCGCACGGTCGGGACCTGCAAGTGCGGAGGGCGTTGCTGGGAGCGGCGCGGAAGGATCAGAATCCGGCGGTGCGCATGAAGGCACTGGAAGCGTTACGCGATTCGGCTGCGGATGACGCGGTGCGGGAAGCTTTGCTGGATGCGCTGACGCACGATCCCAATCCGGGCGTGCGAGTGGAAGTGGTGAACATGCTGGTGCACTCGCTGGAGCACGACGGCGAGGACAATAGTTTCCCGAGGATTGGAGTGGCGCCGGAGAGTCCGGAGGACACATCGGATGAAGCGCAAGTGCTGGAGGCGCCGAGCGAGGCGGGCACACCGGCGGATCCATCGGTAGAGAAAGTGATTCGCACGCTGGAAGAATTACAGAAGCGGGATCCCAGCCGTTACGTGCGGCTGCGCAGCGCGGCGGCGTTGCGGCAAATCGGGCCGCGAGAACTTCAGTAAGACCGGCAGAGAGATTCGCTCAACGATGAAAGCTCGTTTCCATCTTCAACGCGGGATAGCCAGGATATTTTTTTGCTGGCCTGCATTGCTTGGCGGCTTGTGGAGTATTTTGCTCGCAGGCGCGATATCTCCCCTGATGGCCATGCCCGGCCCAGACACGATGGAGCCTGCTGCCGTCGATCCTGTTAAAGCGGGCGAACCCGTAACACCACACACGTCGGCGGAACGCAACGGCAAGTTCGAAACGAAAGATGGATTAACCATGCGTCTCACCGCCGATCTTGGCTCGGTGCGGATTATTACGGCCGAGACCGGCGGTGCTTCAATGGTGCGTTACACCATGCACATCGAAACGGATGCGCGCGGGCCGCAGGCGCAGAGCTTGCTGGAAAAATATGTGCTGCGGGCCAAGGGGACGAACGCGGGTGTCGAAATTGAAGGCGCTTTGCCGCCGCAACGGGGGCGCGGAGCGGCATCCAGCGCGCAGTTCTGGGTGCAATTTGAAGTAGCGGTGCCGCCGGGGTACAGCGTGGAGGTACAAACGGGCGCCGGGGATATTGAGACTCAGGATATCGGCGGGACGGCGACGTTGACTACGCTGGGCGGAAATATTCGCACCGGGCGTATCGGCGTGAGCAGCATGCAAGAAGTTGGGCTCAAAATGCCGCGGAAAATGGCGCACGAGCCGGTGGGTGTGAATCGCCATGAGTTGTCGAAGCTGCGCACCGAGGGCGGGCACATTCAGGTAAAAGATGTGGCCGGCGACTTGAATGCGTTTACCGGCGGAGGGCACATCAGCGTCGGGAATATTTCAGGAGATGCCACGCTGCGCAGTGGCGGTGGACACGTGAGCGCGGGAAAGATCGGTGGGCGCGCCGATCTCGATACCGACGGCGGAAACATTACGGTGGGGCAGGCCGGGAGTTTGGTAAACGTGCGAACCGGCGGCGGCCAGATTGATTTTGGCGAGGTGCACGGCTCGGTGCGGGCACAAACCGGCGGTGGCGGGATTCGAATCATGTATGTGGCCGGACCGATGGAAGTGGAATCCAGCGGCGGCAGCATTTGCCTGACGCGGGTGGCGGGAGCGGTGCAGGCGGCAACGGCGGATGGAACGATCACGGCGTGGATCAACCCCGACACAGCCGAGACAGCGTCGCTGCGCACAACCACGGTGCAACTTGCGGGGGCTTCGCAACTTGCCTCTGGAAATGGCGACATCGTGGTGTTTCTTCCGCGGAACCTGGCCGCAAATATCGATGCGCTGATCAGCAAGGGAGGCGAGCAGCGCATCGAGGCCGATCCCGCGCTGCATCTGATCATCCAGGCGGAACAGTTAAATGGCGTCGGTGCGGTCCATGCCACGGGAACTTTGAATGGGGGCGGCATTCCGCTAAAGCTGCGCACTACGAGCGGGAGAATTCGGCTGCAATTTCTGGATTCGGAGCCTTCGCTGCGCGAGTCGCGCATCCGCGAACAACAGGAGCGGTTGCGAGTTGTGCAAGTTGCGCAGCAGGCGACCGCGGTCCAACCAGTTGCGCCACCAGCGCCACCCGCAACGCCAGCAGAACCGCAAGGCGATTGGCTGGAAAGCTGGGTCGACCGGCTGGAAGTAGCGGTGACCGGTGGACTGCGCGAGGACGCTGACGATTTTCGCAACCGGCTTACGTTTTCGCCTCATCCCCCCTACCCGGAACTTGCTCAGCGCGTGGGCATACAAGGGGTGGTCAAGCTGCAAGTGCGGGTGCTGAAGGATGGGCACGTGGAAGTGGTGAAACTATTGCAGGGCGAGCCGGTGCTGGCGGATGCGGCGATTTCCACGGTAAAGCAATGGCGCGGGAAACCAGCATGGATTGGCGGCAAACAGGTGGAAGTGATTTCCACGGTGACATTCAATTTTCAATTGAGGTGATGTTCGGCAGCGGTCGTTTGGTGGGTGTTCAAATTGGTTTGCATTTCGGGTCCGGGTCCAGGTCAACAGTAAAACTCGAAGGGGGTACAAATCGATGCTTCGAACCGCATTGCGCGCAGGTCTGATTTTATTCGTGCTGGCGGCAGCGTATGCCGCGCCGGGTTGGGCCATCAGCAAGGACTTCGACCAGAGTTACCCGCTGCAACCGGGCGGCACGTTCGAATTGCAAAACGTGAATGGAACGGTGGAGGTCGACGGCTGGGACCGGGATGCGGTGGAGGTGCACGCGGTGAAGACCGCGAAGGTGAAAGAGTCGGACCTGGAGCGGGTGTCGATTGAAGTGGACGCGAAGCCCCGCGCCATCAGCGTGGTGACGCGCTATCCGCAGAATGAAGGCGTGGAAGTGGAGGTGGAGTATGTGATTCACGTGCCGCATGGAGCGCGGGTGGAGCATCTTGGGACGGTGAACGGGACGCTGCGCGTCGCGGGAGTGGAGTCCATCGAAGACCTGCGCACGGTAAACGGCAATATTGAAGTGTATGAAGGCGGCGGCGCGACCCACGCGCACACGACCAACGGCAATGTGCATCTGGAGCTGGCGCACTTTGCGGCTGCGGGAGCGCGAGGCGACAAGGGGGAAGCTACGGCGGAGACTACCAATGGCTCGCTGCTGCTGGCGGTGCCTTCGGACACGCAGGCCGAAGTGGAAGCTCGCTGCATGAACGGAAACTTCTCTTCCGAGCTGCCGCTGTCGCTGGAAACTTCATTGCGGCCGCGCGAGATACGCGGAAAAATCGGCCGGGGCGGCACGCCGATTCACCTGCATACGGTGAATGGAGGGATTCGCGTGGTGGTGCTGCGGTCAACGGTTTAGGTTTGGATGCGTCTAACGTTTTGTACGAGCCAAGTTTCGCAGGAGGAAAAATGAAGAAAAGTATCTGGATTAGCACGGGCGGCACGGCAGCGCTGTGCGCCGCGTTGATTGCGGCGCCAGCCTATACGGCGGGCTCACAGGAGCAACAGGAAAATGTCGCGCCGGAACGGCACGAGTTTCACATCGACTTTGACAACGAAGGCGGGAGTTGGCTGGGCGTGGAGACGCTGGAAGTGAACGGCGCCAAGGCCAAAGAACTGAATTTGCCCGCGGAACGCGGGGTGCTGCTCGGAAAAATCGCACCGGACAGCCCGGCGTCAAAGTCCGGCCTGAAAGAAAACGATGTGGTGACGGACATCAACGGGGAACACCTGGAAGGCGCGGCACAATTCCGGCGCATGATCCGGGAAATTCCAGCGGGGCGCACCGTGCAACTAACGGTGTGGCGCGACGGTCGCACGCAGACGCTGAGCGTCACACTGGGCAAAGCGGAAGAACTGCGTCACAACAAGATGTGGGCGGCGCCCGGCGCATTTGCGTTTCGCATGCCAGAGATGCCGGATATGCCCGACCTGCCGGAGGTAGCGGAAATCCCGGACGTGCCTTCGATCGACGGGTGGAACGGTAGCGTGTTTCTGGGCGGGCAACCGCGACTGGGGATCGATGCCGAGGACCTCAATGGGCAACTGGGATCCTATTTCGGGGCGCCGGAGGGCGAAGGAATCCTGGTGCGCTCCGTTACTTCGGGTTCTCCAGCGGAAAAAGCGGGATTGAAGGCTGGGGACGTGATTACTTCGCTGGACGGTGAACGCCTCCGGTCGGTGGGAGACCTGCGGCAAAAGCTGGCGGTGCGGCACAGCGACGCGGACAAAGATAAGGACAAGGAGAAAAATAAGGATAGTAAGGAACGCACGGTCAAGCTGGGAGTGTTGCGGAATAAGTCGGAAGTATCGCTGAATGTGGAGTTGCCGGCGCCTGCGACGATGAAGATGAAGCGCATTGTCTCGCGGCGGACGAATATTTAGAGTTGCGGGAAAATGATTCGAAACGAAGGCTCGGACGGTAACGCGTCCGGGCCTTTTTCTTTTTGGTGGAGTAGTAAAACACCAAGACCTAGGTCCATAACCCAACGGCGAACCTGGGGAATCCGCACCTTTGGGCGTTTTCGTTTTTAGCGGCGTGAAAAAAAACCAAAATTCGGTTGCATGGCCGGACAGCAGACCTGGAGCACCCCAGGCGCCGCACACGGGCTCTGAGTAGCGTAAGCCTTACTGTTGGCGGTCGTGCGGGCGTCGATACTTTTTTGCGAGGCGGAACGGCCTTCGCAGGATTGACCAGCGTGCGCCAGATTCCTGGCCGTCTGCGGCGTGCCAATCTTCCTGAGTAGGAGAGAAAGTGAGTCTGAGCAGGTAGGGCAAGCCGGACGCAGCAGCTCCACGCATGCGCATTCTAAAAAGGGCGCGGCGCAACAATCCCGGAAGCTCGTGTCCGGCGGAGGGTAGCCATGCGGCGATTTCCCGGGCGAGTCGCGAGGCGGCCACATCGGCGCGTACTTGTGACTGAACGTCTGGGGGCAGCGGAGCGCGAAGCAAGTCTTGCGCGAGACTCAAGCCGACGCGCAGCATGCGCCCCGCACCGACTTCTTGCGCAACTGCAAAACTTTCCTGCCAGTTGAGGGTGGTCTGGCGAGCGGCGAGACCGGCGACATCGGCAACCAGTGACAGGCGTTCCCACAGGTGTTTCGCGCCGTGAATGCAAATCAGAAGCAGCTCGTGCTCGACGGACAAAACGGGGATTTCGTGTCCGTCGAGCATTTCGCACTGTCGGGCGGCAAAAAACTTTTCTACCGG
>JBBSFG010000115.1:0-10405 GCA_038238965.1 Candidatus Acidiferrales bacterium | reverse complement strand
GAAGTGAGCAAGCTCTAGTCTCTGGCCTGCAATTTACCGAAAAACACCCCTAAAACCCGGCTCCGGCAGACAATTCCTCATTTGAAACTAACGTTACAGTTTGGACCTGTCAAGAATTCCAGGATTTAAAGTTCTGATGGGCAGCATTTGTGACTTTCACCGGGACCATGAAGGTGGTTGACGATAAGTATCGCTGCGGTACCTGGATTACGCTAGGCGCCAATATAGCGGGCATAGAGGGAACGAGCGACGGCGGGATCGGTGGTGCCTTTCAAGATGGCGCGGCCATCGGCGAAAACGGTCATCTCATAGGGCGCAACGCGAAAACGAAGGAGAAAGCTGTTGTGGCGAACTTCCGGAACGGTGCGCGCGAGCCTTTGCTGTAAAGCGTCGAGATCCAGTGCGCGATGGTGTTCATGGATTTGCACAGAGTCGCGTCCGCACATCGTAATGTGGGGCTGGGCCTGGCCCTGCAAATAGGCGAACTCTTTCTGGACGCAAGCGCGGCATTGGGGGTTACGCGGCACCTGCACGGATTGAAAGTGGCCGCTCCAAATGTTGCAAGAGACGAGGCGGCGGTGAAGAGCTTCGCGATTGCCGGAAAGCAGCTTCATGGCTTCCGAGACTTGTAAGGAGGCGATCAGATTGACGACAGGGCCCAGAACGCCGATGGTGTCGCAGGTTTCCTCGACGCCCGCCAGCGCGTCCGGGCCATGGAGAAGACAAGCCAGGCAAGCGGTATCTCCAGGTAGAACGGTCATCGTAAGGCCATAAGCGGCGACGGCCGCGGCGTAAATCCAGGGCTGGCCTGATTGGATTGCGAAATCGTTCACCAGAAAGCGGGTTTCGAAATTGTCCGTGCCATCAAGAATTATGTCGAAGCCTTGCAGCAACTCGCCGGCGTTGCGAGGGTTAAGATCAGCCACGATGCCCTCGATGGAAACGCTCGAATTGATGGATTTAAGCTTGCGCTCGGCGGCGATAGCTTTAGGAAGAGCTTCGCGAGCGTCCGATTCGTCGAACAGCGTCTGGCGCTGGAGGTTGGAAGGCTCGACGAAATCGCGATCCACAATCCGAATGCGTCCAACGCCGGCACGGACCAGCAGGTTGGCGGACGCGGCACCGATGGCGCCGCAGCCTACAATGACCGCGCTGGAAGCAAGCAGGCTCTGCTGGCCCTCGGGTCCAATGGCGTCGAAAAGTATCTGTCTGGAATATTTTTCCTGAAGAAAATGATCCACGGATGAGCGGCCCCGGCGGCTTGCACGCGCAACTAGCGCCTCAGGAATGATAGCGCCAAACACGACAGAGCGGGCAACGCCGCTGTGCTACGCTTCGTCTGAGACGAATAGGATATGAAATCGTGCTGGGTTAATGGGTTGCGAGGAATTTTGGCGCTCGCGCTCCTCGGTGGAGGAGCGGCGTTGCGCGCGCAAACTCCTCCAGCCGGGCACACCACGGAAAGCCCCGGCAACTCCCCGCCAGTAGTGGCAAGCACGCGAATCGTTACGGAAGACGGGCAACTGCTAAGCGAGCCTGCCCAGGGCGTCAATGTAGAAACAGGAAAGCCGCTGGACCGCGCAAAAGTAGCGCAGAGCCTGCGATTGCTTTATCGCACCGGCAACTACGCAGACATGCGCACTTCCATGACGCCGGTCGAGGGTGGAGTGCGGCTGGATTTCGTGGTGCGCCAGAATCTTTTCTTTAACCAGGTGCTGATCGAAGGACTGGTGGCTCCGCCGACTGACGCATCAGCGGCGGCGGCAACGCAACTCAATCTGGGCCAAACATACCGCAAGGACTTGGTGGACGAAGCCCTGGAGCGGTTGCGAGAGACGCTGCGGCAGGAAGGGTTGTATGAGGCAGTGGTGACCGCGGAAACGGTGCCACATCCTGAAACGCACCAGATGGATTTGATTTTTCACGTGAAGCCCGGGCCGCGCGCGAGAGTGGGAAGCGTGAAGCTGAAGAACGAGACCGAATATCCCGACGCGGAAATTTTGAAGCGGCTTAAAATGAAAGAGGGCCGCGAGATTACGTCAGCCCGGCTGCAAAACGGAACCGATCGAATTCGAAAATTTCTGGTGAAAAAAGGAGATTTGATCGCGCGCGCGGTGGTGCGCCGAGGAGCATATGACGCGGCCAAAAATACGATCGTGCTGGACCTGGAGGTGTCGCAGGGGCCGCGCGTAAAGCTGGCGGTGGTGGGGTCTAAGTTTTCGAAAGGCGAGCTGAAGCGGCTGGTACCGGTTTATCAGGAAGGCGCGGTGGACGCGGACCTGCTGGAGGAAGGCAAGCGCAACATTCGAGAGCGCCTGGAGCGCGAAGGGTATTTCGATTCGAGCGTGGATTACACCACGGAGAACGCGGAGACGCCTGCAAATCCGAACGGCTGGAAGGGCACGGAAGAAACCATCACGTATCACGTGACGCGGGGAGACAAACACAAACTGGTCAGCATTGAACTGGCCGGCGACCACTATTTTAGTTCGGACCTGCTGCGCAGTCGATTGCTGATTTTTCGCGGAGCCTTGGGATCGGCCGGGCGATTCAGCCGCCGCCTCGTGGAATCGGACGCGCAATCGATGCGCAACCTGTATCAGGCGAACGGGTTTCTGGACGCCAAGGTGGACGCGGCCATCGCCGACAACTATAAGGACCGGAAGGGCGACCTTTCGATTCAATTCAAAATTCAGGAGGGGAAGCAAACCCGTGTAGCGGCGTTGGCGCTGGAGGGCGTGCATGCGTTCAAGCAAGACGAACTGATGGGAGATCTGGCCTCGACGCCGGGGCAGCCTTATTCGGATTTCAACGTGGCCACGGATCGCGACGTGATTCTGGCGCTGTATTACAACGATGGATTTCCAGATGCCACGTTCACGTCGAAAGCCGACCGGGTCGCTCCCGAGGCGAGTGGCGAAGGTGAAAAAAATACCGCGAGCGAGGCGAATCAGGAAAAAAGCAAAAACCGGGGAAAAACTGCGGGCAGCACGACAGGCATTCAGCAAGCTGAACCGGTGCGGCTCACGTATCGCATCGAGGAAGGCCCGCAAACAAGAGTACGTCACATTCTTTACTCAGGTTACGAACATACGCACCTGGGCGTGATCCAGCGGGAAGTGGAAGTGAAAACCGATGCGCCGCTTCGTGAAGGGCAAGTAGTGGAATCGCAACGGCGGCTATATAACTTGGGAGTTTTTAACCGGGTGACGATTGAGCCGCAAAATCCCTCCGGTACGGACCGCGACAAGGATCTGGTGGTGCTGGTGGAAGAGGCCAAGAGATACACGCTGGCGTATGGCGGAGGGTTCGAAGTGCAGCGACTGGCGAGCACATCGAATCCGGTGGCGGGCGAGGTGCAAGCGGCACCGCGCGGCATTCTGGAAATTTCCAAGCTGAACCTGACGGGGCGCGGCGATTCGCTGTCGCTGAAGTTGCGGGGCAGCACGATTGAAGATCGCGCGCTGCTGGCGTATTCCGACCCGAACACTTTCGGGCACAAGGATTTGAGTTTTCAGGCGACGGCGTACACGGAAAAAACGCAAGACATCAATACGTTTACGGCGACGCGCTACGAGGGGTCGCTACAATTGACGGACCAGGTTACGCCGCGAACCACGCTTCTCTATCGATATGTATTTCGGAAAGTGCTGGTTTCCAACATCAACGAGACCATCAACCCCGTGGCGATTCCGCTCTTCCAGCAGCCGACGCTGGTATCGCAATTGGGCGTGACGTGGGTGCTGGACCGGCGCGATAATCCCGCGGAGGCGACGAGGGGAAGTTTTAACAGCGCGGATTTTGGAGTGGCTGACGGGTACTTTGGATCGAGCGCGAGCTTCCTGCGATTTTATTATCAGAATTCGACATATTACCCGATCAAGCGGCGATTCAGTTTTGCGCGATCGATTCGGTTTGGGGCACTGGTACCGTACCGCGACACGGTTTCGCTGACGTTTCCGCCACCGACGACGGCGCCGCTGCCGACGGTGATCCCGCTACCGGAACGTTTTTTTGCGGGTGGCGGAACATCGCTGCGGGGGTTCGCGCTGAACCAGGCCGGGCCGCGAGACGCGCTGACAGGTTTTCCTGTGGGCGGACAGGCGTTGCTGGTGCTGAACCAGGAATTTCGTTTTCCGATGCGCTTGCCTTATTTCGGAACGTCTTTAGGCGGGGCGATTTTTTATGATGGCGGAAACGTATTCAGCCGGGTGGGCCGCATCACTTTTCGGACCTCGACGCCCAAGCCGACGTTCGATACCAGCGACCCGGCCAATGCGACGTGCCTGACGCACTGTGACAACGAGCTGAATTATTTCGCGCACACGGTAGGTTTTGGCATAAGGTATGGCACCCCGGTGGGGCCGATACGCGTGGACCTGGGTTACCAGATCAACCGGCCGTATTTTGTGGTGCCATGTACGGTCCTGACCGGGGCGATTCCGACGTGCCATAAAGCCAGCAGATTGCCGGGCTTCCAGATATTTTTCAATCTGGGGTCGAGTTTCTGATGCGCGGCAGATCATTTTTCTGCGAGGCGCGGGCGGTTGCCTGCGCTTTTGTGCGGTTGCTTGCGGTGATGGCGCTGGCAGGCGCGATTTGTGAACGGCCGTTATCGGCCCAGGAGGTTATCGACCGCGTGGCGGCGCGGATAGAAAACGACATCATTCTGCTAAGTGACGTGCAGCAACTGGGACGCTACCAACAACTGGTCGACGGAAAATCAGAAGACGAATCTAAGCTGCTGGACCGGTTGATCGACCAGTGGGTAGTGCAGAACGAAGCCGACGCTTCGCGATTTCCCCATCCCTCTGACGCCGAAATCGAGCAGTCGCTTGCGACGCTGAAGCAGTCGTTCGCTTCGCCGCAGGAATACGAAGAGCGAAAGAAACAAAGCGGTCTGAGCGACGTGGAAGTGCGCGACAAAATCGCCACGCAACTGTACCTGACGAATTATCTGGAATCCCGGTTTCGCCCGTCGGTGCAGGTGGATGCCAAAGCCATCGAGGACTTTTACAAGTCGGCGGTGTTGCCGCGGGCCAAGGCGCGCGGTCAGGAACCTCCGTCGCTGGAAGCCTCGCGCGACACGATTCAGGAAGCGCTGGTGCAACAGAGCATCGACAGCCAGGCGGACAAATGGCTGGCCGAGAGCCGCGCGCGAATCCATGTGGAGCGGCTGTTGGGGGAAGAAACGAAATGACGCAGGCCAGCCGAAAACGAAAGCTTCGCTGGCTGCGCCACGTAGCGTGGGTTCTGGCGGTAACGATCTTCCTGGTTGCGGCCGCGGTGGTATTTTTTTTCGGCAGCGGACTGGGAAATCCGCTGATCCGCCGGGTGGTAGTGCAGCGGCTGCAGACGTTGACGGGCGGGCGGGTGGAGCTGAGGACCATTTCCATCCACTGGCTTTCTTTGCGAGCCACATTGAAAGGCCTGGAGATTCACGGGTTGGAGCCAGCGAGCACGGAGCCGCTGTTCGCTACCGAGGAAGTGCAAGCCGGGCTGCGAATCGATTCCTTCTGGGGACGCAAGGTTTCGCTGGACACGCTGGTGGTGCGCCAGCCGCATATTCATATCCGCGTGGGAAAAAACGGCGAGACGAATGTGCCGAATCCGCCGCGGCCGCTCTCGAACAGACCGCTGGGCCAAACGCTGCTCGATTTGCACATTCGGCACGTAAACCTCGAAAACGGATGGATGCTGTATAACGACCTGAAAACGCCGCTGGCCGTGGATGGCGATAATCTGCGCCTGACGCTGGATGCCAACGGGCCGCTTGAGCATGTGCTGTATGGGGGCAATCTCGACTGGCAAAACATTCGATTTGTGGCCGAGCGTTTCTTGCCTGTGCCGGTGGGCATAGCGGCAAAATTTACCGTCTCGCGCGAGGGCTTCACGCTGGAACAAGGTGTATTCAGCGCGGCGCATTCTCACCTGGACGCGCACGTGGAGATGACGAATTTCGCAGACCCGCGATGGAACATGAAATACCGGGGATGGCTCGAGCTGGTGGACCTGCGCGAGATTCTGCGGCAGCCGCTGGTGCCCACGGGCCGCGCGGACTTCCGCGGAGAGGGAACACTTGCGGGCGGGCAATTCCATGGAACAGGAAGTTATGCCGGGCGAGATATCGCTCTGCCTTACGACGACTTCCACGCCAAGGGGTTGACCAGCCACGGACATGTGGAGATTGATAACGACGGCCTGGTGGTGCCCGACTTTTACGCCGGCGCGCTGGGTGGCACGGTAAAAGGACGCGTCACGCTGCGATTTGCCGGATTGCAATTTCACGCCGAGACTCACGTGGAGGGCATACGCCTGGCAGCGGTGCTGCCGGACATCGAGCATCGAGGATTTCCGGCCGACGAATTGCATTGGGACGCGCTACTGACCGCCGATACCCAGGAAGTATGGACCGGCGCTTTCGAACATTTTGGAATTTCCGCCAAAATGCAATGGATGCCCCCGGAAGATCCCGCGCCGGGCCACGAAGCGGTTTCGGGAGACTGGCAGTTTCTCTACCGCTACGACACCAGCCTGTTCACCGTGGTGTCCGGAGCGTTCCAAACACCATCTACGCATGGAAGCATTTCCGGGTTGTTAAAGCCGCGGGATTCGGCGATGGATTTGAAGTTTGAGACCAGCGCGCTGGAAAAATACAAAGACTTCATCAACGCCCTGCGAGACGCGCCGCCCGGTTCCGACGATGCCAACCAGCCGTTATCGGGAGCGGTGAGCTGGGACGGAAAAATCAACGGACCTTCCGGTAAGCCGACGTTCTCGGGGCATTTTCGCGGCGAGCACGTGCAGTACAGCTCCATCGTGCTGGATTCGTTGGATGGCGACCTAGTGTATTCGCCGGTGGAATTGTCGCTGTCGCGCGGACACATGCGGCGAGGAGACACCGCCAGTTCCGTGGAGATCAAACTGGACCTTACCGACTGGAGCTTCCTTCCTGACAACCAGTGGTCCGCGGACGCGAGCCTGGAGAAAACTTCGCTGGAGGGATTGCAACATCTGGGGGGCTGGTCGTATCCCGTGCGGGGAAACCTGACCGGAGAATTTCATGGCCGGGGTACGAGAAGCGAGCCGGCGGTCACGGGGCTTTTCGATCTGGCGGATGGCAATGTTTACGGATCTTCTTTTAACCGCCTACGCGGACAGCTGAACGCCAGCCGGGAGGAAGTGCACATCGCGAATGCGGAATTGCGGTTTTTCCCGGTGGGTGCGGAAAAAGGGCGGGGGGCGGGGATCGTCACTGGCAGCGCGGAATACCGCTTCGCGGACAAAACGATTTCGGCGGATCTGGTGGGCGCAGCGTTGCCGCTGGAAAGTTTCGCCAAGCTGCAATCGATGATGGCTGTCGGCGGACAGGTGAGCTTCCGCTTGAAAGTAGACGGCCCGGTGGCGGCGCCGCTGGGAACTGGGACATTTCGGGTCACGGACTTGCGGGTCGGCGAGGAAGTGATCGGAAGTTTCGACGCCGACGTGACCTCCGACGGAAAAATAGCGCGGTTGACGCTCGCCTCGGCCATGAGCACGGGAGAAATTTCCGGCGGCTATACACTGGGGCTCGCGAGCCCATTTCCGGTGGAAGGAAAGGTATCGATCAAGAGCATTGATCTCGATCCGTTCCTGCTGGCGGCGTTGCACCTGAAACAATTCAGCGGGCACGGCAAGGCCGACGGCGATATTTCCCTGAAAGGCGCGCTAAAGGACCCGCGTGGCATCCAGGTGGAAGCAGATTTCTCGCGGCTGCTGCTCAACTACGCGAATGTGCAACTGGAGAACAGCGGCCCGGTGCGATTCCGTTCTTCGCGGGAAAGCCTGGAGATCGAGCCGGTAACCCTGCACGGCACGGACACGAATATCAAGATTGACGGAAGCGTGCAGTTTGCGGGGCGTCGCAGCGTCGCTCTGCATCTTGATGGAGCCGTCGACCTGCAGTTGATCAAAGCTTCCCTACCGGATATCGACGTGCACGGGGTGGCGCAAATCAAGGCGTCGGTAGAAGGGACGCTGGAACATCCCCGCATCACCGGACGCGTGCACATTGAGAACGTTTCCGCGCGCGCGGCAGACTTTCCGACAGGGCTCAGCGCCGTCACCGGCGATTTGGTTTTCGACACCACCCGGCTGTTCCTCAACAACGTCACCGCGCAAGTGGGCGGTGGAACGCTACAACTTTCCGGCAGCGTTAACTACGGAGAGGGAGGCATGCGCTACGACCTGAGCACTAACTCCGACCGCGTGCGCATACGCTATCCCGAAGGCATGAGCTGGCTGGTAGGCGGCTCGCTGCGGCTTACCGGAACTCCGGACGCCGGGCTGGTGTCCGGGCGCGTAACGGTGCAGCGGGTGACATTGAACCAGGGACTGGAAACTGCGGGAGCGCTGGTTTCGTCGAAAGAAGGAATCTCCGGGCCGACAACAAATTCATCCTTTCTGCGAAATTTGCAGTTCGACATCGAAGCCGGCTCCAGTCCCGATGCGCGCATGGAGTGGCCGGGCGCGGAATTGGAGGCGGATGCAAGCTTGCGGGTGCGCGGAACATGGGAGCATCCGATCCTTCTGGGGCACATCCACTTGTTGTCTGGAGACTTATATTTTGCCGGGAACCGCTACCGCGTGGCGCGCGGAGATGTAAACTTCGCCAATCCATTCCGGCTGGACCCGGTATTGAACGTGGAAGCCTCAACGACGATCCAACAGTACGAAATTACGCTTAATTTTAACGGGCCGGCGAGCAAGCTGGCGCTGGCGTACCGCTCCGACCCGCCGCTGCCAGGCAATGACATCGTGACGCTGCTGGCGCTCGGGCGAACCAGCGCGGAGGCTACCGGCCGAGCGGGCGGCACGTCGCAAGGCGCGTCGTCAGGAGCGACGGCATTGCTGTCGGAAGCGGTGACCAGCCAACTGGGCGGACGGCTGCAGCGATTGTTTGGAATTACGCGCTTGCGCGTCGATCCGGGATTGGCGACGGTGGCGTCCACCGGCTCGGAACAAAATGCCGGCGCGCGAGTAACGGTGGAACAGCAAATCGCCCGAAACCTGACCATTACCTACGTTTCGAACGTCAGCTCTACGCAGCAACAGGTGATTCAAGTGGAGTACACGGTGAACCGCAATATTTCCATCGTGGCGCTGCGCGATCAAAACGGAACGTTCGGCATCGACTTGAAAATCAAGAAGCGCTTCAAATAGCAACGCGCCAAAGCGGCGCGCTTCGTTACGGACGTTGGGAAATTTCCTGCACCTGGTCCCGAACGGTCGCCGAAGCTTGCGCTTTGCTGTGGTTGTTGGCGGTCGTGGCGGCGGATTCGTTGCCGGAGTTTTGCGATTTTAAGTCTTGCAGAGAATCATGCGCGGCACTGGCGGCCAGTGTGGCCTGCTCAGACGCGATTTCTTTGGCAATTTTGGGAGATTCCGCTGCGAACTTCTGGCCCAGCGGGGATGAGAAAAAGTCCAGCAGGCCCTTCACTTCGTCATCGCTGTAGTGCTGGTTGTAGATGCCGGCGATTTGCTGCAAGGCGCGCTGGTGATCGAAATTTTTCTGAAAACTGTCGGAGGCCGAGGCAATGAGCGCCTGGCGTTGAGAGTCATTGGGGAGATTCGCGACGCCGGCGAGCAACTTCTCGCGATATTGGGCGGCCGAATCGCTGGCCGCTGCCTGAACCTGTTCTTTAGCGCCGACAAATTCCAATAGAGAGCGAATATCCGCCTGCTTGGCTGGGTCAATAAACCGGGATGCCGCGGCGATGTCGCCGTCGGGAGCTGAAGCCTGCACCGGATTCTGCGATCCGCCCTGGGTAGCGATGATGAATGCCGCGACGTAAATTGCGATAAGAGCCAGAACCGCTTTCATGCTTTCCTCCGGGGCCGGAGCGTGATGCTCGCCACTCTCCAAGTGTAGGGAATGGGGTGGTTTTGCCCAGATTACGAGAGGACAGTCGCGGCAGAAGGCTTACCGTCCTTTGGTGCAGGACCGCCAACCAGCCATAGTGCCAGTGGGCAAAACCCTCTGAATACGCGGCGATTGGGGTGTCAGAATGCACTGCAAACGATACGAGCGCGGCAGAGTCTGTTAGGATGCCGCTCCATGGACGATGTCGGGGAAGGCCAGAAACCGGTGAACGACGCGCCCGAAGCCGAAAGCGCCGCGATCGTTGGTCGCGAATCCGGACTGCATCGCAGCCTGACAGCCGGGCAAGTGGCGATGATCGGTTTGGGCTCCACGATCGGCACGGGACTTTTTCTCGGCAGCGCGATCTCCGTGAAACTTGCGGGACCCGCGGTGGTCATCAGTTTTGCGCTGGGCGCGATGGTGGCCGTGACGGTGATGTGGGCGCTGGCGGAAATGGCCGCCGCACATCCGGCGGCGGGCTCATTCGGGCTGTACGCGGAAATG